>NZ_JAWUEH010000003.1:0-344925 GCF_033550225.1 Providencia sp. 2023EL-00965 | reverse complement strand
GCAAGGACCGAAGTTCCCCTGCTTTGCTCCTAAGAGATTATGCGGTATTAGCCACCGTTTCCAGTAGTTATCCCCCTCTATCGGGCAGATCCCCATACATTACTCACCCGTCCGCCGCTCGTCAGCGAGAAGCAAGCTTCTCCTGTTACCGCTCGACTTGCATGTGTTAGGCCTGCCGCCAGCGTTCAATCTGAGCCATGATCAAACTCTTCAATTAAAAGTGTCTGATGCTCAAAGAATGTTTTACTGTCGCCTGATTTCCGAAGAAACCAGATTACCTATTAGTTCATATGTATATGAATTAACGTGTTAGTCACTCTTCAAGACTTTAAAATCAAATATTTTTTGATAGTGTCTTGTGAGTGCCCACACAGATTGTCTGATAAATTGTTAAAGAGCGTTGCGACTTTATCTTTCGATATTAACCGTTTAGGTTGTTGTCGCGAGGTGGCGTATAATACGCTTTCCTCATCGAGAGTCAAGCTTTTTTTTGCTTATTCTTTTCAGAATCTCTCGCTGCCTTCGTGATGCCTTTTGGGTTATCCCCTTTGGGATTGCCATCACATTTCGTGTCGGCTCATCGTCGGTCAGTGGAGGCGCATTATAGGGAGTCAGAAAATTCTAGCAAGTGTTTTTTTAAAAAAATTTTTCAGTTGCTGATATATCACCCAAAACGCCTATTTTTTGATATTTTTAACCACTTTAGGCAGTTCTGCAATGCTTTCTATGACTAAATCAGCAGCTGCGATAGCTTCATCAGTGACTGTTTCACCACTTTTAACGAGAATAGTTGTACCAACATTTGCCGCTTTACCCGCTTGCATGTCTGCGAGCTTATCGCCAACCATAATAGAAGATGCCATATCAATATTCAGAAATGCTTGCGCGTCTAATAACATTCCTGGTTTGGGTTTACGGCAATTACAGTCTTGTCGATATTCCTCTTCTTTCGCATCTGGGTGATGCGGGCAGAAATAGATACCATCAAGATCAACACCACGGTCTGCCAAAGACCAATCCATCCACTCGGTTAACTGCATAAAGTTATCTTCAGAATAAATGCCTCTACCGATACCTGACTGGTTAGTGACGACAACTAATGCATAACCCATGTTTTTTAATTCAGCCATCGCTTCAATTGCACCATCAATAAATTGAAAGTCATCTATTTTATGTACATAGCCATGGTCAATATTGATTGTGCCATCTCTATCTAAAAAGATCGCAGGTATACCTTTGCTCACCGATTCACTCCTCAAACTAAATGTACTTTTAGTATCTCATGAAAAGAAAATAAATGAGAATAGAATAAATAAATCAAACTTTATTGACTTAGACGTCTAGACGCCTTAACATCCAAGCATATTAGATTTAGATATCTAAAAATTGATTCCTATATATTTAGAAGAAATAAATGATAAAGCTCTCAAATATTAATAAAGTTTTCCAACAAGGAAGCCGTAACATTCAGGCGCTCACTAATATTAGCCTGCACGTTCCTGCTGGGCAAATTTATGGCGTGATTGGCGCATCAGGTGCAGGCAAAAGTACACTGATTCGTTGTGTAAACATGCTTGAGCGCCCGACATCAGGCCAAGTCATTGTTGATGGGCAAGACTTAAGTGCCTTACCTGAAAAAGCGTTGACGAAAGCTCGCCGTGGTATTGGCATGATTTTCCAGCACTTTAACTTATTATCATCACGAAATGTATTTGACAACGTAGCTCTTCCGCTTGAATTAGATAATACACCTAAAGAAAAAATTAAAACTCGCGTCGATGAATTACTTGAGCTTGTTGGCTTAACCGATAAAAAGGATGCTTATCCTGCTAATTTATCCGGTGGCCAAAAACAACGTGTCGCCATTGCACGCGCTTTAGCAAACTCACCAAAAGTTTTATTGTGTGATGAAGCAACTAGTGCACTTGATCCAGCAACAACACGTTCTATTCTTGAATTATTGAAAGATATTAACCGTCGTTTAGGATTAACAATCTTATTGATCACCCATGAAATGGATGTAGTGAAACGTATTTGTGATCAGGTCGCTGTGATTAGCGGTGGTCAATTAATAGAACAAGATAAAGTGAGTGAAGTATTCTCTCACCCTAAAACACCAGTTGCTCAAGAATTTATCAAATCTACGTTGGTTATTGATATTCCTGACGACTATAAAGCGCAATTAAAAAGCGAACCTGGTGCAGATTTATCGCCATTATTAAAATTAGAATTTACAGGTCAATCTGTTGATGCCCCGTTAATTTCTATGGCGGTTCGTAAATTTGACATTGATATCAACATATTGAGCTCTCAAATTGACTATGCAGGCGGCGTGAAATTTGGTGTTATGTTAGCTGAATTGCATGGTGTTAATGGTGGAGTTGAAGCAACAATTGAATTTTTGAAAGAGCATCATGTCAAAGTAGAGGTTTTAGGTTATGTCTGAGGGAATGATTTCACTGCTTATATCGGGAACGATTGATACTATTATTATGACTTTCGTTTCGGCGATCCTCGGTTTTATCATGGGCGTACCAACTGGCGTTCTACTGTATGTGACTCGTAAAGGGCAAGTCATGGAAAATAAGGCGCTATATGCTGTCATTTCAGCGATAGTGAATATTTTCCGTTCGATTCCATTTATTATTCTTTTAGTTTGGATCAGCCCATTTACTAAATTCTTAGTTGGCTCTGCAATTGGTATTGAAGGAGCGATTGTTCCACTAACTGTCGGTGCGATCCCATTTATCGCTCGTATGGTTGAAAATACCTTATTAGAAGTTCCAAGCGGTTTAATTGAAGCTTCAAGAGCGATGGGAGCAACACCACTGCAAATTATTCGCAAAATTCTGTTACCTGAATCATTACCGGGGATCATCAATGCAGCAACTATCACACTCATTATGTTAGTTGGTTATTCTGCGATGGGTGGTGCTGTCGGTTCAGGTGGTTTAGGTCAGATAGCAATGCAATATGGTTATTACACCTATAACCCATTAGTCATGAATACCGTACTTGTGTTGTTAATTATCTTAGTATTCATCATACAATTTACCGGTGAATATTTAATGAAAAAAGTGTCACATAAATAGTCCGTAAAAATAGCAGCGCCATTGAGGTGCTATAAAGAAAGCGTTTAAGGGGTATATCTATGTCTATTAAGTTAAAATCTATCGCAGTTGTTGGCGCGCTATTAGGCACATTAGCACTTACTGGTTGTGGTCAAAAAGAAAAAGATCCAAATAGCATCAAAGTTGGCGTTATTATGGGTAAAGAGTTAGAAGTTGCTGAAGTTGCACAGAAAGTAGCAAAAGAAAAATACGGCTTGAATGTTGAATTAGTTGCTTTCAATGACTTTGTACTGCCAAATGAAGCATTAAGTAAAGGTGATATCGATGCAAACGCATTCCAACATAAGCCTTATCTTGATCAGCAAATTAAAGACAGAAACTATAAGCTGACTCCTGTAGGTAATACGTTTATTTACCCTATCGCAGCTTATTCTAAACAAATTAAATCGGCCGATGAACTGGCAGATGGCTCACAAGTGGCATTACCTAACGATCCAACTAACCTTGGCCGTTCACTGCTACTGTTACAAAAACAAGGCTTAATCAAACTGAAAGATGGTACAGGCCTAATGCCAACAATTTTGGATATTGTTGAAAATCCAAAAGGCTTAAAATTTGTTGAATTAGAAGCTCCTCAATTACCACGTGCACTTGATGATCAAAAAATTGCATTAGCTATCATCAACACGACATGGGCAAGTAGTGCAACGCCTAAATTAACCCCTGCAAAAGATGGTTTGTTTGTAGAAGACAAAGATTCTCCATATGTGAATATTATTGTTGCTCGTGATGACAATAAAGATAATGAAAATGTGAAGAAATTTGTTCAAGCATATCAATCAGATGAAGTAGCTAAGAAGGCTGATGAGGTCTTTGATGGTGGTGCAGTTAAAGGTTGGTAATCTTTTTTATTAGTTAAAAAATGATTAATATACTAGGTGGTGCAATGCCACCTAGTATTTTTTGCATTATACATACTATAAATAATTCAAGGTGCGTCTAGGCGATTCGTGTTTTTAAGCACAGACAACGACTTGAAATACGACCAGTATAAAGACAACACATAGCAACTGTATTTCCCCAAGAGCTACTATAAGAAAGGAAAAACTTATGAGATTGTTATTGCTCACCCTCGCTACTTTTATTTTAGCTGGGTGTGGAATGAATCAATACATTCATCAGGGCCAAAATAAAGGCTTCACAAGTATGAAGCTATCTAAACCAGTGCCAAAGAAAGTCGCTGAACCAAATACCGCTAATGTAAAATTAATGAATAGCCCTGAAGAGTTATTAGGGATGCCATTTAAAGATTTAGGGGTTGTTTCTGGCGAATCGTGTCGTGAAAGTATCAAAAGCCCACCCGCCAACTTAAATACGGCTAAAAAAAGCATGTTAACACAAGCAGCTTATATTGCAGCTGACGCTGTACTGCTACATCAGTGCCAGACCTTAGCATCACCCGGTTGCTATCAAGCAACAATTTGTGAAGGTAGCGCAATACAAATTGTTGAATAATAATTATATGCAATCATTCGAGTGTAATGTTATAGGGCATATCGAATCACCCTATAAAGAAAAGTTTGCCATTCCACGCCAACCTGGGCTTGTACCAGGTGGCTCGGGACGTCTACATTTGCATTCACCATATAATGATCCGAATTCAGTGAGGGGACTCACTCAATTTAGTCATATCTGGGTTTTATTTATTTTTCATCAAACAATGCAAGGAGGCTGGAAACCTTTAGTCCGCCCTCCTCGGCTTGGTGGCAATGAAAAAATGGGGGTTTTTGCGACACGTTCTACTTTTCGCCCTAACCCTATTGGTATGTCGCTGATCGAATTAAAAGATGTCATCGTTAAAAACAATCAAGTTATCTTAGAGCTAGGTAGCTTGGATTTGGTAGATGGTACTCCTGTTATTGATATCAAACCTTATCTGCCTTTTGCTGAATCTATTGCAACAGCAAAAGCCGGCTTTGCACAAGATGCGCCATCAGATGATATGCAGGTTATTTTTCTTCCTCAAGTTCAGCAAGATTTAGTCAAATACCAGCAAAGCTATCCAGGTCTTAGCCAATTTATTCAACAAGTTCTTATGCAAGATCCTCGACCTGCCTATAAAAAGCATGGTACTAATGAACAACGTGATTACGCCGTTCACTTATTGGATTTTAATATTCGTTGGCGAGTTATTGATAGTGTGACGGAAGTATTCGCTATCGAACCTTATGAAAAAACCGTTTAACCCCTTTTGACAAAGCTCGGTCACTGATAAACTAACCGTTTATCATGTTGCTTAGCAACCTAGATTGATTTTGGCGAATACATATATTCGCCATAACCCGTTGTTCTAATGGAACCTATACAATGCGTACTAGCAAATATCTGCTCTCAACACTAAAAGAGACTCCTGCTGATGCGGAAGTTATCAGCCATCAGCTGATGCTTCGTGCAGGAATGATCCGTAAACTTGCATCTGGTCTTTATGACTGGCTACCGACTGGTGTCCGTGTTCTACGTAAAGTCGAGAATATCGTCCGTGAAGAAATGGAAAATGCGGGCTCAATTGAAGTGTCTTTGCCCGTAGTTCAACCCGCAGATTTATGGCAAGAGAGTGGTCGTTGGGAACAATATGGCCCTGAATTACTACGTTTTACTGATCGTGGTGAGCGCCCATTTGTTTTAGGTCCAACTCATGAAGAAGTCATTACTGATCTAATTCGTAATGAAATCACTTCATACAAACAACTCCCATTAAATCTATTCCAAATTCAAACTAAGTTCCGTGACGAAGTGCGCCCACGTTTTGGGATCATGCGTTCACGCGAATTTATCATGAAAGACGCTTACTCTTTCCATACATCTCAAGAATCATTACAAGAAACGTATGATGCAATGTATGAAGCGTATAGCAAAATCTTTACCCGTATTGGCTTTGATTTCCGTCCTGTTCAAGCTGACACAGGTTCAATTGGCGGTAGTGCCTCCCATGAATTCCAAGTGTTAGCTCAAAGTGGTGAAGATGATATCGTTTTCTCGACTGAATCTGATTTTGCAGCCAACATTGAACTCGCAGAAGCCGTTACACCACTGACTTCACGAGCAGCTCCAACTGAAGAAATGCGTTTAGTTGATACACCCAACGCGAAAACTATTGCTGAATTAGTTGAACAGTTTAACTTACCAATTGAAAAAACGGTTAAAACACTGATTGTTCGTGCTAAGAAGGATTCAGGTCATACACTCGTTGCTCTACTGATCCGTGGTGATCACGAGCTAAACGAAGTCAAAGCAGAAAAACACCCACTGATTTCTAGCCCATTAGAATTTGCCTCAGAGGAAGAAATCAAAGCAGCAATTAAAGCTGCTCCAGGCTCTCTTGGTCCTGTGAATATGCCATTGCCAATGGTCATTGACCGTAGTGTTGCTGTGATGAGTGATTTCGGTGCTGGCGCTAACATCGATGGCAAACACTACTTTGGCATTAACTGGGAACGTGATCTTGCGCAGCCAGAAACATTCGATTTACGTAATGTAGTCGAAGGCGATCCAAGCCCTGATGGTAAAGGCACGTTACTCATTAAACGCGGGATCGAAGTTGGCCATATATTCCAATTAGGGACTAAATATTCGGAAGCGATGAAAGCCTCTGTTCAGAATGAAGAAGGCCATAACCAAATCGTGACTATGGGCTGCTATGGTATTGGTGTAACCCGTATTGTTGCCGCCGCTATTGAGCAAAGCCATGATGAACGCGGTATTATTTGGCCTGATGCGATAGCGCCATTCCACGTTGCGATTTTGCCGATGAATATGCACAAATCATACCGTGTCAAAGAAGTGGCAGAGAAATTATACGCTGACTTAAAAGCACAGGGTATTGATGTCATTTTTGACGATCGTAAAGAACGCCCAGGCGTTATGTTTGCTGATATGGAATTGATCGGGGTGCCATATACCATCGTTATTGGCGATCGTAATTTAGACAATAACCAAGTGGAATACAAAGCTCGCCGTAGTGACGAAAAATCACTTGTTGGCTTAGATAATGTTATCAGCTTCTTAAAAGAGAAACTGGGCAAATAATTTAATCTGCTATTTTTACTTGCCCAACCTATTTATATTAAAGACAAATAGGTTGGGCTATTTATTATAAGTCCAAATAAGTTGCTAACTGATACCCTCTATCCCTAATTGCTTGCTTAAGCCCTTTTCCAGTTAAAACCTCTAACTCTGTCAATCTCTGATAGGCATATCCACTCATCATTAAATCGTTATCAATAAATGCTGGATGGCACATAATCTCTATAGATTGATATCCCTGTTTTGTTGATCTGTCGAGTATACTCAAAAACAGCGCCTCTGAAACTGAACTAGGTTCACCATAAAACTCAGGTGAAAAATAATCAGTACTACGAGGAATATTCAATATATTTTCAGTACTGTTATGTTCGTGGTAAACCCGCAAGGGTATTCCCTTTTGATTGGCAAATTCAGCAATTAATGGAAAAAGCTGTGCAATCATATGTATATGGTGATGGCTATCTATATGACTTGGTGGGCGACCAAAAACATCATTAAACCGTTGATATTGAGCATTCAACTCTGCCATTATTTCATCTAAAGGTAATTGCCCCTCTGCTTCCAATTCCCACAGCCATTTACCTAATTTACCTTCACGGGTTAAGGTAGGCATTACAGTAAGAGGCGTACCGGTAGTTAATACAAAGTGCATTCCTATCGCCAAGGTGGGTACTTGGATGGCAAGTTCCGCTGCGTGTTGAATATTTTGCATATTCATCATCGCTGTCGTTGATGTCACAACACCATAACGGTGTGCATCAACAATTCCATAATTGACCGATTTAGATAATCCAAAATCATCAGCATTAATAATTAATAAAGAGGGCATATCCCATTCCTATTAAGCTCCAGAGACAATTTTTTCCTGTTCGATATATTTAATGGCTTTAGCAAAATTCGGTAAATAATATTTATGCGCTAGGAGAAGATCTTTCGCCATCTGGCGTGCATCATTATCGGAATTAATAAGAGGATTTAAATTCATGGCTAATAAAATTTCATTGAAATCCCCATTGATTGCTGCATGAGTTGTTGCTATTTCATACTCTTTAATTGCATAAATCAATCCTAATACTTTTTCGTCAAAATACGTGATCCTTTCACTCGGTATTGCACCATCACGACCTAATTTACTGGTTACCTCAATCACCCAATCGGCTGGAATATTATTTATATGGCCATAATGAGGAATATTAACATAGTGCTCCGTTTGCTTATCATTATAAATAGCATTGATAACTTCACAGGCTGCATCTGAATAATAGGCACCGCCACGAGACTCTAATTGCTTGGGTTTTACTTTTAATTCAGGATCTTTATACAACTCGAAAAGTTCTTTTTCTAATTTTTGTACGACTTGCGCTCGTGTGCCCTCTTTATAAAACTCTGCCATTTCAATAACTAACATTTCTTTATGTTTAAAATAATACTGTAAGTATGAACATGGTATCAGTTTCAAAGCACTTAATAGTCCACTATCAAAAGGTAACCCTGTAATATTTTTTACTGAATTAGTGCTATATGCCTTTGATATGATGCCATTCAATACTTCATCAAATCGAGAAACACCATCAACAGTAATATTTTTAATGAATACCATATGGTTTAAACCAAATAAATCTATCGATAGCTGGTTTTCTTTTGTTAAACCTAATACATCTGTAATGAACATTTTCATACCAATCGGGACATTACAAACACCAATAAAACGTTTGAAATTAGTGTGCCGATAAACCGCTTCTGTCAACATTCCAGCAGGATTGGTAAAATTAATAATCCACGCATCTGGACATAGCTTTTCTACATCCTTAATTATGTCAAAAATGACAGGGATTGTGCGTAATCCTTTAAATAAACCACCAGCGCCATTTGTTTCTTGCCCTAAATAGCCATAACTTAGTGGGATCACTTCATCTTTTTCGCGTGCTTTTAATAATCCAACCCGAAATTGTGTCGTCACAAAGTCTGCATCTTTTAATGCTTGCTGACGATCTAATGTTTTATACAATTTAAGTGGTATATTCGCATTCTTTATCATCCGTAAACTTAATTCATAAATAATATCTAGCTTTTCCTGTCCTTCTTCAATATCAACTAACCATAATTCACTAATAGGTAAATCATGATAACGTTTAATAAAGCCTTCAATTAATTCAGGTGTATAACTACTACCACCACCAATAGTCACCACTTTTAATTTTTTGCTCATGTGTGTTCAGACCTCACTAATGAAATTTAGATATAGTAAGTTATAATTAAGTTGAAATATAAACAGGGAATACAATAAATAATGTAATTTCTTTATTTAATCTATATACTCTAAATAATTCTATGTGACTCGGCTAGCTGAGCGTAGTCAACAACCCTGCACCTTGAAGTATGACGAGTATATTAGCCACTTTGTAAACTCTTTCTATACTCACTCGGAGTTAATGTTGTTGCTTCCTTAAATTTTTTCACAAATAAACTCGGACTGCTATAACCTGATTCAAAAGCAATATCAGTTATAGAGTAATTAGTTATCTCTAGTTGTTTTTTTGCAAAATTTATTCGAATACTATTGATAATTTGCATTGGCGTTTTACCGTAATAACGCTTTGTTGCTCGTGTTAAATACTCTTGAGACTTCCCTGTTATTGCAATCATGTTTTCTAATGCATTTTCATTGAACATCGCTATTTCATGCATTTCTTCAATTGTATTTTTTAACCATTGAGGTGTGTCATCTTGCACTTTTTTCTCTCTATAATGACGTAAACGATTAACGACATTGAAAGTAACAATCTCAATAAATTCATTAAATTCATTTTCTCTAAAGTTTAATGAAGCTATTACTGATTCGATATAAGCCATAAATTCATTTTTCAAAGTATAAGATTGAGAAGCAACAAAGAATGAAGGCAATAACGGTGAAAAATACTCCTCAAAAAATGTTTTTTTGATTCCAACATTTAAAATTCTTGTTGCGCCAAACTCATAAAAACTTTCGTGATTTGAACCAATAGGTAAAAAAACAAATTCCCCTCTTTCTAATAATACTTTTCTGCCGTTAACATTTTGGTAGTAACGCCCTGTAAGAACAATCGTATACTCGTAATAATCATGTTGATGCAGCCCTGTAGCACTTTCTGTTTTATTATAAATAACCACATGAAAATCCTTATCATTAAAAATATCATTTTCATAGACAGTTTTAACATCCATATTAGAATTGTTTGTGCTTATTATTGGCTGCATCATACACCCCCTAATCAAGAGTTTATTTTTTTATAGAGCTCAATGAACTCCGTTACCAATTCTTTGGCTAGCATCGTGTTCATTAAGTGATCTTGAGCGTGAGCTAAAATCAAACTCACTTTAATTTTCCCTTCACCCATATCAGTTTCAATCATTTTAGTTTGAACTTTATGTGCGTCACTCAATGCTAATTTTGATTGTTCCATTAACTCAGCAGCTTCAAGATATTGACCTTTTTTCGCTTGCTCTAACGCTTTATAAGCAAAACTTCTTGCCTTACCTGAATTAATAATGAGACCCATAACAATTTCTTCAAGGTCATCAAAAGATAAATTTCCATTATTATCTAAATCAATCATAGCTTCCTCATTTATTATTAAACATTACCGACCAATTAAAACTGTAATGCTTTTTTAGTTTCTTCTTCGCTTTCTTCTTTATTCGTCGTCACTTGGGCTTTATTAGCAATTATTACAAACGGTAAATAAACTAACGTTGCAATACCAAGGTTAAATAAAGCTAAAAGTAAAGCTGCAAAACTGCCGTTTGTATTAAAGAAAGCTCCTAATCCAGTTGGCATTGTCCATGGTCCGATATTCGTGATAGGCGGAATAATTCCCATATAATAGGCAATTACAGTGATCGCCAATAAGATAGGTTGAACAAAAACAAATGGGATAAACATAATAGGATTCATTATGATAGGAATACCAAATATCATAGGCTCGTTAATTTGAAATATTGATGCAGGTAATCCTAGTTTTGCAACTTGTCGATAATCAGCACGGCGTGAAGCAATAAAGATAGCAATAATTAATCCAAGAGTAGCCCCTGATCCTCCAAGAAATACATAAGAATCAAATAAGGGTTTGGCCCATAAGTGGAATGTTTTCCCTGCTGCAAGTGCAGCTTCAACAGAACCATATTCATGATATAACGCCACGTTTTCTATCGCCCATGGTGTCATTATCCCTGAATCTAGCGCTGTTAACGCCAAAGCACCATGAATACCAAAGAACCATAGTAGTGTACAAAAAATAGTATAAGCCCATCCAACAATGCCGCCAAGAGAAGCTAATGGTTTTGATATACCATCCATAATTAATTGATGGAAATTAGTTGTGCTCCCTGCCAAGCTCCATGCAATAACCCCCATAATCAATAAAATGATAAAACCTGGAATTAATGCAGAGAATGAGCGACTAACTGCGCTAGGTACTGTGCTAGGTAATGTAATAACCCAGTTACGACGAACAATAAACGTAAATGCTTCAGCAACAACCAAGCCGATGATCATACCCGAAATGATATTCGCACCGCCTAACCAATTTGCACCTATTGCATAATTACCATTCACATCAAATGGAGTAACAGTAACAAATGCTGCAATAGCAATAACCCCTGCGGCTATAGGATCAACTTTGCGTTCTTCTGCTAATGCCATACTGATAAAGAAAGGTGTCATTAAAGACATGATCCCTAATGTACCATTATAAACATTACCACCAATCCCTTTAAACTTATTTAAAGATTCTATTGCTTCAGGTGAAATATGAATGCCAAGAGAATAAAAAAAAGAACCTTCACCAAAGCTAAGAAAAACGTTATTTATCAAAACGAATAATGCCCCAATTAATACCAAAGGCATTAATTTAATAAAACCATTTTTTATTGCATTTATATGTGGTTGATTTCCTAGTTTTATAGCAACTGGAAGTAATACCTTTTCAAGTGACGTGAGCATATGATTCATAGAATATCCTTAGATACTTTAATCACATATCTTGTTTGTATGAAATAAGACAACCATAACAAATAGATAACGAATTTAATTTATTTAAAATTAATATTTATTGACTAGATTTATTTTTTATTGCTGCTACTGCTGACTTTAGTACTCCCAATCCATCGACTTTGCCATAGAGTACAGAATCAATAACCTCTACAGGCTTAGTGGGTAGGAGCTTCTGGATTTCAGAACATTTCCATGCTATTTGAGGACCAAGTAAAACAAGGTCTGCATCAATTCCCTTTTCTGTCACAAGTGTTTCAGAAAATGCCTCTATAATAACTGGAACATCATATTTTTCAGCTTGTTGTCTCATTTTTGATACAAGAAGAGATGTTGACATTCCCGCTGAGCAAAACAAATAAATAAGCTTTTTTTCCACAATAAACCCCTCGTTCATCCGTCTGCTTTAAATACCGATTAACTGCCATATATATCATTATATTTTTATATTCTATAATTTAACCTTGATTGCTTTTAGTTGAATCGAGTATACGTAATCCCCCTTAATATGAATATTTCACCACTATCTATAATTGTTTCTCATTGACCAACAGCTATGACCTTCTTCACATTTCTTATAAATAACTTATTAATATAAGCAAGCAATTAATAACAACTAGAGAGTATCATTAATGGTTATTATTTGATTTTATATTCTATTTAAGGATTAATTGGTAGTTTTTTAACAAAAAAAGCCAATTTCATATGAAATCGGCTTTAAAATAAGAATATATAGAAAATATTAATTTATTTACAAGAACTCGACTTATCAAACATTATTTGCCCCGTTTGCACTAATGCTGGGTCAAATTGACCATCCTCCATCGAAGGACGAATAGTATAATAACCTTCTATTTCAGCATAAACAGGTGTTCCACCTGTTACGCCTGTCGCACTATAACCTTTTTCAAGCTCTAAACCTGATGCGCTATAAGTACGACCTGTTTTACATTCAGTGAAAGTCGCAGCATCTGCGAGATAACGATATTCACCCACTTTTTTAGTTGAGGTTACTTGGTTTAACGTATAGTTTAATTGCGATTCAATTTTGTTACCTTCTTGGTCAAGAAGGATCATTGATTTATCATCTGCGGATGGTAAGAAGTAACTGCGTTCACCATTCGCATTGGTCATACGCAATTTTTCACCATCTTTTGCCCATGAGCCAGTTTCATAAAAAGTTTGGTTACCATCACGAGTATCTAAATAAACCAATTGCTCTACATAAGTGCCATCTTGATTAACGAGTAATGTTGCCTCAATTCCAGAGCAGTCTGCACAAGGCAATGTTCCTGTATAAGCTCTATCGATATAAGTCACGTTAGGTTGTTTTGCTATTGTTTGGCAACCCGCGAGTGTTACTACACCTGCCGCCATTAATGCTAATAATAGTGATTTTTTCATTACCTTTATCTCCTAACCATTCCATTATTATAATTTTAGTCTATACATTAATGATAACATTTTACGCCAATAAAAATATTATCATGACTATATTTCGGATTTTCCTGACATCTTGAACAAAATAGAGTCACTCGCGAACAAGAATTTATTTATTTAAGTCATCACTGATTATTGTTCTTAAAATTACTGTGCTATTATCCTATTAAGCATGTGATGCTTAGTGAAAATATACTCTAAATAATTCGAGGTATAGCTAGGCTGCAAGTAAGCAAATCACTAGGAGCCTACACCAATAGGTGACTAGTGCGAGTGAACGCCAGCAATAATGCTACAACTCGAAGTATGACGAAGGCGGCAATAACCGCCACTAACACAGTGGTGAGGGAATATGTCTACAGATACTGAATATCAACCTATCAATTGTGATGATTACGAATATCTTGAAATCGCTTGTCAGCGCCAGTTAAAACTTGAGATTAAACTTCATGGCGGCGAAATCATCGAGGGTAAAGCCAGCGATTTGCTCTTGCGTAAAAAAGTTGAGTATCTCATTTTAGAGACTCAAGAAGGCACAAAAGAGCTTCGATTGGATCACATCAACACCTTCAGTCATCCTGAGATCGGCACAATTGTTGTCGATAGCTCTCACTAAAGCTCATACACTATTGAGTCCTTCAGCGCCCCTTATGAACATCCCTGTCGTAAGGGGCTTCTTATTTTATTGACTACTTAAGTTGATATTCATCGAATTTGTCCCAATGAAATGCAACGCCCACTTGCTCATTGTCCACTAACCCTTCGGGGGTAATAAAGCATCCAACAGCAGTAATCAATTGTTCATTGTAATAAATCAGTGGTGTTCGCTCACGCATCCAAGGAGAGATACCTAATTCTTGCCAGATCTTCTTACTGCTTCTGGAATGCATTCTACCGACAATTTTATAAGTACCCTGCAAACCAAAGCGTACAGTCACCTTTTCCGTTGGCATGGGCGGACGAATTTGCCCTTCATCAACCATAACATTCAAAGTGCCTAGCGCTTCAGGTAACATAAATGGTTGCGGGTAATGCCATGTAAATTGTTGCCCGAGTAAGCTGTTAATACGACGTACAATCCACAACGCTCCTTGATACCGCCGAATATCGACATTGCCGAGCTGACAAATAGGTTCCGCATCTTGCCTTGCCAATGCGACTTCCAGCCAAATACGCTGTAATTGATTGAAAGGTGGCATCGATAATTGATGCAGTGCCATCCAGCGACGTAATAACGCATTACGTTTTGCTTGCGTGCAATCATGTAGACCATCAATAAATAAACCGCCTCGATAGTCCATCATTTCATCAAGTGAATCTTGTAATAGCTCATCAAGTAACGCTTCTTGCTCAGCACATAACGACGCACTACGTGAAACAGCTTTTGCAAAATATGGCCAACGCTGTGCTAATGTCGGCATGACACGCAATCTTAAAAAGTTACGGTCATAGCGATCATCTTGATTACTGTCATCTTCAACCCAAATAAGTTTTTCTTTAGCCGCGTATATTTCTAAATCATTGCGAGATACTTCCAGTAAAGGCCTCAATAGCCACGTTTGACCAATTGTTGCATTAAAATTTAAAGATTCGGGCATTGAGGAAAGCCCTGCGGGTCCACTCCCCCGTTTCAAAGCTAATATGAAAGTTTCAGCTTGATCATCTAAATGTTGAGCTGTCACTATAATTTCATTTTCAGCAAGTTCATCACGATAGGCTTGGTAACGCGCTTCCCGAGCAGCAGCTTCAATACCATTTTTAGTGGGATCAACCGTAACACGATAACAAACAAAAGGAATTCCCCATTGATGACATAACTCCAAACAATGCGTTTCCCACTCATCGGCTTTATTATTTAAGCCATGATGGATATGGATCGCTCTAATTTCTAGTTCAGGAAGTTGCTGCTGTTTCAATTGATATAACGTATGAAGTAGAACCGTTGAATCAACACCACCACTAAGTCCAACAAGTATTTTTCTAAAATGACCAATTTTGTTGAATACATGTTCAACGATGGTTTGCGATGATTTCATCATTATTCAGACCTTCTCTATTGTTTACCGCGACCCACACACAACACACCAGAAATAATCACTAGCAGTACTCCTACGATATACGCAATTTCAAATGGATCACTTAAAATCATCACTAACCACAGTACTGACAAAACCGGTGATAAAAATACAATTGAAGCAATTTTTGCGGAATGCCCAGTATTCATAGCTTTAAACCACAAAATATAAGAGACGCCATTAATCAATACGCCATTAATGATAGTTGGCCAGAATGCAGCTTTAGAGGGTAATTTTATTTCGCTAAACATAAGCAGCAAGACTAATGAGGTTAATGTAGAAAATATAAATAACCAGACGGTGCTAATATAAGGATCTATTGAGTACTGTCTAGAGAATACCGACATTAGTGCAAAGCAAAATGCACCACTAAACACAAGTAACAACGCAATCGGATTTTCTACTTGTAGCTGTGTCAAATGGCCTTTTGTAAAAGTAATAATGACAGCAATAAAACCAATGATCACACCGACAATTTGTCTACCCGCTAACTTATCTTTCAGTAAAATAACAGATAGCAAAATAATAATTAAAGGCCAACTATATTGAATGACTAGAACAGCAATGCCATTCTCAATCGAGTAGCCGTAATACAGTAACAAATAAAAAAGACAGTCTAAAAAACCAAGCACAAACACTTTACACAACGTGTTTTTAGGTAGAATAAATAAGTTAGCAGGCCTATAACCAGCGCATAAAGCGACACAAATAACTGAAATAGCAGAAATAAAGTTAGACCAAAACAAAAATTGAAAACTATCCAACCCATTTTGCCCAAAGCGCGAAACAATAGGAATAAAACTCCAAATCAACACACATAAAAATGCGTAGATTAAATAGTTATACTGACGCATGGTCACCCTTCATATTTTCTGCAACCAATAAAAACGGGAGCTGGCTTTTACCTAACTCCCGTTTTTCCGGCACTAATCAATAATGATTAGCAATAGCCATATTCCATCAAACGTTGGTAACGACGATTCTTTAGTGCTTCTTGATCTAATTCAAGCAGCTCATTTAGATCTTCCTCGATACGTGCTTTTAAAGAAGCTGCAATTTCATCATAGTTACGATGTGCGCCACCTAATGGCTCTGTCACAACATTATCAATCAGTTTCAGCTCTTTTAAGCGAGGAGCCGTGATCCCCATAGCTTCTGCTGCTAATGGTGCTTTATCAGCGCTTTTCCAGAGAATAGAAGCACAACCTTCTGGAGAAATCACTGAGTAAGTGCTGTATTGCAACATGTTTACTTTATCACCAACACCAATTGCTAATGCCCCACCTGATCCGCCTTCACCAATAACGGTACAAATCACAGGAACAGATAAACGAGACATCTCACGTAAATTGCGAGCGATAGCCTCTGATTGTCCACGCTCTTCAGCACCTACACCAGGGTATGCGCCTGGGGTGTCGATAAACGTAATTATCGGCAAGTTGAAGCGCTCAGCCATTTCCATTAAACGTAATGCTTTGCGATAGCCTTCAGGTGCAGGCATACCAAAATTGCGGCGAATTTTTTCTTTCGTTTCACGCCCTTTCTGATGGCCTATAACCATAACGGGTAGACCATTTAAACGCGCAATACCACCGACAATAGCTTTGTCATCTGCATAAGCGCGATCGCCCGCTAATTCCTGAAAATCAGTAAATATACGAGATATATAATCTAACGTATAAGGGCGACGTGGGTGACGAGCGAGTTTAGCAATTTGCCAAGCACCCAGATCAGAGAAAATTTTACGTGTCAGCTCAAGACTTTTTTCACGTAAACGAGCAACCTCGTCATCTAGGTTGACTTCTAAATTGTTGTCTTGACGGCTAACTGCGGTCAGCGAATCAATTTTCGCTTCCAGTTCAGCAATTGGCTGTTCAAAATCAAGAAAATCCAGACTCATAATATTCCTATTTTAGTCAAATTCTAATTCTACCTGCTCATTACCCAGCAGAGTTCGCAGAGAATTCAGAAGGGCATCAACGGGTGTTACACGCCAAACAACACCAAATTTAAGCTTGGCTCTGGCGTCATCCTTCTGATAATACAAATGAACCGGAATCGTTCCTGAACGATGGGGTTCAAGAGTGCTGCGAAGTCGGTTCAGCAACTGGTCGTTAATTTGTTTGTCTGACAGTGAAATAGCAAGCCCTCGTGCATATTTTTCCCTTGCTTCACTAATGTCCATCAACTCCCGCACTGTCATTTTATTACCACCGTTGAAATCATCAAAGCTGACCTGACCAGTGGCAATCAGGATACTGTCTTTTTCCAGCAAATGCTGGTATTTATCTAGTGCGTCTGAAAATAGCATAATATCCAGACGACCGGAACGATCATCAAGCGTACAAATACCGATTCGATTGCCACGCTTAGTGGTAATAACTTTAGATGAAAGAACTAAACCTACCACAGTTGTCACTTGACCACGAGGGGTTGGGTTCACATCTTTTAATCTTAAACCGTTAGTATAGCGCTCAATCTCACTTAAGTATCGTGTTATTGGATGTCCAGTTAAATAAAGCCCCAATGTTTCACGTTCGCCATCAAGTACAACTTGTTCAGGCCATTTCGGTACACTTGCATACGAACTTTCTACTTGCTCAGGTGCTTCAGCCAGCACACCGAACATATCAGCTTGCCCAATAGCTTCTGCTTTCGCATGTTGATCCGCGGCTTTTAATGCATCCTCAAGCGAAGACATCAGCGCCGCGCGATGTGGACCCAATTTATCAAACGCCCCTGCCATGATCAGTTTTTCCATCACACGGCGGTTAATTTTTTTGATATCAACTCGAGCGCAAAGATCGAAAATCTCTTTAAAGATCCCTCCTTTTTGGCGGGCTTCTATAATAGCTTCGATTGGGCCTTCACCAACCCCTTTGATTGCACCAATACCGTAAACAATTTCACCTTCATCATTAACGTGGAAATGATACTGACCACAATTAATATCTGGTGGTAACACTTTTAACCCCATCCGCCAACATTCATCGACGAGACCAACCACTTTTTCGGTGTTATCCATATCGGCAGTCATTACCGCAGCCATAAATTCGGCTGGGTAGTGGGCTTTTAGCCATAATGTTTGATATGAAACCAGTGCATAAGCTGCTGAGTGTGATTTGTTAAATCCGTAACCGGCAAATTTCTCTACCAAGTCAAAGATTTTCATCGACAGCTCGCCATCAATACCATTTTTGATGGCGCCTTCTTCAAATACAGAACGCTGCTTCGCCATCTCTTCAGGTTTCTTTTTACCCATTGCACGACGCAACATATCAGCGCCGCCTAATGTATAACCTGCAAGAACCTGAGCAATCTGCATAACCTGTTCTTGGTATAAGATAATACCGTATGTTGGCTCTAGAACAGGTTTTAATGACTCATGTTGCCATTGTACATCAGGGTATGAAATCTCTTCTCGCCCATGTTTACGGTCGATAAAGTTATCTACCATCCCTGATTGTAATGGGCCTGGGCGAAATAGTGCCACCAAAGCGATCATGTCTTCAAAACAGTCTGGGCGTAACCGCTTGATCAGATCTTTCATACCACGGGATTCCAACTGGAATACCGCTGTCGTTTCTGAACGTTGCAACATGTCAAAACTTTTTTGATCATCTAGAGGGATCGCAGCAATATCAATAGGCTCTAAATTTTTCTTAGCTCGCCTTGGGTTGATCATTTCCAACGCCCAGTTAATGATCGTCAGCGTACGCAATCCCAAAAAGTCAAATTTAACTAAACCCGCATATTCGACATCGTTTTTGTCAAATTGAGTAACAGGGTTGTTCCCTTCTGCATCGCAATATAGGGGAGCAAAATCCGTGATCTTGGTTGGCGCAATAACTACGCCACCTGCGTGTTTCCCCGCATTACGGGTAACCCCTTCAAGCTTACGCGCCATATCAATGAGCGCTTTAACTTCTTCATCTGCTTCATAGATTTCAGGAAGCTGAGGTTCTGCTTCAAATGCTTTATCCAGCGTCATCCCGGGATCAGGTGGGACTAATTTAGAAATCCGATCTACAAAGCCATATGGATGACCCAGTACTCGACCAACATCACGAATAACCGCTTTTGCTGCCATCGTACCGAAGGTAATAATCTGTGATACCGCATCACGACCATACATCTGTGCGACATGATCAATGACCTGATCACGTTTCTCCATACAGAAGTCAACGTCAAAGTCAGGCATCGAAACACGTTCAGGGTTTAAGAAGCGTTCGAAGAGAAGATCAAACTCTAACGGATCCAGATCGGTAATTTTCAGTGCATAGGCAACTAAAGAACCTGCACCCGAACCTCGCCCTGGCCCTACAGGTACACCATTGTCTTTTGACCATTGGATAAATTCCATCACGATCAGGAAGTAACCAGGAAACCCCATTTGGTTGATTACGTTTAGCTCGACATCTAAACGTTCATCATATTCAGGTCGTCTTTCCGCTCGAACTTTTTCATCAGGAAATAAAAATTCAAGGCGCTCTTCAAGCCCTTCTTTCGAGCGCATCACTAAAAAGTCTTCTGTTTTCATATCCCCTGTTGGGAACTGAGGTAAGAAGTATTCACCTAGGCGAATAGTAACATTACAACGCTTAGCAATCTCTACACTGTTTTCTAAGGCTTCAGGAATATCAGCAAATAATTCACACATCTCTGCTTCAGTGCGTAAATATTGCTGAGGACTATAATTTTTAGGTCGTTTAGGATCTGATAATGTAAAACCATCATGAATGGCAACGCGAATCTCATGAGCGTCAAAATCACTGCTCTCAATAAAGCGCACATCGTTAGTCGCCACGACAGGCAAACCACGCTGAGTCGCAAGCTCTACCGCAGCATGTAAATAGCTTTCTTCATCCGGCCTTCCCGTTCGTATTAGTTCGAGATAATAACTATTCGGGAAATGGGTTTCATAGAACGCTAAACATTCCTCAACAAGCGCCTGATTGCCTCGCAATAAAAATTGCCCAACATCGCCTTTTCGTCCACCGGACAGTAGAATTAAACCCGCTTTGTGTTTAACTAGCCAATCACGATGGATAGTCGGGCCTATCGCACCATAACCTTTTTGGTAAGCTTCTGAAATTAGTAATGTTAAGTTTTGATAGCCTTCATTATTACGTGCTAAGACGGTTAGATGCGCTATCTCATCGCCCAATTGTTCACTTTCAACAAAGAAATCAGCCCCAATAATAGGCTTGATCCCTGAACTGTGCGTCGCACCATAAAACTTCACTAACCCGCAAAGGTTAGTAAAGTCAGTAATAGCGAAAGCAGGCATCCCCATTGCTGCCACTTTTTTGACTAATGGGCCAGTTTTCGCTAATCCATCAATCATGGAATAGTCGCTATGAACGCGTAAGTGAATAAAACGAGGTTCAGCCATCTAATTTATACTCAGTCTTTCGCTGCTAATGCACGGCGCACTGGCGCAAAACTCGTACGATGAAATTTTGTTGCGCCATGTTGAGCCAATTTTTCTAAATGATAAGCCGTTGGATAGCCTTTATGTTTCGCAAAGCCATATTCAGGATAAGTTTTATCTAGCGCCACCATTTCTCTGTCCCTAACGACTTTAGCTAAAATCGAGGCAGCACTGATTTCTTTAACCAAGCTATCACCTTTGACCACCGCCTGTGAAGGCATTGATAATTTAGGGCAGCGATTTCCATCCACTAAAACAAAATCAGGTGTGATGCTTAAACCTGCAACGGCTCGTTGCATCGCTAACATAGTGGCATGCAGTATATTGATCTCATCAATTTCTTCTGGCTCAGCTCGGCCTATACACCAACACAATGCCTTTTCTTGGATCTCAATAAATAACTGCTCGCGTTTTTTTTCTGTGAGTTTTTTTGAGTCAGCTAACCCGATAATGGGTTTATTAGGATCCAAAATGACCGCGGCAGTGACAACCGCACCAACCAGTGGGCCACGCCCAACTTCATCAACGCCAGCAATTAAGTTGGCTTCTGGGTATATAAAATCCATTAATTTCTAACCAAATCCAAAACAGCATCAGCCGCTTGCCTATCCGCATCACAGCGGATCAACTGGTGAAGCTGTAAAAATGTTGCTTTTAACTGCTCAACCTGTTCGCCACCTTCTAATAACGGCATTAATTGCTGGGCTAATTTCTCAGGCTGACACTCTTCTTGCAGCAGTTCTTTGATAATTTCTTTTCCTGCTAACAAATTGGGCAGTGAAACATAAGGCGTTTTCACTAAACGTTTTGCTAACCAAAAGGTAAAGGGCTTCATTCGATAGCCAACCACCATCGGACATTTTGCTAACATACACTCTAACGCCGCAGTCCCAGAAGCTAATAATGCTGCATCCGCTGCTATCATCGCATCTCTAGCTTGACCATCTAATAAATGAATTTTCAGCTCTGGAGCGACCTGCTGACGAATAGTTTCAAATTGTTCGCGCCGCTTTTGATTGACCAACGGTACAACAATATGTAATTCGGTAAAATGTTGATTGAGAATGGCCGCGGTTTTTAAAAAATCCGCACTCAACATCTCCACTTCTGAATGCCTGCTTCCGGGTAAGATAGCTAAACATTTTGCATTATCAGGTATACCAAGACGTTGCCTTGCTGCTAATTGGTTCACTTGAAGTGGAATTGCGTCCGCCATAGTATGCCCAATAAAACGACAAGGCACATTAAAACGGTCATAGAATGCTTTTTCAAACGGTAAAAAGGCTAGCACCAAATTCGTGGATCGACCAATTTTAAATACCCGTTTTTGCCGCCACGCCCATACTGATGGGCTAACGTAATGAATAGTTTTAATACCTTTTGATTTTAATCGCCCTTCGAGCGTGATATTAAAATCAGGTGCATCAATACCGACAAAAATATCAGGTTGCAGTTGTGTAAAACGTTCAGTTAAATCTTTACGTATAGACAATAACCGAGGGAGGCGCCCTAAAACTTCAACAACCCCCATCACTGCAAGTTCTTCCATTTCATACCAAGCTTCACAGCCTTCAGCTTGCATTAAAGGTCCCGCAACACCGACAAAACGTGCATCAGGAACCTGCTCTTTTAATGCTCTGATAAGCCCTGCACCCAGTATATCGCCAGATGTTTCGCCAGCGACAAGGCCAATAGTCAGTGGGCGATTATGATCCGCCAAAGTTCTCTCCTTAATATACTCGCCATACTTTTTAAGTTGCAGCGTTTCGCATTAAGATAGGATGACTACACTCACTCGCGCCAGTCACATAATTTTCTATGCTTCTAGCGACGCATTGGTTTGTCGCCTCACTGCACCTTGTGTTATTTAGAGTATCGGCCCTGATTTCGCTATTTTTATTTAACGAATAATACCACGGTTAGATTCTGCTGAATCTTCTAAGAAATCACTAAATACCTTCACATGCGGGTTTGCTAGTGCAAGCTGAGCTATTTCACTACGTGCATCTTCCAGTGACTTACCTGAGCGATAAAGCACTTTATAAGCATTACGGATAGCATGGAGTGACTCTTTATCAAAACCACGACGCTTCAGGCCTTCAATATTTAAGCCATAAGGTGTCGCATGGTTACCCTGAGCGATAACATAAGGTGGAACATCTTGTGCAACACCTGAGCAACCGCCGACCATAACATGAGCACCTATTTGACAGAATTGGTGAACCGCCGTCATTCCACCAATAATGGCAAAATCACCGAGTGTAACGTGTCCGCCCAAAGTGCCATTATTAGCAATAATGCAGCGATTACCAATGATGCAGTCATGAGCGATATGTGCATTAACCATTAATAAGTTGTCATCACCCACTTTGGTCAAACCACCACCTTGAGTTGTACCGCGGTGGATTGTCACACTTTCTCGAATACGGTTTCTATCGCCGACTTCGACACGTGTAGGTTCACCTTGATATTTCAAGTCTTGGTTTGCTTCGCCAACTGAAGCAAACTGATAAATCACATTATCACGACCAATTTTTGTATGGCCGTTGATAACAATGTGAGATTTGAGCTCAGTGCCTTCGCCTATTTCAACGTTAGCGCCAATATAACAAAAAGGGCCAATACGAACATTGGCACCGATAATAGCTCCATCTTCAACAATGGATGAGGGATGAATACAGGCTGTTTTATCAATCATATCAGACCTCACGGCGACGGGCGCACATCATTTCTGCTTCGCAGGCCACTTCTCCATCAACTTTTGCAACACCTTTAAAACGCGCAACGCCTCGACGTTCTTTAATAAACTCTACTTCGAGGATCATCTGATCTCCCGGTAACACAGGGCGCTTGAAGCGAGCGTTATCGATCGCAGCAAAATAATACAGTTCACCAGGTTCCAATTTCCCTACGCTTTTAAACGCAAGAATCCCCGTTGCTTGTGCCATTGCTTCCAGAATCAAAACACCTGGAAAAATTGGCTTGCCGGGAAAATGGCCTTGGAAAAATGGCTCGTTGAATGAGACATTTTTTACTGCACGTAGGGATTTCCCTTTTTCGAAATCCAATACACGGTCAACCAAAAGGAACGGGTAACGGTGCGGAAGCAGTTCTAAAATCTCTTCAATGTTCAGAGTATGATTATCACTCATCGAAATACTCTTCCTGTCTATTAATTCAATTTAATTAACGAATCGGCCTGCTTTAACCATGAAGTTAGGTTAACTGGCAGGCCGGAAAAACGTAACTCAGTCGGTTATTTTAACCTGAATTACAAAATGATTACTGATTTTTTTGAATTTGGCTATCTAATTCACGCTCAACTGTTTTCAAGCGCTTATTCATTTCATTGATATTTAACACTAAAGCTGCTGTTTTACGCCATGTTTTATTAGGCTGTAAAGGTATACCCGAAGAGTATACACCAGGCTCAGTAATTGGTCTCATGACCATACCCATACCTGTGACGGTCACCTTATCGCAGATCTCCATATGACCGTTAATCACACTCGCACCACCAATCATACAATAACGGCCAATTTTCAAACTTCCCGCCATGATGACCCCACCCGCGACGGCAGTGCCTTCACCAATGGTTACGTTATGTGCTATCTGACATTGATTATCAATAATAACATTACTACCAATAACCGTATTATCTAATGCGCCGCGATCGATAGTGGTACATGCACCAATCTCGACATGATCACCAATAATGACGGTGCCAAGTTGCGGGATTTTAACCCATTTACCACGGTCATTTGCGTAGCCGAAACCATCAGAACCAATAACGGTACCTGATTGGATCAAACATTGCTCTCCAATTTCAATATGATGGTAGATGCTAACATTTGCCCATAAGCGGCTACCCGCACCAATACGCGTGTTTTTACCAACAAAGCAACCTGCACCGATGACGACGTTATCACCAAGCACCACACCGCTTTCAATGACGGCATTCGCGCCAACCGCAACATTGCTACCTAATATCGCATCCTCAGCAATCACAGCTGACGCATGAATATTTTCTGCGGGACTTGGAGTGGTATCCATTATTTGAGCCATGCGTGCATAAGCCAGATATGGATTATCAACAACCAAAGCTGCAACTTTGCAAGCTTCTAGGTCTTTCGCTGTTAGGACTACAGCAGCCGCCTGACATTCAGCTAATTTATCGCTGTAACGGCTATCAGACAGGAAGGTAATTTGTTGATTGTTTGCTGAATACATCGGAGCAATACCGGTGATGACAATATCGCCATCACCGTGTAACTGTGCATTCAACTGCTGAGCAAGATCAGCTAATCGAATTGAAGACATCTATTATTTAACCTGTTTTTGAACCTGACTGGTGATGTCAATGCTATCTTTTGCATAAGCGACTGCGTTTGCGTCGATAACGACATCATAGCCTTCTTTGGCTGCAACAGATTTAATAGAATCTTGAATACGGCTGAGAATTTTGTTGCGCTCTTCCATTTGACGACGACGATTGTCTTCTTCAAATTTCTGCGCTTTTTCAGCAAACTGATCACGTTTAGTCATCAGCTCTTTTTCTTGCTTTTCACGATCGCTTTGCTTCATTGTTGCACCATCACGGCGCAGTTTCTCTACGCGTGATTGGAGATCTTTTTCCAAGTTCTGCAACTCTGTCGCACGGCTCTTGAATTCGTTCTCAAGCTGTTTAGCAACGGCTTCGCGTGCTGGCATATTTTGGAAAATTTCACCAACGTTCACAACAGCAATTTTATCTGCGTAAGCTCCCGCAGACATCGCTAACGCCAGACTCACACCCGCTGCACACAACAATTTTTTCACACGAAACTCCTTAACCCATATTTATGGCTGGAAATTTTGGTTACCCCCACGCTATATGTGGGGGCTTTCCTTAGATAGACACGATCTAGATTACCATGTTCTACCAATATTGAATTGGAACTGTTCTGATTTATCGCCTTCGTAGTCCTTAATAGGCTGCGCATAGGAGAAGACCAGAGGCCCAAGTGGCGACATCCATTGTAAAGCAACACCCGCAGATGCACGGACATTGGTTGCTTTACCATAGTCAGGCATGCCCGCACGCCATGCTGGATCAATACTGTTCCAGTTGGTATCCCATACAGTACCTGCATCAACAAACAGCGATGTACGTACTGCGTTGGCGTATTTCTCATCAATGAATGGTGTCGGGGTAATCAGCTCAAATGACGCTGCATACATCGCATTACCACCAACCGCATCGCTTGATGGACTACCTGGCTCTGGACCAACAACCCCATTCACATTTTTCAGATAAACGGCTTTCGGACCGATGTTATTGGAGCGGAAACCACGAATGGTACTCGAACCACCTGCATAGAAGTTTTCATAGAATGGCATTTGCTTACCGCCAATACCATCACCAAAACCAGCTTGTGCTCGGCCTAAAATCACCCAAGTTTCATCTTCATTGATTGGGTAGTACTGAGCCGTATCAAAACGCAGTTTATAGTATTCGTTATCAGAACCTGGAACCGTCACTTTACCAGACAGGTTAGTTTTATTACCTGATGTTGGGAAGAAACCACGGTTTAATGAATTATAGGTCCAACCTACGTTAACCGTGAAGTCATCGGCATTAAACTTCTCTTTATTGCGACCGTCGTCATTAATTGGTGGTTTATCCCCCATTGAATAGAGGTAATCCCACATCGCAGCTTGAGGGCGCATATCAGAAAGTGAGTTATGAACATAACCCGCACCAAGGCGGAATGAGTTATTTTCATTGAATGGGAAGCTTAAGAAGCTGTCTAAACCATAAGTTTTGTTAGTATAGCCAGATAAATCAGCATCTTTCGCACGGAAGTCGTTATAGAAAATACGACCACCCAAGCTCACACCGTTAACGGTAAAGTATGGATCAGTAAATGACATCTCAACGTTGGTTGAGTAATCGTTTTTACTTGCGTTAATACCAACCGCATTACCTGTACCTAACCAGTTATCTTGTGTCACACCAACTTGGAAACTGACGCCACTTTCAGTACCAAAACCAACACCAAAGTTCATTGAACCCGTGTTACGTTCTTTTACCTTGTAAACTACATCAACTTGGTCAGGACTACCTGGCACACGTTGCGTTTCGACGTCAACAGTTTCAAAGAAGCCAGTACGATTCAAACGTTCTTTACCTAACTCAACCAAATCATTACCCAGCCAAGCACCTTCCATTTGGCGCATTTCGCGACGTAAGACGGTATCTTTACTAGTATCATTACCTTGGAAACGAATTTGACGAACATAGAAACGGTTACCTGCGTCAATATTGACATGCAGTTTTACGGTTTTATCTTCATCATTAATTTCAGGCTGAGTCATTACACGTGGGTAGGCATAACCATATCGACCAAGAAGGTCTTTAATTTTGTTTTCCATACCCGTTACTTGGGTACCGTTATACAGTTCACCCGGAGTAATGGTAATGAGTTCTTGAATTTCTGTGAGATGATCTGCCGTATTACCATTAACCTCAACGCCGGAGATCTTATATTGATCGCCTTCCGTCACATTAATCGTAATGTAGATATCTTTTTTATCTGGCGTCAAACTGACCTGAGTGGAATCAATATTGAAGCGAGCATAACCTCGGTCAAGATAGAAGCTGCGGAGGGTTTCTAAATCACCAGCCAGTTTTTGTTTCTGATATTTTTGGTCTGCTGCTAAGTTCCACCATGGCACATCATCGCGTAATTGGAATTTATTGACCAATTCCGCTGTCGTGTAATTTTTATTTCCGACCACGTTGATCTGCTGGATTTTTGCAGAAACGCCTTCAGAGAATACAAATTTTAAATCAACACGATTACGAGGCAGTGGTGTAGCAACGGCTTTTACTGTCGCGTTATATTTACCAACACTATAGTAAAAGTCTTCTAGACCTTTCTCTATGTTCGCGATTGTCGTGCGGTCAAGGGCTTCACCAACACGAATATTTGATGCTTCCAAGTTTTGTTTGAGCATATCGTCTTTAACAGATTTGTTACCTGTAAAAGTGATACTCGCGATGGTTGGCCGCTCTTTAACTTGAACGATCAGCGTGTTTCCATCACGCAGGACCCTAACATCTTCGAAGTTACCGGTAGAGAATAGAGATCGAATTGAACGACTAATATCATCGTTATCAATCGAGTCACCTACCCTTACAGGCATGTTCAATAATGCTGCACCAACGGCGACGCGTTGTAGACCTTCGAAACGAATGTCTTTAACTACGAATCCGTCTGAACCGTATGCAGTGGCGCTGCCGAAAAGCAGCGACGCTATGAGCAACTTTTTCATCGCCATCGTTGTTATGCGTATTCCTTACTGGTCCCCGGCTTACTTGTTAGAAGCGAGAGAAATCATTAAAAAGTGCAAGTCCCATTAACAGAATCAATGCCATTGCACCTATCCGATAACTAAAGTCTTGTACTCGCTCAGACACTGGACTTCCTTTAATTTTCTCAATTAATAGGAAGAGCAAGTGCCCCCCATCTAATACAGGCAATGGAAACAAATTGATAATGCCCAAGTTCACGCTTATCAGCGCGATGAACATCAAATAATATACCAAGCCTGACTCTGCCGATACCCCCGCGCCTTTAGCGATCGAGATCGGCCCACTCAAGTTGTTAAGTTTGACATCCCCAACAACCAATTTACCCATCATATTCACGGTCAGCTTCATCAACTGCCATGTTTTATCGCTAGCTTGGTAAATTGCAGAAAATGGCCCATATTGCTGCACCATTTTATATTCATCCGCTAACGGTAACACTGAAAGTTCGACTCCCGCAATTCCAATTTGCTCTCCACCTTTCCCTTTTTGACTATCTGGAGTCAATGTGAGCGAAATGAGCTGGTTGTCTCTTTCAACGCCTAATTTCATTGGTTGATTCGGACTTTGACGAATAAACCGCGTAACAGGATTCCATAAATCAATGATATTCCCATCTACGCTAACAATTCTATCCCCTGCTTGTAAACCTGCGCGTTCGCCAGCAAGCCCCGGTGAAACTTTTAAAATAACAGATGACACTTTCGCCGAAACAGGCATGATACCAAGAGAAAGCACAGGATCTTGCTTTTCAGGATCGAATTGCCAAGTCGTTAAATCAATTGTTTTAGTCACAGGCTCACTAAAACCTTGAGGCAACACTTCTGCGGTTAATTGACGATCACCAATTTTACCCACTAACGCTAGACGAATTGAATTCCAGTCAGGCGTTTCGATACCATCAATTGATTTTAGTTCCATTCCAGGCAAAAAATTTGCCTCAGCCGCTACTGAACCCACTTTTACATCTTCAATAATTGGGCGAACGGATGGAACTCCAATCATAAATACCAACCAGTAGACAACAATTGCTAATAAAAAGTTCGCAATTGGCCCCGCACTAATAATTGCGGCGCGTTGCCCAATGGTTTTATTATTAAAAGCTAGATGACGACGTTCAGGTGTCACATCCCCTACACGCTCATCCAACATTTTGACATAGCCGCCCAATGGGATCATGGCAATAACAAATTCGGTCCCCTGACGGTCAACTTTACGCCATAACGTTTTCCCAAAACCGATAGAAAAACGTTCGACATAAACGCCACAACGACGAGCGACCCAAAAGTGACCAAATTCATGTACGGTAATTAACACGCCAATAGCGATGATAAATGCCGCTAAACTCCAAAAAAATCCCATTTCCTATCCTAAAGACCGAAACCATTAAAAACTAATAAATTCAGGCCAGCAAATACCGGTATTGCAGCGGTTAGACTATCGATTCTATCAAGAATTCCACCGTGACCTGGAATTAAATGACTACTGTCCTTGATCCCTGATTGACGTTTAAACATGCTTTCAGTCAAATCACCGAATACAGATACTACAACAACAATAATTGATGTAACCAGCAAATAATCAGGCATAACAGGGATTGGCGCAAATAAACTAAATAGCCAAGAAATAATTCCTGCTGTGATTAAGCCGCCAACTAACCCTTCCCATGTTTTACCAGGAGAAACTTTTGGTGCCATCTTATGACGTCCCATGGTACGGCCAAAAGCATACGCTCCGGAATCTGCACCCCATACCAACAACATCACATATAGCAACCACCATGCACCAAAGAAAGTATCAGTATGATAGCCAATCGTTCTCAATACCATCATGCCACAATAGAAAGGGATAATGGTCAATACACCAAATAAAGCGCGAACAATCGCTGATTGTCCCCAAGCTTGGGCTGATTGAGGATAAGTGACAACTAATACTATCGCCACGACCCACCAAATGAGTCCTGCCCACAAGCCATATAAAATCAAAGGTTCATTCGCCAACATGGTCATATCAGCAAAAGAGAATTGCATTGCTAATAATGCAACAGCAAAAACGACCGCAAGAACGATGCGTTTAGCTTGGGTTTGCCATCCGGCAAATTGTGCCCATTCCCAAGCCCCTAGTGCACACACTGCGATTACAACATAGCCAAATGCAGCAGGTGAAAGCAAAAAAAGCGCGGCAATAACCAGCGGAATTAATATAATTGCTGTAATTAAACGATATTTCAGCACAATTTACCCCTTTTACTTAACGAGCTCATCATCTGACTCAGCCCCACCATAACGTCGCTCGCGTTGACTAAAAGCATCAATTGCATTCTGAAACACCATTTCATCAAAATCTGGCCACAGTACATTGGTGAAATAGAATTCGGCATAAGCAACCTGCCATAATAAAAAGTTACTAATGCGGTGTTCACCACCCGTTCTAATAACCAAATCAACGTCTTCTTGCTCATGCATACAAACATAATCATTAATTGACTCTTCATTAATATCATCAATAGTCAATTCGCCGTTTTGTACGCGCTCAAAAACCTGTTTCACACTATTAGCAATATCCCAACGACCACCATAGTTTGCTGCGATATTTAACCTTAACCCTGTATTGTTTGCAGTAAGTTCTTCTGCTTTTTGAATACGTTTTTGAAGACGTTCACTAAATCGACCAATATCACCGATAATTTGTAGTTTTACATTATTCTTGTGTAGGTTTTTTACTTCATTATCGAGAGCAAATACAAATAGCTCCATTAAGGAACTGACTTCTTTCTCAGGCCTTCTCCAGTTTTCACTGCTAAAGGCGTATAACGTCAGTGAACTAATGTTATTTTTAACTGCGAAGCGTACCGCATTACGCACAGACTCAACGCCAGCCTTATGCCCAGTTATTCTTAATTTCCCTCTCTGCTTTGCCCAGCGCCCATTGCCATCCATAATAATAGCAACATGCTTTGGTAGCCCTGAGTTGGAGAGATTTTCACCACTAGAGTTCATTAAATATTAATCCTTGTATGCATAGCGTTGAGAATTCAGCATAATCATACCTGTTATTTTTGAGTTTGCTGATAAGACAGATCCTTAATTCCGCGCTAAATACCGATATTATGTTTTTATACTCGTCATACTTCAAGCTGCCGAGGGGTTGACTACGCTCAACTAGCCGAGTCACATAACCTATATATGCTCCCCGCCTATCTTCGCTAGTCGCCTACCCGCAACTCGAACTCTTTTGAGTATATATGCGCGTGACATATTAAAGACTTATCATGCTTATCAGCAACTAAATAAATCACATACTAGACCGAAAATGTCTGTTTGATTAATTGTGCAGCTTCACATCGAGCCTGATTATCGATGTCTAAGACCTCATCAATTGAAACTGGTTCAGATAAATGCAGTTTTTCTAATGTTGCAAGATTAATTTTCGCAATATCTGTAAAACGAACCTTTCCTTCAAGGAAGGCTGCGACAGATATTTCATTAGCAGCATTTAAAATCGTGGTTGCTGCTTGACCTTGATGGCAGGCATCAATGGCAAGTTTCAAACAAGGGTAGCGCTGATAATCAGGCTGAACAAATGTTAATGACGACAATTTTGCAAAATCCAGTGGCTCAACGCCTGAAGAAATACGTTGTGGATAAGCCATGCTATAAGAGATAGGCGTGCACATATCAGGCGTACCGAGCTGTGCAATCACACTACCATCACGGTAGCGAACCATTGAATGGATCACCGATTGAGGATGAACAATAACTTCCATTTGTTGTTGATCGGCATTAAAGAAATAACAAGCCTCAATATATTCAAGACCTTTATTCATCATAGTCGCTGAATCAACAGAAATTTTACGGCCCATCGACCAATTTGGATGATTACAGGCTTCATCAGGCGTTACCTTATCGAGATAAGATAATGGCGTTTCTCTGAATGGACCACCTGAGCCAGTCAAAATAATACTCGAAATACCAGACGCAGATAGGTCGGCAAAACCGAGGTTCAATTGAATAATTTCAGGCAAGCTTTGGAAAATAGCATTATGTTCACTATCAATTGGGAAAACAGAAGCACCATGCTCACGAATCGCATTAAAGAATAGTCGACCACTGGTGATCAGTGACTCTTTATTCGCTAATAAAATTCGTTTTCCTTTGCGAATGGCTGCCAATGTAGGGAGCAAGCCAGCAACACCTGTAATTGCAGACATGACTTGGTCGACATCATCAAGGCCTGCAAGTTGAATAGCCGCTTCACGCCCAGACAAAACTTGCGTTTTACACTGATTATCTGTCAAAATTACACGTAGCTCTTGAGCTGAAACCTCATCTGCCATCGAAGCATATTGTGGTTGGAATTCAAGACATTGCTTTGCCAATTCAGCGACATTTCTGCCAGCAACTAAGGCAACAATTTTAAATTTATCGGGGTTGTTTCTGACGACAGAAAGTGTGCTAGTACCAATTGAACCTGTAGAACCTAGAATAGTAAGACGTTTCATAATGCAGATACTCTGTATTTATTCAATACTGAGATTATATCAGCTTGATCGCTAAGAAAGGATGATTATTAGATCATTTGATATGAGAGAATAAAACCACCAAAGTTGCTCCTTTGATGGCTTTATTGGATGGATTAAAACTCCATCAGCTCAGCTTCTTTTTGAGCTAAAGCATCATCAACTTTTTTGATGAAGTTATCAGTCAATTTTTGAATGTCATCTTGTGAACGACGCTCATCATCTTCACTGATTTCTTTGTCTTTCAACAATGCTTTTACTTTATCGTTAGCATCGCGACGCACGTTACGAACAGCAATACGACCTTGTTCAGCTTCAGCACGAACCACTTTGATCAGGTCTTTACGACGCTCTTCTGTCAATGGTGGAAGTGGAACACGAATCACTGTACCCGCTGATGATGGGTTTAGGCCCAGATCTGAAGCCATGATTGCTTTTTCGATCGCAGGTGACATAGAACGGTCAAATACAGAGATAGCTAATGTACGTGCGTCTTCAACGGTCACGTTCGCTAATTGACGTAAAGGTGTTGCTGAACCGTAGTAATCTACCATAATACCATCAAGCAGGCTTGGAGATGCACGACCAGTACGAACTTTACTGATTTGATTTTTCAGTGCTTCGACACTCTTTTCCATGCGGTCTTGAGCATCTTTTTTGATTTCATTAATCACGTTTTCAACCCTTAAAAACTGGTTATTAAAGGCCGCAATGCAGCCTCGCTTAAACTTTCTGAATTTACGTTAGATAATACAATTAAACTCAGCCGATGTCTCTGAGTATTAATTGTGAGAAATCAGAGTTCCTTCATTTTCGCCCATAACAACACGGCGTAAAGCACCTGGCTTATTCATATTGAAAACACGAATAGGCAAATTATGGTCACGCGCTAGCGTAAATGCAGCCAAGTCCATTACTTTCAATTCGCGCTCAAGGACGTCTTGATAAGTTAATGTTTCATAAAGTACAGCATCTGGATCTTTTGCTGGATCCGCTGAATACACACCATCAACTTTTGTTGCTTTCAATACAACATCTGCTTCGATCTCAATGCCACGTAAACACGCAGCAGAGTCAGTTGTAAAGAATGGATTCCCTGTTCCCGCAGAAAAAATCACAACGCGGCCATGACGTAACAGACTGATAGCCTCAGCCCAACTATAGTTATCACACACGCCGTTAAGTGGAATAGCAGACATTAGTCTTGCATTCACATAAGCACGATGCAATGCATCACGCATGGCTAGCCCGTTCATCACGGTAGCCAGCATCCCCATATGGTCACCAACCACACGGTTCATACCCGCTTGTGCCAAACCAGCACCACGAAACAGGTTACCACCGCCAATAACCACACCGACCTGTATACCCAGCTCTATGAGTTCTTTGATTTCCTGAGCCATACGATCTAAAACGCTAGCATCGATTCCAAAACCTTCTGCGCCTTGTAAGGCTTCGCCACTGAGCTTAAGCAGGATACGCTGATAAACGGGTTTTGCATTGGTTGCCATGGTGTTCTGTCCTACACAGATAATTTATTGGGGTAACACACGCAGAATGCATAAGGCGATTTCTACGTACCTTAATTTTTTTGGGATATACTCCAAATAATTCGAGTTGTAGATGGGCGACAAGTTAAGATAGACGGGGAGCATAGATAAACTCTATGACTCGACTAGCTGAACACAGTCAACACAACTGTAACTTGAAGGATTTCGGGTATATGCTAATTAAAACAGAGCCGCCAATCGGCGGCTCCTTGTAAAGCTGACTACTTACTTACTCATTGCAGCAACTTCTGCTGCGAAGTCAGTTTCAACTTTCTCGATACCTTCACCCACTTCAAAACGGATAAAGTTAGTCACTTTCGCATTTTTCTCTTTCAGCAGATCACCAACAGATTTGCTTGGATCCATAACGAAAGGCTGGCCAGTCAGTGAGATTTCGCCAGTGAATTTGTTCATGCGACCAATAACCATTTTTTCTGCGATTTCGCGTGGTTTACCAGATTGCATAGCGATGTCTAGCTGGATTTGGTGCTCGTGAGCAACAACATCAGCAGGTACATCATCAGGAGTAACATATTCAGGCTTGCTTGCCGCGATGTGCATAGCAATGTGCTTCAGCAGTTCTTCGTCCGCGCCTTCAGCTGCAACTAAAACACCGATACGTGCGCCGTGCAGGTAGCTACCTACTTGTGCGCCTTCAAGGATTGCAACACGACGGATGTTGATGTTTTCGCCGATTTTAGCAACCAGAGCAGTACGAGTGTCTTCAAATTTTGCTTTCAGTGCATCGATATCTGCATTTTTATCAGCAACAACAGAAGCCATCACTTCTTTACCGAATGCCAGGAAGCCAGCATCTTTAGCAACGAAGTCAGTTTCACAGTTCAGTTCGATCAGTGCGCCAGTTTTGCCGTCAGCAAAAACTTCTGCAAGGATAACACCTTCAGCAGCAACACGGCCTGCTTTTTTAGCCGCTTTAGCCTGACCTGATTTACGCATGTTGTCGATGGCTAATTCGATATCACCATTCGCTTCAACGAGCGCTTTTTTACATTCCATCATACCTGCGCCAGTACGTTCGCGCAGTTCTTTTACCAATGCAGCGGTAATTCCAGACATGTGATTTATTCCTCGATATACCTTGCGGGAGGATCCCCCCAAGGATAATTCTGATTCAGATAGATAAAAGGGGCCCAAAGGCCCCCTTCTAACCATATAGCAATACCTGGTTAATAAGGGCTCTACTGAGCAGGCCTTATTATTCAGCTTCTACTAAGCTTTCTTCTGCTTGTACAGCCAGATCTTGAGAACGACCTTCACGAACAGTAGTTGCTACAGCGCCCAGATACAATTTGATTGCACGGATTGCGTCGTCGTTACCAGGGATAACAAAGTCGATACCGTCTGGATCAGAGTTAGTATCAACGACAGCAAATACTGGGATACCCAGGTTGTTTGCTTCTTTGATAGCGATATGTTCGTGTTCTGCATCGATAACGAACAGAGCGTCAGGTAAACCGCCCATATCTTTGATACCGCCTAAGCTGTTTTCTAACTTGCCAAGTTCACGAGTACGCATCAGCGCTTCTTTCTTGGTCAGTTTATCGAAAGTACCGTCTTGAGACTGAACTTCCAGATCTTTCAGGCGTTTGATTGACTGACGAACTGTTTTCCAGTTAGTCAGCATACCGCCTAACCAGCGATGGTTAACGAAATACTGGTCACAGCTGTTAGCAGCTTCTTGAACGGCTTCGCTTGCTGCACGCTTAGTACCAACAAACAGAATCTTGCCTTTACGAGAAGCAATTTTAGTCAACTCAGCCAGAGCTTCGTTGAACATTGGAACAGTTTTTTCCAGGTTGATGATATGTACTTTGTTACGAGCGCCGAAAATGAAAGGTTTCATTTTAGGGTTCCAGTAACGAGTCTGGTGACCAAAGTGTACGCCCGCTTGTAGCATATCGCGCATGGAAACAGTTGCCATTTAATACCTCTGTATTTAAGTAATTGGGGTTATGCCTCCACAGATCCCATAACACCGACTCCAAAGCTGCGTCTAGACGCATAAGAGCACCCCGGTGCATGTGCCGACCTGTGTGTGTTATACACAATTGAGTTTAGTTTAAGCTTACCCATAATTCTAATTATGCGGTGCCATCAACCAAGGTTAAAGTCACATTTGTTCATCGAGAATATGGATTGCCGGCGCGCTTTATACCATAAATCGAATTAATAAGCCAACTTTTGTTGTTTTTTTGCGGGGAGAAAAAACCCATCGATCTTCAATATAAATTGACAGCTAACTCACTTTTTTTAATGCCACATAAATTGGCAATTTGTGCTACCTAAAGCTCAAAATGATAAGCCACACGAGCCGCTCAGCGTATCCTACAACCATTTTTACAACCCAATAAACATCGATGCCTAGTTGGCAGAAAATGCGGTGGCTGGTACCATAATCCTATTAATCTTGAATAGATGGCACTGCTGCCTATTTATTAATCCTTTTCATTTAAATTGTGTCACGCAGCCGTTGCTGACATAAATGGACTGAATTCATGGCTATTATTATCAAAACTGAAGAAGATATTCAGAAAATGCGTGTTGCTGGCAGACTCGCTGCCGAAGTGTTAGAAATGATCGCACCACACGTCAAACCTGGGGTAAGCACTGGTGAGCTAGATCGCCTCTGCCATCAACATATTGTCGATGTTCAACAAGCGATCCCCGCATGCTTAAATTATCACGGTTTTCCTAAATCTGTATGTATCTCCATCAATGATGTTATCTGTCACGGCATTCCTAGTGATGATAAAATTTTGAAAGATGGCGATGTGGTTAACATTGATGTGACTGTCATTAAAGAGGGTTTCCATGGTGATACCTCTAAAATGTTTATTGTCGGTAAACCCACGATCCAAGGTGAACGTCTGTGCCACATTACACAAGAAAGCCTTTATTTAGCATTGCGTATGGTAAAACCGGGTATTCGCCTACGCACACTGGGTAAAGCTATTCAGGAATACGTAGAGAAAAACGATTTCTCTGTTGTTCGTGAATATTGTGGCCACGGTATTGGCGAAGGATTCCATGAGGAGCCTCAAGTTCTCCACTATGATGCAGATGACAGCGGTGTTGTATTGCAAAAGGGCATGGCATTTACCATCGAGCCGATGGTCAACGTTGGCGATTATCGTATCCGTACCATGAATGACGGCTGGACAGTCAAAACCAAAGATAGAAGTTGGTCAGCGCAATATGAACACACGTTAGTCGTTACTGACAATGGTTGTGAAATCATGACACTCCGTAAAGAAGAAGAGCCGTTTATCTCCGCGGTTTTAGTTAACGCTTAACCTTTACACGCTAATCCATTGTGTCATGTCACGTTCAGGTTTCTATATACCAACGTGACATGTCACATTTTTCATTTTTACCGTCCACTCATTCACTCAAAATAATTCAACTTCTGGCTGTTCATCCACAATAATCCCCAGTAAGCTGTTAATTATCCAGTTGAGCTCTCTATGTGGAAAGATAACGATGACACCATCTCCTGTAACCTTCTTATCGCCCTCCTTATTTCAATCTTCAGATATTGAACTATTTTCTCTAAAACAACATGTCGAATCTTTTAACAACTATCTAGAAGAAGCATTCAAGCAAGGTCAGTCGGTCATCGATCTGGTGCATGCACGCAGTGATTATCTTGATGCTCTTTTAACTCGACTATGGCAGGAGTATCAGTTTGATCAACAACCACAAATGTCATTAGTCGCAGTTGGAGGCTATGGCCGACACGAACTGCACCCTTTATCTGATATTGATATTTTAGTGCTCAGCGCCCAGCCCTTGAGCGACGAAATTGCCGCCAAAATAGGCCAATTTATTACCTTACTGTGGGATTTAAAATTTGATATTGGCCACAGTGTTCGCTCGCTAGAGGAGTGTATTGATGCAGGTAACGCCGATTTAACGGTTGCCACTAATCTAATTGAATCAAGACTGATCTGCGGCGACATCACCTTATTTTTGCGCTTACAAAAAACCATATTTAGCGATAACTTTTGGCCTTCAGAGACCTTTTTTGCCGCAAAATTGACTGAACAGCAAGAGCGTCATCAGCGTTACCACAGCACTAGCTATAACTTAGAACCGGACATTAAAAGCAGTCCAGGTGGCTTACGTGATATACACACGCTACTGTGGGTTGGGAGGCGTCATTTCGGCGCGACCACGGTCGATGAAATGGTCGGGTTTGGCTTTTTAACCGAAGAAGAACGACAAGAACTTAAAGAATGTTTGGCTTTTTTGTGGAAAATTCGTTTTGCATTACATTTAGTGGTTAAACGCTATGATAATCGCCTATTGTTTGATCGTCAGTTTAGCGTTGCCCGTTTGTTGGGTTATGAAGGAGAGAAAAATCAGCCTGTTGAACGCATGATGAAAGATTTTTATCGTGTTACTCGACGCGTGCGTGAGCTCAATCAGATGCTATTGCAGTTATTTGATGACGCGATCCTTGCACTCAATCCCGATGAAAAGCCACGACCACTCGATGAACAATTCCAACTACGCGGTTCGTTTATCGATGTCATTGATGACATGCTATTTATCAAACAACCGGCTGCCATTCTAAAAATGTTCTATTTAATGGCCCGCTATCCGAATATTACAGGGATCTACTCAACAACTTTACGCCAACTACGTTTTGCAAGACGTAATTTGTCAGCACCATTATGTGAATTAGCAGAAGCAAGACAGCTATTCCTTAAAATATTACGTCACCCAAGGGCGATTAAAGGTGCCTTTGTGCCAATGCACTTACATAGTGTATTAAGCGCTTATACGCCCTATTGGAGCAATATTGTTGGCCAAATGCAGTTTGATCTTTTTCATGCCTATACTGTGGATGAGCATACTATCCGTGTGTTACAAAAAATCGATAGTTTTACACATGAAGAAAATCGTCGCGATCACCCATTATGTGTCAGTGTTTATCCCAAATTACTGCATCCTGAAACATTAAGGCTTGCTGCATTATTTCACGATATTGCCAAAGGGCGCTCAGGAGATCACTCTGATTTAGGTTCTGAATTTGTCTATGAATTTGCGATGCAACATAATTATCCCATCAAAGAAGCTGAGCTGGCCTCTTGGTTGGTAAAAAGTCATTTACTCATGTCAGTCACCGCACAGCGCAGAGATATCCAAGATCCCGATGTGATCAAACAGTTTGCCCTCGAAGTGAAAACAGTTCCTCGCTTAAATTATTTAATGTGCCTAACTGTTGCTGATATTTGTGCCACCAATAGCACGCTGTGGAATAGTTGGAAGCAGAGTTTGATCCGTGAGCTATTCCTCTCGACAGAGCATCAACTCAATCAAGGCATACAGAGCACACCGGACTTACGTGAGCGCATCCGCCATCACCGCCATCAAGCTTTAGTCCTACTGCGACAATCCCCTATTAATGAAGAAAAGCTCAACAAACTATGGTCTCGCTGCCATGCTGATTATTTCCTGCGACATACGCCATCACAACTCGCTTGGCACGCTTGTAATTTACTCAAGCACGACCTCGAACGACCTTTAGTTTTGATTAGTACACAACCCAAACATGGCGGAACAGAGATTTTTATTTGGTGTCCTGATAAACCTCACTTATTTGCCGCTGTTGCGGGCGAACTTGATAGGCGTAATCTAAGCATTCACAGCGCCCAAATTTTCACCAATAAAGATAATATGGCAATGGATACCTTCGTTGTGCTCGAACCTAATGGCATGCCATTATCAAAAGACCGGTATGAGCAAATCCGTAAAACATTATTGCATGCCGTTCAACAACCTGCGATCCCACTCCCTAAACCACGGACATTACCTTCTAAATTACGTCACTTTACTGTACCGACTAGAGTGAATTTTTTACATTCGACCAACGAACGTCGTAGTTTTATGGAATTATTTGCACTTGATCAGCCAGGCTTGCTTGCTAGAGTGGGTCATGTTTTAGCACAAATGGAAATCTCCTTGTATGGCGCTCGGATCACGACTATTGGTGAAAAAGTCGAAGACTTTTTCGTGCTTGCAGATAAAAATCACCAAGCACTTAATAAAAAAATGCAACAAGAGTTATCAGAAAGGTTGACAGAAACCCTCAATTCGAAGGATAAAACATAACCTTAAAGCAATATTATTACTCGTCCTTAAAGGGGAAAAACAATCAATGCAGCATTTACAAGCAATCATTGAACAAGCATTTGAAGACAGAGCCTCAATAACGCCGTCTACAGTGACACCAGCAATTCATCAAGCAGTCACAGAAACAATTGCATTACTCGATAGCGGTAAACTCCGTGTCGCAGAAAAAATTGATGGGGTTTGGGTTACCCATCAATGGCTGAAAAAAGCCGTATTGCTTTCATTCCGTATTCACGATAATCAGGTAATAGAGGGTGCAGAGAGTCGTTACTTTGATAAAGTGCCAATGAAATTTGCAGATTATGACCAAGCTCGTTTTGAACGCGAAGGTTTCCGCGTTGTGCCACCAGCCGCAGTTCGCCAAGGCGCTTACATCGCTAAAAATAGTGTGCTGATGCCTTCTTATGTCAATATCGGTGCTTATGTTGATGAAGGAACGATGGTTGATACATGGGCTACCGTTGGTTCTTGTGCTCAAATTGGTAAAAACGTTCACTTATCTGGTGGTGTTGGTATTGGTGGTGTACTTGAACCTTTACAAGCAAACCCAACAATTATTGAAGACAATTGCTTTATTGGGGCACGTTCTGAAATCGTTGAAGGTGTAATTGTTGAAGAAGGATCTGTGATTTCAATGGGCGTATACATCGGCCAAAGTACCAAAATTTATGACCGAGAAACTGGCGAAATTCATTATGGTCGCGTACCAGCCGGCTCAGTCGTTGTATCGGGTAACTTACCGTCAAAAGATGGCAGTTATAGCCTGTACTGCGCAGTGATCGTTAAAAAAGTTGACGAAAAAACACGCGGTAAAGTGGGGATTAACGAATTACTCAGAAGTATTGATTAAGCCCCTCTCCTAAGTGGCTAAAAATCGAGCCAACCTCTTTCCCTATCCAAAAAATGATTAACCCCCTTTTATTTCAAGGGGGGGTTTGTCAAATCAAATATTTCACGCATAATATTGTTTTAAACAATGACTCTGTATTTCTACCATTCTCGATTTTCTATAATTCGGTGAACTTTATGTACGATAATCTAAAAAGTTTAGGTATTAGTAATCCGCAAGATATTGATCGTTATACACTACGCCAAGAAGCCAATAACGATATTTTAAAAATCTATTTTCGCAAAGATAAAGGTGAATTTTTCGCCAAAAGTGTGAAATTTAAATATCCACGTCAGCGCAAAACGGTTGCCGCAGCAGATGGCAGCAACAATTTCAAAGAAATTAATGAAATTAACTCAAACCTGCGCTATGCAATTGAAGAGCTAGACCAAATTTGTCAAACCGTCAGCACAGACATTGATTTGAAACATAAGATTCTGGATGATTTACGCCATCTTGAGCACGTTGTTTCAAATAAAATCGCTGAAATTGAAGCTGATCTTGAAAAACTAACTCGCAAATAATAATGCTATTGTCTTAACAGCACCGTAAAATATATTCGCGGTGCTGATATTTACAGTAGTTCAGCCCAAGATTGTAACCACGATTTTGCATACTCTTCAGGCATATCTTCTTCAAGCGCATCGATAAACAGAACATCGCCAATTCTTGTTGCCGATTGTTCAGTAAGTAACTCATCAAAACGTTTCCCTGCACCACAGAAGTTCTCATAACTACTGTCACCAAGCGCAATTAAGCCATAGCGTAATTCAGGTTGATATCCAACCACATCTTGGATTTCATAAAATAATGGAGCAATTGTGTCAGGCAAATCCCCTTGCCCCGTTGATGAGGTGATGATTAACGCGATACCTTCACCACCATTGTATTGTTGCCAGTCATTAAGAATGGGTTCATCAAAGATGGTTATCTCATGACCCAATTGCTCTAATATTTCCTTAGCAGATTCAGCCACTGCTAAAGAATTACCGTAAACTGTTCCTACAAAAATACCAATCTTTGACATGAACACCTCCATTAAATTTACTGCTTATATTCTAAATAATTCGGAGTGCAGCTAGGCAGCTAGCTGAGCGTAGTCAACAACGCTGCAACTTGAAGTATGACGAGTATATCAATCCAATTTGATCATACCTAAGCTATCAGCCACCTGTTGCCAACCAAACTGGTTAATCAACGATAGCCATGATCCATCCCATTTAGCCACTAATGATAGCCGCTCCCCCGAAATAGGGTGACTTAATATTAACTGAGTTGCATGCAACATGAGCCGTGAAACTGCGAAATTTTGGCTAATACCACGATTTTGCCGCAGATCGCCATGCTTACTATCCCCAATAATAGGATGACGAATGTGCGACATATGACGTCTTAATTGATGTTTTCTACCCGTTTCCGGCTTTAATTCTAATAAGCTAAAACGCGATGTAGGATATCGACCAATAGCAATGGGACATTCGACTTGAGCCAGTGGCAAACAATGAGTCACGCACTCTTGCAGTGCTGGCTCACGAGTTGCATGTTTGTCGGCTATTTTATCCAACTGCTCCAGCAGTGGATAATCAATGGTTTGAGCTTCTTCAACATAGCCTCTAACCACTGCATGATAAATTTTTTCAATTTGATGAGATTCAAATTGAGCTGCTAATAACCGTGCAACTTCACTTGAAAGCGCAAATAACAGAACCCCAGAAGTTGGCCTATCGAGACGATGAATTGGATAAACAAACTGACCAATTTGGTCACGTAATGTTTGCATCACAAATACGGTTTCTCTGCTATCGAGCCAGCTCCGATGAACTAACATGCCAGCAGGTTTATTCACTGCAACCATGAATTCATCATGGTAAATAATTTCTAACATCAATAAATTACCTGCATGATCCAGTGCTAAAAAAGCTATCTAACTCACGCAAATGCTCAAGTAATAAGCTATATTGCGCTTCTTCATCATGCTTATACGCTTCTTCAAAATAAGGAGTAATAGCAAAGGCGCCAGGTAAAACAGCATTTTGCTCAATAAGTGCATATAAACGCGGGATCAGCACCCATTGCAACCATTCGGTGGCTTCCATAGTATCAATCGAAAAAGGCTCCGTGCTTTCAAAAGCTTCAGGGCTAGGAGGATATTCATTCCATAGCGATTTCGCTCTCATCTCTTCTTCAATATGACGAAGCTTTTCGATGATCCGCAGTTCAATATTCATAATTCACTCACTCGATAAAATTGGCTCAATTATACGACATATTCCTTATTAACTCTGTCGTATATATGGGGTTTGCAACAATCAAAAACAATTAAGCTCTCACAAGTATTACTCGTGCTTTCACGTAGCACATTTTACCGCAAGTTATTTTTGTAAAGTTATTTAAGGTTTATTTAACTTTTGTTGTAGTTCAGAGGCGCATTATTGTTCGCTTTTAGATCATCCAAATAAAAGATAACTCAACAATCAAGCATGGTTATATATGGGATTATTAAAACAGTGGCGCAATCAGAATAAAATTTGGCAATCCATAAATAAGGGTTATGATAATTTAAAACGACAAGCACGTATTGCCAAACTTCCTAAAAAACCTTATCAGCAATTCCAAATCATGTGTGAAAATTACACTAGTGCTCGCATGTCTAAGCAATTTAGCCATACTCCTGATTTTGCTGAGCGCCCACTAAATAAATATTTGCACCGCAAATGGAATGGAAAGCAAAAGCTACTAACAGCAAGTTATACATTAGAGCTGATAGAAAAAACCTTTACTGCTGACGCTATTCAAGCAATGTTTTCTACAGAACGTAAAGGTTTAAATGTAGCCAATATCGAGCTGAAATCAGGCGATTTTGCTCAATTAAAACTTGTGTATTCTGCATTCCCAAGAGAGGGAGACTTGACCTTACATTTGTTCAACGAATTTGGTGATGATATCTACTTGATGAGCTTTTCATTCGGTACAGAAGGCCAGCTCTATGTATGCTCGCTGCAAGGGCCATCAACAGAACAAAGTACAGAGCAAGTTAAATCTATTACTAAGCAAATGCATAATATGCGTCCTAAAAACCTTTTAATGTCAGCGATATATGCCGTTGCTGCATTTTTCCATTGCACCGCTATTTTAGGTATTTCAAATAATAGCCATATCAAACGTCAACATTTGAAATCGAGTTATGATAATTTTTGGCAAGAATGCAATGCAACAGCAAACAGTGATGGCTGGTATTACTTGCCATTAACTGAGCCAGTTCGTGATATTGAATCGGTTAAAAGCCAACACCGTTCCGCATTTCGTAAACGTGAAGCGTTAAGAGAAGCGATGTATCAAAGTGTTTTAAGCTCACTATCGCAGTATTCTGTGGATCCAAACAAGCAGAGCAAGACGCTTAATTAATAAAAAAAAGCCAGCCAACAAGCGGGGTTGACTGGCTTATCTCATGTTTTAAATGGTGTTACTGCATCCTGCAATGACGACATCCTGCCGTTGACATCCTGTCTCTGTAAACAGTTTAGTGAGCTACATGCATCACTTAGCCATCCTTGACCCTGTATTACTGATAGAATCGCTGAGCAAGTGCACCCTCACCCAGCCGTTTAAGAATGTATTAAAAACATTAATGAAACAACCTAGTAAAACAAATTAAAAAAAACTATAAAACTTGATTTACGTAGGTTGATAGTAACTACATGAAATTAAAAATTTAAATAATTCTCATTTAGATAAATTAAGAAATTTAGAGCTTATCTCTTCATTAATTTGTAAGTCATTTCCTACAAGTAAAATCCTTAATAACTTACTCGACATGCGCTAAGATAGGTGACAGTTTGCCAATAAATTGGGCTAAATCAGGGGCTAATACTTTTCGTTCCTTACTACCAAATTTTTCTAAAATAATTTCCCCAGTTAAGTTACACAAAGAAATCATTTCTAAATCGGATTCTAATGTAGCTATAAATAATGTTGGTGATAGTTTCAAACGTTTCTGAGTGACTAAATGACCAATTAAATTTTCTTGTAACCGTATAAAATCATCTTCATTCCACACCTGAACCAGGCTCAACGTTTGATCTTGAAATTTTGCTTTCATATCTCCCGCAAGCTGTGTGGTATAAAAATCATGGATCGCGGGCTGTAGCTCAATATCTAATGCAATCGCCACTTTATCTAAGTTTTTATTCTGCTCAGGAAATGCCTGCGGTTCCCAATACACCCAGTTTTCACCTGTGCGCACAATACAAGGGGAAGGTATACCATAAAGTTCGGTTGAGGCAGGAGGTAACCCCGTATGCTCCAGCCACATCGCGACATATTGTTGAGTAAAATGAGTTAGTGCTTCAGAGACAGTCATATTCATGTTTATTTAATTATTCAGAATGTTATTAATAGAGATGGCGGCAATGTCGTTAATAAGTGATATTATGGCAGAAATTAACTAATGAATGAACACACCTCATTGTTAACGGCATTTATGCTCTAAATAATTCGAGATGCAGCTAAGCAAAGGTGAATGAGTCGCTAAAGACATTGTAAGCACAGTGGCTAGCGTGACCATTCCCCGACAAAAGAGCCACACCTTGAAACATGAAGAGCATAGCTCAACCGATGACGTTTTAAGGATCAACATGTCACACTATCAGAATAACCCTGCTTTGGATAACCTTACATTAGGCAAAAAAACGGCATATTATGACCAATATGATCCAAGCCTATTGCAAGCCGTTCCTCGTAGCCTAAATAGGGATCCACTCGATATTCACGCTGACAATCTTCCTTTTCATGGTGCCGATATTTGGACTTTATATGAGCTTTCATGGCTAAACAGCAAAGGGGTTCCCCAAGTCGCTATTGGCTTAGTCAGTGTCGATGCCCAAAGCGAAAACCTAATCGAATCGAAAAGTTTTAAGCTTTACCTTAATAGTTTCAATCAAACACGTTATGAAACTTGGGAAAATGTGCGAAGCGTTTTGCAAAATGATCTCTGCGGCTGTGCTAATGGAAAAGTTAGCGTTACACTCCATAAACTTGATGAGTTTTCACAACAGCCCATTAATCAGTTCCAAGGTATCTGTATTGATGATTTGGATATTGAAATAAATGATTATGAATTCAATCGTGAGTTCCTAGCGGGTAGTAGCGAAAGTGACATAGTTGAAGAAACACTAGTCAGCCATTTATTGAAATCGAATTGCCTGATCACTAATCAACCTGATTGGGGTTCAGTACAAATTCATTATCGTGGCCCTAAAATTAACCGTGAAGCATTACTACGCTATTTGGTTTCTTTTCGTCATCATAATGAATTTCATGAACAGTGCGTAGAACGCATTTTTAATGACATAAAACAACTGTGCAACCCTGAAAAACTCAGTGTTTATGCACGTTATACTCGCCGAGGTGGTCTTGATATCAACCCATGGCGCAGCAATACACTATTTACGCCTGAAATAGGACGTTTAGCACGGCAATAAGCAAATTAAGTTAATTGAAATAATTTTTCCCTTTGGGATAAAGGAGAGTTACTTGATTACTCATATCAGTCCATTAGGATCCATGGATCTCTTGTCTCAACTCGAAGTTGATATGTTAAAGCGCACTGCCAGCAGCCATCTCTATCGGCTGTTTAGGAACTGCTCATTAGCAGTGTTAAATTCAGGCAGCTTAACTGATAATAGTAAAGATTTATTAGATAAACACACTGACTTTGACATCAATGTGTTACGCCGTGAGCGAGGTGTTAAACTTGAGCTAATTAATCCACCGCAAGAAGCATTTGTGGATGGTAAAATTATTCGTTCAATTCAAGCTAACTTGTTTGCTGTATTGCGTGACATTCTCTTTGTACATGGCCAAATCATCTATGCAGAACAAAAACTGCATCTCGATTTAGAAAATAGCGCTCATCTTACTAATATCATTTTCTCAATATTACGTAATGCACGAACTCTACACCTCGATGAAGATCCTAGCATGATCGTTTGCTGGGGGGGTCACTCAATCAATGAAGTTGAGTACCTCTATGGACGTAAAGTAGGTAATGAGCTCGGTTTACGTGAGTTGAACATTTGTACGGGATGTGGACCGGGTGCAATGGAAGCACCAATGAAAGGTGCCGCAGTAGGTCATGCGCAGCAACGCTATAAAAATAGCCGTTTTATTGGCCTGACCGAGCCTTCTATTATTGCTGCTGAGCCACCTAACCCTCTGGTTAATGAGCTGATCATCATGCCGGATATTGAAAAGCGCCTTGAAGCATTCGTTCGCTTAGCTCATGGCATTATTATCTTCCCAGGTGGTGTGGGTACAGCTGAAGAGTTACTCTATCTATTGGGTATTTTGATGGATCCTGAAAATAGTGAACAAGTATTGCCTCTGATTTTGACCGGTCCAAAAGAAAGTGCTGAATATTTTGCGGTATTGGATGATTTTATTCGCCATACACTGGGTGATGAAGCTAGCAAACATTACCAAATCATTATCGACGACCCGCAAGAAGTTGCTCGTGTCATGAAAAAGCATATGCCTCTGGTCAAAGACAATCGCCGTAGTACAGGTGATGCCTATAGCTTCAACTGGTCAATAAAGATCAATTCAGAGCTACAGCATCCGTTCGAACCAACCCATGAAAACATGGCGTCACTTAACTTGAATCCAAATCAATCCCCTGAGAAATTAGCTTCCGACTTACGTCGTGCTTTCTCCGGGATTGTGGCGGGTAACGTGAAAGAAGTTGGCATGAAAGCCATTGAGCAGCATGGACCATTCAAGATCCACGGTGATAAAGAAATCATGCAACGCATGGATACCTTATTACGTGGCTTCGTTAATCAACATCGTATGAAGCTCCCGGGTGGAACCGCCTATGAGCCTTGCTACGAAATAGTAAAATAATCACTAACAGGCCAAGGATGGCAAAAATTTTATGATCCACTTATTAATTATTGATGCACTCAACTTAATTCGTCGCATACATGCTGTCCAAGGTAGCCCTTGCGGCGATGCTTGTATGTCTGCCGTTATACAGCTAATCGCACACTCTTCACCAACACATATTGTTGCTGTCTTTGATGAAGAAGGTCGACACCATAGCTGGAGACATGAAAAATTACCTGACTATAAAGCAGGTAGGCAGCCCATGCCTGAAAATTTGCAAGCCGAGCTTCCTCAGCTGATACAACAATTTGAGTCTAAAGGCATCCATTGTTGGCAATCAAGTGGTGATGAAGCTGACGATCTAGCAGCAACATTGGCAAAGAAAATCGCTGATGCAGGCCAAACAGTGACTATTGTTTCAACGGATAAAGGCTACTGCCAACTGTTATCACCATCAATTCGCATCCGTGATTATTTTCAAAAGCGCTGGCTAGATGTCCCTTTTATTGAAAAAGAATTTGGCGTAAAACCTCACCAATTGCCTGATTATTGGGGACTTGCAGGGATCAGCAGTAGTAAAGTTCCGGGGGTAACAGGGATCGGAGCCAAAAGCGCGACTCAACTTTTACAGCAGTATCATTCGATTGAAAACTTGTATGCCAATTTAGATACAGTCGATGAAAAATGGCGAAAAAAACTCACTGGGCAGTTGGATATCGCCAAAATTTGTCGCGACATCGCGACACTAAAAACGGATATTAAATTACAAGGGAATTTAAACCAACTGCGTTATCAGGGGACATTGAATACCCCATAAAAAAACCGAGCCTTAAATGGCTCGGTAGGTTATTAAGATTATCTAATCGCTAATCACGAATTGGTGCGTATGCAGACCAAATTCGTTGAACATGTACTGTAATTTCTTCACGATCGTGATAGAGCTGCTTCGCTTGAATACGCACGTTAATACCTTGTTCGGTTAATTGAGTACGCATCTTTTCAAGGATGTGAGCAACTTCCTCATAGCGTTTTTTCATTGGCAATTTTAAGTTAAAAATGGCTTCACGACACCAACCCTGTAGCAACCACTCCGTCATAAGTGCCGCAACTTTAGCTGGCTTTTCAACCATATCACACACTAACCAAGTGATATTGTTGGTGCTAGGCTGGAATTTAAAACCATCTACTCGATGATGCTTAACTTGCCCTGTATCCATTAAACTCTGAGCCATCGGACCATTATCAACCGCATGTACCATCATGCTGCGTTTTACTAACTGGTAAGTCCAACCTCCGGGGCATGCCCCTAAATCAACGGCATTCATACCGCTACCTAAGCGCTCATCCCATTCATCATAAGGAATAAACACATGGAATGCCTCTTCAAGTTTCAATGTTGAACGACTTGGTGCATCCGATGGAAACTTCAGACGAGGGATCCCCATATAAAATGGAGAGCTGTTTGTACTATATGAATAACCTGTATAACAGCAGCCTGATGCAATAAAGAAAACATGGATAACAGGACGTTTAAAGTTTTCTTTCGCTAATAAGATTTTTTCCTGCCTTAACGCATTACGTAGAGGCACCGTAAATTTACGGCAAAATTTCATTAACTCTTTGCTTTCATTAGTATCTGCTACTTCAACCCGAACATCACCAGCACGCTCGACTTGCTCCTTAAGTGCATTTACTATTGGTGTAATGCGATCCTCTGGAGGTAGATCCTTAAGTAATTCACCCACCACAATCATTTGACGTGCAAAAATTAGCTCACGAAAAGGTAACTCACGAGCAAGCTTATCGGCATCTTCAGCCTGATAACATTCAAAAATAACATAACCGCTATTTTCTTTAACGCGAGCAAAACCATAAACTTCTTTCTGCCCTGCTTTGTCTGTAATTTCTGCCGCACACTCTTTTTCAAAACCTGGGCGACAATATAATGCAATTTTATTACTCATGGCGTAACGCCGGTTTCCTTAGACGCATAGCGCCGATAACGACCAACAGCCAGCCAATAAGAAAACACACTCCCCCTATTGGCGTAAAATAGGAAAAGTATTTTACCTGTAACAAGGCCATACAATAAAGGCTACCACTAAAAAGAAGTATCCCTACAGCAAAAAAAACGCCACACCAGTAGAACCACAAAATCACTTTACGCAATAAAATAGCTCCCAGTACCATTAAGGCAACGGTGTGTAACATTTGATAACGTAAACCAATTTCAATCCATTCCATCTGATGCGCACTCATGACTGATGAAAGTGCATGGGAACCAATCGCACCAAAAGCGACACTAAAAAAGCCACTAATCCCTGCAAAAATCAACATCAAACGACTATTCACAGTAACACCTTCTTTTAACTATACGCGTCACACTTCAAGTCATATAGATTGCAGAATCTATTAACAGATAACTACTTTTTATCATGATTTGAAGCATTATTGGCATGTATGATTACTGAATAAGCGCCACATCCTGGTCACCCATAATAAAACCCAATTTTTCTTGTTCACTCGCTGCCTGAGTCAGGATCCATTGACGAAATGCGGCTATTTTTCCTAAATCCGCTTGGTTTTCCTGACAAACAAGGTAGAACGCGTTTTTACTGACAAGCACCTCACTAAACGGGCAAACCAGACGACCTGCGTCAATTTCATTTTTAGCCATTACATTATTGGTTAATGCCACCCCTTGCCCGTGTACCGCAGCTTGGATCACCATAGCACTATGACTAAAAATTGGACCTTGTTGTACATTGACAACGTTGTGCAATTCTAATTGGCGAATGTAAGCTTGCCAATCCCGACGTGAAGAATCATGCAATAAAGTATGATTCACTAGATCTTCGGGTTGCTTTAACTGGTGTGCTCCAGTTAATAATGCCGGAGAACAAACAGGCATTAAATACTCGGCGTACAACCTATCGGTTCGAAGACCAGACCAATTGCCACGCCCATAAAAAATAGCTACATCAACATCATCAGCTAATTTATCTTCTTCCCTATCAACAGCTTGAATACGCACATCAATACCAGGGTAGGCTTGATTAAAACTTGAAAGACGCGGTACAAGCCATTGAATAGCAAAGCTAGGGGATAAACTAACGGTTAACGCCCCTTTTGCGCTACGTGCCTGTAATTTTCTTGTCGCCTCATTAATTGAGGAAAATATTTCTTTAATATCAAGGTAGTAACTCTGCCCATCTTCCGTTAATAGCAGTGAACGGTTACGACGACGAAATAGTTTCAAGCCAAGAAAATCTTCCAAACTTTTCATTTGATGGCTAACAGCTGCTTGGGTAACAAACAATTCCTCTGCCGCTTTAGTAAAACTTAAATGACGAGCGGCTGCATCAAATACCCTTAACGCATTAAGTGGCGGTAATCTTTTAGACATAATCACTTCTACTCGACATGGTTACACGCATTAGTTTTTTTCATCCGAAGCATTATAAATTGTCCATTGAGGATACGCCAGTAAATACCTATAGTATGCGCACTTCCTAAGCCGGAACGAAAAGTTACAGAGTTTAGTTACTTTGGAACTTTTGGCTTTGTGGTTGTGATGTTGTGTTTGCAAGTTGTCTGGATATACCAGACTTTGTAGCGTTAGCTACTGTTTTTTTCACTTCCTGTACATTTACCCTGTCTGTCCATAGTGATTTTTGTGATGCACCGCTCAAATGCGGTGCTTTTTTTTTCTAACAACACAAAAAAAAGTCTAAAAAAGACAAGCATTCATTAGTTTACAAAAAATATCCTTAGTAAGATATTTAAGATAAATCTTGAATTTGATGCAGTTACAGATCTAAGTGCCTACTCAATATATTCTAAACTATTCGAGGTACAACTCAGTGACTAGTACAAATGAAAATAGTCACCATTCCTCCAAGGAAAGCACTACACTTAAAGTATGATGAGTGATAAATAAAAATGATTGCAATATGACCTAAAACACATAATCATTTCTGTGTAGTCTTAGCCAACCTAATAAATGTAACAAGATATTTCAATAGTAGTTCTAGAATATCATTATTAGTATTGATTACAAATAAAACGCTCAAATTTCAGATACAGAACACACTCAGATAAAGAATAAATAAAATGCATTATTTTTCTGCAAAACAATTTCGCGATCAGTTTCCTGCTATTCATTCTCAAACTATCTTCCTTGATAGCGCGGCCACATCACTAAAACCTTCATTAATGTCTCAAGCCTCTGATGATTATTATCGCTATTCAGGAAGCTCGGTGTATCGTGGTCAATCTCCAGAAGCATTAACAACAACAAAAAATTATGAGCTAGGGCGTAATCGGGCTGCCCAATTGATCAATGCGCAAAGCGATAAAAATATTATCTGGACACGTGGAACAACTGAGTCAATTAACCTAATTACCCAAAGTTATTTTAGAAATAATTTATCACCTAATGATGAAATCATTGTTAGTGAATTAGAACATCACTCCAATTTATTACCTTGGATTATTCTTGCTCAACAAACTGGTGCTAAAATTATTAAATGGCCGGTGAATAAACATTACACTTTAGATATAGAGAGCCTTAAACCTCGATTGAGCTCACGAACAAAAGTCGTTGTGATTACCCAAATGTCAAATGTAACTGGCTTTCAACCCGATATTGCACAAATAACGCTATTAGCCCATTCTGTAGGCGCCCTAATTGTCGTTGATGGTGCCCAAGGGGTCGTTCACTGCCCTATTGATGTCAGTGAGATGGATATCGATTTCTATGCATTCTCTGCACACAAACTCTATGGTCCAACAGGATTAGGTGTGTGTTATGGCAAAACAGAGCTGCTCGCTAAAATGCCACCATGGCACGGAGGAGGGAAAATGCTCACAGAGGTTAATTTTGAACATTTTACTCCGGCTCCTGTTCCATACTGCTTTGAAGCAGGCACTCCGAATATTGCGGGCGTTATCGCTTTTTCTGCTGCTCTTGAATGGCTTGATACAATTGACTTGCCTCAATCTGAAACATACTGCTGCGCTTTAATTGAATATGCATACCAGCAATTGAAGCAATTACCCGGTTTTATTTGTTACAGCCAGCCAAACTCACCTCTACTTGCTTTCAATTTCGCAGGGATCCACTTTAGTGATTTAGGGCTATTGTTGACTGAACAAAAAATTGCATTACGCTATGGTCAACACTGCGCACAACCGTTAATGGATGCGATGGCAATTAGTGGTTGTTTACGTATTTCGGTTATGCCATATAATGATCAGCAAGACATTGATAAATTTATTAATGCAGTCAAATTTGCACTCTCGATATTAAATGATGAAGATGAATAAGGAAGCCTAATGACTTCAATAACACCGACATTTGCTCCACACCCGTTTGGTACGGAGTTAAAAATCGAGGAAATGATAGAACAGTTTTCGACACAAAAAGCGTGGGAAGATAAATATCGTTTACTCATCCAACTCGCTCGCCAACTTCCAGTTTTGACTGAAGAGCAAAAACAGCAGACCCAAGAAGTTAAAGGATGCGAAAATCGAGTATGGATTGGTGCTAGGCTCAATGACGACCAAACTTTTCACTTCTATGGTGATAGTGAAGGACGCGTTGTAAAAGGTTTATTTGCGCTTTTACTCGCCGCTGTTGAACAAAAAAATAGCCAAGAAATTTTGGCTATTGATTTCAAAGAAATTTTGAATAAAACTGGTCTTACAGGGCAGCTCAGTGAGTCAAGGCAAAATGGAATAGCCTCATTAATCACCACTATTCAGAACTTTGCAAGTGAAATGACCCCAACAGAATAGCTAGATAGAGAGGGAGGGAAACGGCAAGTTTCCCCCCTCTAATTTTTTACTAAATTCTCTCTCTGATGTTTAGCAACCATCTTCTTAAGTGCGTGTGATACAGCAATAAAACCAAAGCTGGCAGTTACCATGGTTGCAGCACCAAAGCCTGATGCACAATCCATTCTTTTTGAACCATCGGCTGTACTTTTAGCGGCACAGACAGAGCCATCACTTTGTGGGTAAACCAATTGCTCTGTGGAAAAAACACAGTCAATACCTAACTTCCCTTTGCTATTTTTCACCACATTAAAATCAGACTTCAATCGCTCACGTAACTTAGCCGCTAGAGGATCTTGAACTGTTTTTGCCAGATCAACCACTTGAATTTGGGTTGGATCAATTTGGCCACCTGCTCCACCAGTGGTCACAATAGGAATTTTATAGCGTCGACAATAAGCTAAAAGCGCAGCCTTCGGCCTAACACTATCAATGGCGTCAATCACATAATCAAATCCCACAGCAAGCAACTCTGCTACGTTATCAGCTGTTATAAAATCATCGACAACATTAACAGTACATTCAGGGTTAATCTCAAGGATCCTGGCTTTCATAACATCAACTTTTGGCTGGCCAACGGTTGTTTTGAGAGCATGCAGCTGACGATTAGTATTAGTAATACAAATATCATCCATATCGATCAACGTGATCGCACCAATACCAGTACGAGCCAACGCTTCAGCAGCCCAAACGCCTACGCCACCAATACCAATCACACAAATGTGAGAACGAGCAAAAAGAGACAGCGCCTGCTGCCCATAAAGACGACCGATTCCAGCAAAACGCTGCATCCAAGCATCTGAAAGCTTAGTTTGCATAATAAGTAACAACCTTAATAACTACATATACTCGTCATACTTCAAGTCGCAGCACTTTTCGTTAAGGTATGACGACTCATTCACTTGTCGCCTAGCTGCATCATGAATTATTTAGAGCACAGTTCCAAAAAGTGGTTGGCTTTTCTTCAAAACCCACACTCTTCCATAATGATTATAAAAACCGGCCATTTTACCTGCTTCATGACCTGTCCCGTGATAAATATCGAAATGATGGCCTTTGATAGCCCCACCTACATCAAGAGCAACCATCATACGCATTTCGTAACGCCCCGTAAATTTACCCGTATTATCCAGAACAGGGATTTCAGCCAATAATGCGGTGCCAGGTGGTATCAATGTTTTATCGGAAGCAACTGAAGCTTTAGCAATAAGCGGTACTGCACTTGCCCCTCTTACTGGTACAAATGATTGCGGTTTAAAGAAAACAAATGAAGCATTCTCTTCAAGTAGCTGGCGAACCTCTTGCTCACTGTGGCTATTTGTCCAATCATGGATTGCTTGCAGAGACATTTTTTCTAAAGGAACTTCACCACGATCTACAAGAACCTTACCGATGCTTTTATATCCATGACCATTTTTGCCTGCGTAACCAAAGAAATTTAATGGGCTACCATCACCAAAATCAACATAGCCACTGCCTTGTACTTCCATCATAAAATTATCAACAGCTGAGTTGCTATAAGCCAAAATCAAATTATCGCTTAAAGCACCATTATAGATGGCAGCACGGCTAGGCAATCGTTTCTTTCCTTTTGGCGGCATGGCATAAAGTGGATGTTGGAAAGTGCCTTGTTTAGTACGACGTGCTTCAATAACTGGGGTATAGTAACCCGTAAATTGCACGTTACCGTAGTTATCTACCCCTTCCATCTGGAAAGCGGTTAAATTGAAATTTGCCAACAATTTAGGATCACCACCCGCAACTAACCAGTTTTCAATTGCATGGTAGGTATCATTGTTATTTTGAAAGAGTCTTGGTGATGCATTTTTGATTTCAGTAATTTGGCGCTCGAAGTCTTGTGAGTTGACGGGACGCCCCTGAACATTCAGTTGGCTGACTTGTTTAAGATCTTGATTTAAACGACCATCTTTATATTGCTGCCCTTTGTCCGTCGGATGAGACTGACAACCCGCCAACAAAGAAATAAATGCCCCTGCGACACACCATTTTTGCCATAGTTTCATATCATAATGCCCACACCAATCCAATATGTAGCGCACAATAGCAAACCCAAATCAATAATGAAATGACAAAAATTATTTAGTACGTTAATTAATTCATTCACTCATACATGAGTTTAATAAATGAGCACAGAGAGTATTTTTTGTTCTATTTATGCGAAATTTTGAAAAAAAACACGAAAAAACTTGCATCAGATCTCATCCCGAGTATAGTGCCCGCATCGGACGCGGGGTGGAGCAGCTTGGTAGCTCGTCGGGCTCATAACCCGAAGGTCGTTGGTTCAAATCCAGCCCCCGCAACCAATAATAAGTTAGTATCAAAATATATTTCAGGCGCGGGATGGAGCAGCCTGGTAGCTCGTCGGGCTCATAACCCGAAGGTCGTCGGTTCAAATCCGGCTCCCGCAACCAATATCCCTGAAATATACCCTCTTCTGTCGCGGGGTGGAGCAGCTTGGTAGCTCGTCGGGCTCATAACCCGAAGGTCGTTGGTTCAAATCCAGCCCCCGCAACCAATTTTCGTCATTTCCAATAGAATCCACAAATAAAAAAGGCAACTCACATCTCTGTTCGCCGCCTCTTAAAAACGCAATATCATCTGATTAATTTCTTATGGCAAGTTCACCGCCATTGCGGAAATAAGCTTTAATTCCATGAAAGATTGATTCAGCCATTTGCTGCTGAAATTTAGCCGTTTTTAGTTTTCGCTCTTCCTCAAGGTTACTGATAAACGCCGTCTCAACTAAAATAGAGGGGATCTCCGGTGCTTTAAGTACCGCGAAGCCTGCTTGATCGACTTTGTTTTTATGTAAGCGGTTCACTTTCCCCATACGCTTTAACACTTCATCACCAAACTTCAAGCTATCATTGATAGTCGCCGTTTGCACTAAATCAAGCATCGTATGGTCAAGGTATGCGTCTCCACTTTTACTCACCCCACCAATTAAGTCAGCTTCGTTTTGAGTTTGAGCAAGGTAGCGGGCTGTGTTACTCGTCGCCCCTTTAGTTGATAACGCGAACACAGAAGAACCATTTGCAGAGCGATTAGTGAAAGCATCAGCATGAATTGAGACAAACAAGTCCGCTTGCATTTTCCGCGCCTTCGCAACTCTAACTTTTAATGGGATAAACACATCTTCATTACGTGTCATATAAGCACGCATTTCAGGATCTTTATCAATTAGCGCCTTTAAACGCCGTGCGATTTGCAGCACCACGTCTTTTTCACGTGTTTTATATTTACCCATTGCACCGGGATCTTCACCGCCATGACCAGGGTCTATCATAATAATAATTGGGCGATCTCTACCTGCTTGACCTGGTTTTTTGGCCTGAGCAGGCATTTTTTCTTCTAAATCACCTTTATTGTAATCTTCTAGTAATGCCAGTAATGGATCATCATTTGCACTAACACCCTGCGGATAGAAATCCATTACTAAACGATTTTTAAATTCAGCCACTGGGCCTATAGTAAAAATCTGTGGGCTAACTTTATTTTTAACTTCAAAAACCAAACGTACTGTTTTTGGATCGAATTGTCCGACCCTAACTAATTTTAAGTGAGGATCTCGAGATTGAATTTGCGTTCCCATTTGCTTCAGAACATTATTCAGCTGGACACCTTCGAGATCAATAACTATGCGCTCAGGATTGTGTAATACCAACTGACGATATTTTAATGGGACAGTCGATTCTAACGTTACTCGTGTATAAGACGATGCAGGCCAAATACGAACGGCAATAACGTTACTACTCGCAGCAAAACCGAATGGGCTAACGCTGAGCAACATAACTGCCGCTGCCCCTTTGATAAAGCGGCGCTTCGATGAACTGTGATCTTGGTGACTCATCAATAATTCCGAACCTAAAACATAATATCAGGTGATTTTAGAATAAAAGCCAAGTAGAGGCCAGAAAGATAACTCTAACGAATCATTAGCATACTGTCATCAAGAATACACATTTAAATATAGAGATATGTAAACTCAAATAATAAAAATGTTACAAGTCTTATCTTATCTTTTACTTGATATTTATCGCCAAAAAGAATAAAAATACATAATTAACGAATAAAAATTCACTTAAGAGGGTGGTTATGAAAGAGCGCAGCACCGAATTGGTTGATGAGTTTCGCCATTCGGTACCTTATATCAATGCCCACCGCGGCAAAACGTTTATTATTATGCTTGGTGGCGAAGCAATTGCGCACGAAAATTTTCCAAGTATTGTCAATGATATAGGGCTATTACATAGCCTTGGGATCCGTATTATTGTTGTTTATGGCGCTCGCCCACAAATTGAAGGCATTTTAGCTGAACATAATTATGAGGCTATTTACCATAAACATACTCGGGTTACTGATTCGAATACACTTGAATATGTTAAACAAGCCTCAGGCGCTTTATTACTTGATATTACAGCACGTTTATCAATGAGCCTGAACAATACGCCATTACAAGGTGCCCACATCAATGTCGTTAGTGGAAACTTTGTTATTGCCCAACCACTTGGTGTTGATGATGGTGTTGATTATTGTCACAGCGGACGTATTCGTCGTATTGATGAAGATGCTATCAATAAGCAACTCGACAATGGTTCTATCGTGCTAATTGGCCCAGTAGCTGTTTCTGTCACAGGAGAAAGCTTCAACCTCACTTCCGAAGAAGTCGCTACTCAACTCGCTGTCAAAATGAAGGCGGAAAAGCTGATTGGTTTCTGCTCTTCGCAAGGTGTTGCAGATAAAGAAGGTAATATTTTATCTGAGCTGTTCCCCAATGATGCAGAAATTCGTATTCAAGAATTAGAATCTGAAGGTGATTATTACTCAGGAACCGTTCGTTTCTTACGCGGAGCTGCAAAGGCTTGTCGCCGCGGAGTGCGTCGTAGCCACCTATTAAGCTATCAAGAAAATGGAGCATTGATCCAAGAACTATTTTCCCGTGAAGGTATCGGTACGCAAATTGTTATGGAAAGCGCAGAGCAAATCCGCCGTGCCAATATTAATGATATCGGAGGGATCCTTGAGCTTATTCGCCCTCTTGAACAACAAGGTATCTTAGTTAGACGATCGAGAGAACAACTTGAGATGGAAATTGATAAATTTACCATCATTGAACGCGATAGCTTAATTATCGCATGTGCTGCGCTATACCCCTACCCCGATGAAAAATTAGGTGAAATGGCCTGTGTTGCAGTGCATCCTGACTATCGCAGCTCCTCTCGAGGAGAAGAGTTATTACACCGTGTCGCATTACAAGCAAAACAATTAGGGCTAGATAAATTGTTTGTCCTTACAACACGTAGCATCCATTGGTTCCAAGAGCGAGGCTTCGTACCTGCGGAAATTGAAATGTTGCCTGTAAAAAAACAGGCTCTCTATAATTACCAACGACGCTCTAAAATTTTGATGCTTGATTTAAAAACGCAAGCAGATAAATAACTCACTAAACGACTAACCTAACTCTTAGGTTAGTCGTTGGTTATGCACTTATGATTTAGGCTATTACGCTATTTGCACTATGCGTGATTTTTCACAGAGTGGGAAGCTATCAATTATAGGCTGGATGAGTGCTGACATCTCTGCAAATGAAGTACCATAGAAATAGAATGCGGTTTCTGTCGGTCCTTCCCAAACGCCATGGATTGCACCTATCTCTTCAACAGCCTCATCCAGTTTATCAAAAATTTCATTAATATCGCTATTTTCATAAACCTCATCAGGTAATTCAGTACCATTGAAATATAGCGCCAGCCCTTCTTCATCACCAAACTCAATTACGGTGTCTTCACCATGAATGGCTAAGCGAGATCCTTTAGGGGCTAACATTGATGAAAACAATTGAATAATCAAGCTAATATTCTCATCGCTTGCATCTGCAACCGCGAGTTCAATATCACACTCTTCGGCTTCACCATTATCAGAAAGTAAAGTTCCACCACCAGTCACTTGGATTTCTTTTCCCATTCCTTGCATGACTTGTGTAAATGCATCCTCTAAATCAGCACGTCTTTCCGGTTCAATCCTAGCTTTTAATGTTACCGTCATCGCCGTCATTTCTTGCTGGTTTTCCATATCATTACCTTTTTGCATTTAAATCCAATTATATTGCCAAAACTACGGGGGTTACTTTTCTTTGGCACTCAAAAGCTGTATTGCCAAACCACTACGCCGTTTGGTTGGTGTTTCAATAGCGCGACGAATGATTTTCATACCGCAATACAATGAAAGTTCTTTTTTCGCTCGAGTAATTGCTGTGTAGACGAGCTCACGAGTCAATACAGGCGAATATACCTTCGGTAAAACTAAAGCGGTATGAGTAAACTCCGAACCCTGTGATTTATGAACCGTCATTGCATAAGCTGTTTCATGCAATGGTAAACGATTAGGCTGAATACCTTTAATTGTTCCATCTGGATATTGAAAGTATGCCCTTAATGCACCATCTTCATCTGGAAGTATGATACCTATATCACCATTAAATAAGCCTAGTGGGCTATCATTACGGCTGATCATAATAGGCCTTCCTGCATAATGTTTGTTCATCTGATTGTATGGACGGTGGATCAATCCTTGCCGATGAAGCAGTTTTTCTAGCTTGTCATTGATCCCCATAACACCATAAGGGCCATCTCTCAAAGCAGTCAATAACCGATATTGATTAAACTTATGTAACACCTCAGAAGCAGGCTGCCTAGTTTTTACTGCTAACAGATATTCCTGATAAAAGCCTGCCGCTGCAATCAACATTTGTGCATAATCGTCTTCATCTTGTTGTAAGTATGTATGCACATCAGCTAAGTCCTTAGTTAATAATTTTTCAGCGCGCTTTGTATCACCTTCATTGACCGCTAAAGCTAACTGCCCTATTCCTGAAGATGCAGAGAAACGATAACTTTTGCGTAGTAAGCACAGGCTATTTCTAATTGGGGGTCCTTGCTCAGCAGTAAAATGTTCAAGCGAATAATTGGTCAATTGAGATAACTCAGCGGCTCGTTGAGGACTGTAGCCTACATCAGCAAATTGACAAATATCACCAAGTACAGCTCCCGCTTCTACCGATGCTAACTGATCTTTATCACCTAAAAAAATTAATTTTGCCTGTTTGGGTAAAGCCTCAATCAACTTCCCCATCATCGGCAAATCAACCATAGATGCTTCATCGACAATCAATATATCTAGCACCAATGGGTTATCTTGATTGTAGCGAAATTGCTGGCTTTCAGGTTGTGCACCTAATAATCGATGCAGTGTTTTAGCCTGATTGGGTAACATGCCTCTCTCATCATCATTAAGTGGCAAGCTATTTAATGCTGTCCCTAAAGATTCTGTTAGCCTTGCTGCCGCTTTTCCTGTTGGTGCTGCAAGTTCAATTTTAATAATTTGCTTATTATTGACTGCAAGTTTAATTAAAGCGGCGAGGATCCGTGCAACTGTGGTTGTTTTTCCTGTTCCCGGACCACCTGAAATGACAGATACTTGACTAGTGACTGCAACTGCCGCAGCTATCTTTTGCCAATCGATTTCATTGGCTAAAGGAAATAGCCCATCTAATATGAGTTTAACCGCTTGGTTATCATACTGAGGCAACGAAGTATGCGAAAAAAAACGAGATACCCTTTGTTCGTATTGCCACAAACGCTGAAAATACAAGAAATGATTAGATAAAATTAACGGTGATAGCTCTTTCTCATCAGCTAAAGAGACAAAAGGCGCATCTTTGATATCTTGATAAATAGCTTCGGCACTCGGCTCCCCGATTGCTAGCCAAAATTCCTCAGCTAATTCAGGATGCCTACCTGCAAATAACGTCTCAACACTAATTTCAGACAACGCTAAACACACGTGCCCAGCCATAGTCTCCGAACTTAATAAAGCTGCGGTAAAGAGTAATAATGGGCTCTGCCCTTCTGCGATATTGTAAGCAAACTGAACATCAAGAGGCGTGAACAAATGTTCTTCAAGCGCTTTATCAAACAGCTCTTTCATCATTTTTCTTGTTCCTCTAATGCCTTACAAAATAGCTGATCAAGCTCATTGATAAACGAAGATTCAGGTCGATAATAGAAAATACCATTTTTCGACTCAGCCCGATCAATACCTCGTAAGAAGAGATAATAAACTCCTCCAAAATGCACATCATATTGATAATTTGGTAAACGTTGTTTTAGATAGCGATGTAATGCCAATGAATACAGCTGATATTGTAAATCGTAACGATGATCTACCATGGCTTCTGCCATGGCGGCTTGAGTATAACTCTCTGCACTTTCACCGAGGTAATTTGATTTATAATCAAGAATATAAAACTTACCTTTCCATAAAAATGTCAAATCAATAAACCCCTTCAAAATACCTTGAACTTTTTCAAAGTTAAGAGGCGGGCATACTTTAGATAATGGGTCATAACGATGCGTAATTTGATCAAGCTGTTTAGCTTCTAATAAACTATCAATAGGTAGGTAAAACTGCATTTCATCTAGCATATCACTGGCCGCTAATGCAGATAAACATAAGCCATCATCGTTAAGCGGCGCTTGAACAATCGCAGTCAGCCATAGCTGAAGCATATCGGCCCATTTACTCTCAAAGCCCGAGAGCTCTAATTTCTCCACCAGCCACTCTAATGAAACCTCTTGAGAAAAATCGATTTCTTCCATTAGTTCATGTAAGAACGTGCCTGGAGCTGCTCCTTTAGGGAATTGATGAGGCGTTAAAGTTTGTTCGACTATTGAAGGAAGAGAGGCATCAATACTGACTTCAATATCCATTGTGGGTGCGAGTGAGTTCGCCAACTGTTCAGCACTAATTGTTTGTGCACTTTCAACATGCCCACTACTGTAGCTTAAACCTGAATAACTCGTAACTCGCCAATGATCATCAAAAAAACGGGTAATATTCCTTGCACAAAGCGCTTCATGATCGACTTCACTTAAAGATAACGAATTGGATTTAATATGTGCTATTTGTTCGACACTAATCGTGCTATTAACTAGCTCAGCTAATCTTGCATTAAGTAAATTAAAATCCCCTGCTTCACCTTTTTGTATTAAATAACCTAGAGCAGATAAATGCAGATCTGTTTCGCCGCTTTTCTTGCGGTTACCTTTAATGATAGGGGCAATACCAACACTACAATGATAAATAGCACGAGTGAGTGCAACATAGAGTAAGCGTAAATCCTCAGCTAAACGTTCTTGATCGGCAAGCGCTACGTTTTCTTCACTATCCGCTAAGTCTAAACGTGTACCGTAATCTTCACGATCATGAAAGAGGGCTTTTGATTGTGGTAAAAAATTGCTCACAAAAGGTAGCCAAACAATTTTATATTCAAGCCCTTTCGATTTATGAATAGTGCTGATTTGCACTAAGTGTTTATCGCTTTCTAAACGCATTTGTTGGGCATTCGATTGATGGTCTGGATGAGCTATTTGCTGTGTTAACCAGCGAACTAGCGTATGTTCCCCTTCAAGTTGTAAAGACATTTCTTGAAGTAGCTCACCGATATGCATCATATCCATCAAGCGCCGCTCACCATCTGTCGCAGCAAGTAATGTTTCCGCAATATGCCGCTCTGCCATCAGTACCCGCAACATAGGTAATACTCCCCGCTTGTGCCAAATTATTGCATAGCGGGTAAATTCATCGACCAGTGCTTCCCATGCTTTTTCATTATAGTTTAAAGCATCTATTTGCTGAGCATCCAACCCAATAAGACCTGTCGCTAGCGCACAACGCAACACACGCTCTTTTTCTGGAGACAATACAGCTTGAAGGATCCATAACAGATCCTTTGCTTCTTGAGTGGCAAATACACTTTCACGATTTGATTGGAATACCGAAGGGATATTTAATTGGTTCAAAGCATCTCGGATCAAAACAGCTTCTCGGCGGCTTCTAACTAATACCGTAATATCTGCCGCAGAAACTGGTGATTGCTTCCCATCACCATTTTGAAAAACCGTAGTACCAGCTAATCCCCCCTGTAACCATTCACTGATTTTCCCAGCACACTGTGATGCCATGGTTTGCTCATAATCAGTAATGGATACCGCTTCTCTATCTAGATGCCAAAATGTCAATGCCGTCAGTGGCTGACCATTTTCCAATAATTTTTTACCTGCATTTTTTGCAGAGAAATTAACAGGGTTGAATGGAATTTGTTCAAATATAAACGGATTATCACAATGTCTAAAAATGTGGTTTACCGCCTCTACCATATGCTCAGATGAACGGTGGTTCGTTTCTAACGTATAATGGGCGTTAACCTGCTTCTTCGCCTCAATATAGGTAAAAATATCTGCTCCACGAAATGCATATATAGCTTGTTTCGGATCACCAATAAATAATAAAGCGCTGTGTTCGACACCACGATATATACGCTGAAATATACGGTATTGTTGTGGATCTGTATCTTGAAACTCATCAATCATTGCGACAGGAAAACGCTGACTAATTGCCTCAGCCAGAAACTGCCCACCTTCATTTTTCAATGCTTTATCTAAGCGAGTCAGTAAGTCATCAAACCCCATTTCACCACGACGATGTTTTTCATGAGCAATACTTTGCCTCACTTCAGTAATAGCGAGAGGGATAATTAAATCTTTAATCGTCAATGATTGTGTAAGCAATTGGTCGATTTGAATAAATGCTTGATGTTCAGGACCAACACCGCTTTTCGATTTTTCATGTAAAGTGGCTTGAGAGAAGCGAATAATCTCTTTAGGCAATTGATAATCTTGGGTATCTTCCTCTGCCCAGTTGGTTATTTTCTCTAACCAACTGGGTAAATAACGAGAGCTATAGCTGCGTTTATCGACATCTGAGTTAGTGATTAATTTTTCAAATTCACTGCACCCATCTAACCATGCAGATTTGACATCATTAATTAAGCTAATAAAACGTTGATGTCGTTCTTCAAAGGTCTCTGTATCCTCTCCTCCATTAACAATATATGGCATATCCCCTTGTAAAAACGGTTTTATTTCAGCCAATAATGCTTCTGGGCTATTCCATTGTGACAAAATAACTTTTGCCATCGAATAATCAAGAGGATAAAAGTGGCGGCGCCAAAAATCAGCGCATGCTTGCTTTTGAATTGGTTGTTCATCTTGGATCATATTTTGTTCAAACAAAACGCCCGATTCAAAAGCATTGTTGACTAACATCCTTTGGCAAAAACCATGAATAGTATAAATAGCTGCTTCATCCATTTGCCGTTCAGCCGTTAACAACCAATTTGCGGCAAATTCTCGTTGCTCTGGAGTTGCAATTTGTGAAAGTAGCTCCAAATATTCAGGCTGATCCTCAAACCCTACCCCCTCACGAATACACGCGAGTCGCATATTGTGGATCCGTTCACGTATGCGACCACGTAATTCGTTGGTTGCTGCCTCAGTAAAGGTCACAACCAAAATTTCCTCAACGCTAAGAGGCCGAGGGAAAGCATTTGCTTCCCCCAACCCAAGCAGTAAACGCAGATAGAGGATCCCTATGGTATACGTTTTACCAGTACCCGCTGATGCCTCAATTAATCGCTGCCCTTGTAAAGGCAATGAAAAAGCATCTAGCAATTGGGAACTTATCTGCATTTTATTCACTCTGCATCTTCCTTAATTGGTAACATCTTTTGGAACTCTGAAGCATTTGGATAGAACACCCAGCCTTTCAGTGGTGCGTATCCTGTTTTTTCATCAACATCCTGACCAATAACTTGAGAAGTTAACGCTAAACCTTTACGTTGCATTACTGCATTTTGGTAATAATCAATGACTTGCTGCTGTGTCGTTTTACCAAACAATTCAATAACTTTAGCCCGAGTATCAAAGGTAAAGATATTGCGGCTAAAGTCAGATGAATAGCGTCCTACCTCTTCATAGAAAGTTTGTGGTGGTTGCTTCATTTCTGTAATGATCGACTGTTTATACTGTTCAAACTCTTGAGCGGGTAATTTTTTCAACTTTTCAAGAGCCGTACTATAAAACTCTTGATAACGAGTATTTAAGTAATCAGGCGTTTTTGCATTACTTTGCAGTAAGAACCCAACCCCCCACTGATCACCTAACCCTACTTTGAATGTAAACACAGCATAACCAAGTTGCTCGTTAGTCCTAAGCTGATCATAGAACCATGGTTGAATAATATTAGACAGTAAACCAGATAGCACAGCCCCCTCAATACGGCTATACCCTTCAGGAATAAAAATTTCTGCTAACGCATTATCCGTACTTTTGGCTTGATTATGAAAATCGGCTAGATAAGGCTTATCAATCACAACAATGTCACCACGCCACCAGCCTTTTCCTTTGCTTTTCAGTAAATCACGAGCATCTTTAATAACATTAATACTTTGTTTATCGGTTAAATTACCAATTACCATAGCTTGTAATGATGCGCTCTCTATCATCTTGCTACGATATTCAGTGAGATCTTTTAGTGAAATATTGTCTAGTGTCGATAGACGCTCTTCTTGTTCAAAATAAGGAACAGTATCGATACGTCGTAGTGGCTGCATAGCTATTTCATAAGCTTTGGCATTATTCGCTACTTTTATTTGTTCCTGATACCAAGATTTCGCTTGAGCAAGTTCCCTTTCTGTTGGCTCAAAGCTTAAATACAGCTTTGTCATCGATAGAAATAGCTCAGGTAAATGCTGAGTATATCCACTCGCATTAAACTGCAATCCAACGCCTTGTGAAACAGACACCGACATACCTGCTACCGATGCTTGATATTGCAGCTCATCCATTTTTAATGATGCTATATATTGCAATAATGCTCCAGTCACTTGGGATTTAGCATCTTGATCACCAACTTTTGTTTTCAGTAATAAATTAATAGTTGCTTTAGGCTCATCTGCAAAATATTGGCTTGGCATATACAGCACACGTGTATTGCCATCCTGATAAACTAATTCAGGATGTTTATAGGTTTTTTCGGTCTTAATTAATGACAAGTTATCCGGAATGTATGGGTTCAATTCAGGTAATCTAAATTTCATTTTAGATTCTAGCTGTTCCCACTGAGTTAACTGCTTCTGAGTTATTTTATCGACCTGATAAGCTGCATCAACAAAGTAGGCTTTCTTATTGTGTGGCTCATTTGGGCTAATAAACCAAATCCGTGCATCCTTAGCCGTTAGCTCAGAGAGCCTTGCCTTTATTGCCGAAGGATCATATTTGTCCGCAATATAATCAGAATCTAATACATGGTTGACCGGTACATTAATCATTTGGTCTGATAACCATTCAATGTAGTTCATATCTCTGACGATAGAGCCATAACGGAATGATAAATTCAGTACATTCGCGATTTCATCAAAGTAACTTTTGGTTACGCCTTCTTTTTTCAACAGATCAATATAAGCAAATACAGCCGCAATAATTTCATCACGCTCTGCTAACCCTTTATCTGTCAAAGTAATGTAGATAGAAAAAGTCCCATAATTCCGATCTGCGTTAGGCATTGCAGAGGCACTAATCCCCTCAGCCAATCCTTCAGATACTAGCCAATCTGCTAATGTGCCAGGACTGCGATTTCCGATCAGATAACCAATGTATTCATCACTTTTACTGCGAAAATCAGCCATATTGTTCTTAATACTGAACTCTAATTGAATGGCTTTTTGTGGCTGAGCAGGAACATAGTGGATCACAATCCCTTTTTCATTGTCTGTGACAGCGGGAACATCCGTTGTTGGCGCTTTAACATTATGGTCTGGAATACGCCCAAAGGTTTCTGCTGCAATTTTTGCCAGCGACTCAATAGATTGGTCACCATACAAAACACCATTCATCAAATTCGCCGAATAATATTGCTTATAAAAACCCACTAGTTCATCTTGTAACTTACTACCGGGTTTATCTTGCAACGTCTCTAAATTTCCACCAGAAAAGCGTGAGTTGGGGTGATTAGGATTTAATGTTTCAGAACGAACTTGCCATAGACGCATTCCATCACGGGAACGAGCCATAGTCAGCTCCGCATTGACGGCATTTCGTTCTCTATCTGCATTAGTCGGATCCAGTAGTGGCTCAGCTAAAGCATCCGCTAATCTATCCGTAGCATCCTTTAAGGCACTATTTTCAACTTCTAAATAGTAAGCAGTACGATGTGCCGCGGTACTGGCATTATGACTCCCACCATGCTTTTGTAAAAACTCAGACAAACTGCTGGGTTCTGGATATTTTTTAGAGCCCATTAACACCATATGTTCTAAATAATGTGCAAGCCCTAATTGGCTATCTGGGTTTTCTAAGCTACCAACAGGAATAGAAACAGCGGCTAGTGATTTAGTCGCTTTTGGATCTGAAACCAATAACACTATCATTCCGTTATGTAGCTTAACGGCTTGATAGGTTCGTGGATCATGTTCGCTCTTATTGATAGTTTCGGGTAACACCTGCCAAAGGGGCTGGCCAATCGCTGCTGCCCCCCAAACCATTAAGGTTACCAATAAGAAAAATTGAGCGATACTTTTGGATAAACGTCGCATCCTTTAATGCACCCCTTTTTTTATTTTAGATATTCTGCCATCGGCAGAAGATAACGCTGAGTATTTTCCAACAGCGACTGAATTAAGTTTTGGTCAATATTTCTACAAACTCGTAACACATAATCATCCTCCATCTCCCCTCTTTTCATGGATGAACCTTGGAGGCTTTGCACTAGTACTGATAATGCTTTTTGTTGTACATCTTCAGAAACAAAATCATATTGTTGCGTTTTTTTATCAAAACAAGCTGATAACCAATTCCAACCACTTTGATTTAACAATAACAATGGGCTATTTAGGCCATTACAGTAACCCGTTATAAGCTGTTCTAAATAATTCTTAGCATTTTCTTGCTTTACACTAGAAAAATGCCACGTACTGTTATCACGACCTAGTGCAATACTATCACCTTCACCGATCGTAAAATTAAACAACAGATGTTCTATCCACAGTTGAATACCATCATTTGCTGTCAAATAAGCAGGCCGATAACGTAATACCCCGTTTTCATGCACATTTCTTAATACTCCTGTTAATTTGATGCCATTGATATCAGTATCAATCACATGGTCAAACGGTTGAATATTTTGCTCCTTAACCTTTTCAGCCAATGGCATAATATTATTCATTTGTTGCTCCCAAAACAGCTGCCCAAATTGCTTAGCAGGTAACTGCCCAGAGGCTCTCAGTGATTGATAAAGCTGAACTGGATCTTCATCTTTAACTAATAAAGCTAATACACGCTCATTAATTTTATAGCGCTGTAATCTATCTAAAATAAAAGGCTCATCCTCTGGCAGTTCTGTTTCTTCAATGGCGAAATGAACTTTCAAACGTTGTTGAAAAAAAGCTCTTATTGGATGACGATAAAAACGCAATAGTTGTTCAACTGAAAGCTCAGTGATGATTTCACGTTCATTAAGCTGAGATATAAAAGGTTTGTTCCCTTGAAATACAGTTTGCGCGGCTGGTAACCACTCACTTGCAAAACTCTGATTTATAGAATCGGCAATGAAGTTTTCTTTGGCAAAAGGCACACGGTTGTGCTGTGTGACAAGATGTTTTTTTAATCTCATCGCACTCTCATCAATGTTAAGTTCCTCATCCCCCTGTAAACAAAAACTTTGGCAAATATAATCCAAAAGCTCAGTCACTAGCACAGATGGGTTACAGGTTTGGTTATCCTGTATAGATAGACCAATATAGCTAACATAAAGTTGCTTCGCTGCTGAATTCAATGCTTCTAAGAATAGGTAACGATCATCATCTCGGCGCTTTCGATCCCCTCTGGCAGGCTTCTCTGCCATTAAATCAAAGCCTAGTGGTGGAATACTACGGGGGTATATACCATCATTCATCCCTAACAAACAGACGACTTTGAAAGGTACCGAACGCATTGGCATTAAGGTACAAAAATTCACAGCACCAGCTAGAAAACGCTGACTTATCTTTTCATCGTCAAAACATACAGCTAGTTCATCACGGATCAAACGTAAAGGGACTTTTTCATCATAACCAGAGCTTAAGGCATTTTCGATAATCCTATGCCATTGCTCTGTAACAAGAGTAAGCACTAACTCTGTATCGCCATCAACTTTAAAAAAGCTATGAAGTAGCTGCTGGCAAATCGCTTTCCACTCTTCAAGATTTCTCTCAACTTCTAGTAATGTTCGCCACTCTTTTAATGTATTGACTAATAATGCGAGCTTACCTGCTAACTGAGCAGCTAACCCACTACTTTCATCATAAGGTAAAACATTATGCCAAGGGCCATATCGACTATCCATTGCATAGCCTAATAGCATACGGCTCAACCCAAATTGCCATGTATTTTGCCCGATTACGGGCAGTGCCAAAGCACGCACATTATCATCATCTAAACCCCAACGGATCCCTGACTCATTAACCCATCGACGTAATAAACTTAATTCACTTTCATCAATATTAAAATGAGCGGCAAACGCAGACACCTCAAGTAATGTAAGTACTTGTTCAGTTGAAAAACGGCTTTGCGGAAGGTCAAGTAATAAAATAAATGCTTGTAAAATAGGATGGGCTTGTAATGCCTTTCTATCTGAAATGGAAAAAGGGATATAGCGCCCAGATGCCGTATTGCCAAAAACGGCTTGAATGAATGGTGTATAACTGTCGATATCTGACACCATGACAATAACATCTCTAGGTGTAAGCGTTGGGTCATGCTCAAACAATGACAATAATTGATCTTGCAAAACTTCGACTTCCCTTTGTGCACTATGGCACGAATGAAAAGTCACGGATTGATCGGATAAAGCTAACCTACGTTTGTTGTTACTCGTGAGGTAATCTTGTAGTGTAGTTCCGAATTGAGCATGATTTTCAAGATCTAAAATATCCTGTTGTAAATTCTCTAGTAGGTTGCGACGATTTGTATCAACAAATGCTGATATTTCATTCGCATTATCAATCTGTGAGATAAAATACAGATTATCCCGCCCTAATTTTCCCCATGACGCAAGCAATGGGTTAGCGAGTTCTTGTTCACCTTCATCGTTGAATAACCTTTCAACATTCCCATCAATTCTAAAACGTGATATTTCATGCTTATCAATATAATGCTTCAATTTTCTTTTCTGTAATTTGGCAAGAAAAGAGTGGCTGTAAATATCTCCCCAGTAATAGCGACATGGGTTAGTAAACATCAGGTGAATATCAGTATGCTCTGCAATTGCTTTTAGGGCTTGCAGGTAAACAGGCGGTAAAGATGAAATCCCGCAAATAAAAATACGCTTTGGTAATACATTTTTTAAATCCTGCTCACCTTGTAGCTTGGCAATAAACTGCTGATAAAGATTCGCTCGGTGCCATGGTGACTGCTCAAGAGTTTGAGTATAATCAACCAACTTCAGCCATAATCGTCTTTGCCATAATTGATTTGAGCTTAACCCCTCGACTAATTCATTCTGCTGCCATTTTTCTATCCACTGAGGTCGATAAACTAAATATTGGTCAAATAAATCTGCGACTCGTCCCGCTAGCTGGTGTAACTTTCGCTTATCTGAATCATTCTGTAAGTAATGCCGTAACGGCTCAAATTCTTCTTCATCAATGACTTCAGGTAATATTTTCATCAGTTTCCAAGCCATAGCTTGCTTGGTATAAGCGCTCTCTTTCGGTATATCGGGGAGCACACGACGAAACATATCCCAAATAAAAGTTGCTGGTAGAGGATAATAAATATTCGCAGCTATCCCAAAGCGCTTTGCTAACTCTATTTGTAACCATTGGGACATACCCGGACTTTGTACTAAAACGATTTCTTGCTCGAACGGATGAGAAAGTGGTTCATTTTCCATTAAATGAGCAATTAACTCCTTTAATAGCTCTAATTGATTAGAATGATAAACCTGAAACATGACTATCTCCTGTTCTGCAAAACCAACGGTTTAGCGAAAAATCTTGCTGAGTACTTAATAAACTGACGGTTGTACTTGTGCAACTATCAGACACCATAAGTGACTGTAAGTTTATCTGCCAATTAGGATAAATAAATGATGGGTCATTTGGTATTAACGCCATCTTCGCCGCTTCCTGCTCTAAACGACTTTGTAGCTCCCTTACTGCAACTGAGCTACTAAATATCCAATTGAAATTCAAGGTAATATGTTGAGTGTAGTTTAACAGAGCGACTAGCAGCATAGCAAAAATCACTACAGCAAGCATTGACTCTATGATTGCAAAACCACGCTGCTCTTCCAGCTTATCATTCATTGGCAAAATCCCTTTTTATCAACTGGACAGTAATCAAGCCAACCTTTTATTTGGCTTCGCACTTTCTGTGTACCTGAAATAGGAGAAACCCAGCGATAAAGCGTAACATCATATTGCCCCCTATATTTTCCTTTACCAGAGAGAATAAATTGAGAACCTTTATAATGTTTAAGGCAGCTTTCCCATGAGTGCTCTGATGCTCTCTGGCATTGCCATTTTTGGCGGCTAAATGTTTGCAAAGTCCAGGATTGTTGAAGCCCCCATGACAGCGCTGACTCTGCTTGATTAAATGCTTCAACATATTTTTTTTCCTTTAAAAATTCGTTGCGGGCGTTTTCTTGATAAAAATGTAATGCTTTTAATAACAGTAGCGCTGTTGTCATCAATACCACGACCATCACTAACGCAATGTTTCCCTGCTGCTGAAAAATACGATGCTTCATCGTAAATTCCTTAGCAAAACAGCGCTACGATAATGAAAGGCTTTGTTTGGTAAATACGGTGTTTCAATAACTAAATATATTTCCAGCAACGACTGAACTTCATGCCATACAAATTTTAATGAAGAGACTTTAATCATTAGAGGATCAAATAAAGATTGCCAACGGTTACCATCACAATCCATAACATTTCGATTTGATTCTAATTTTTTGTCATTCAGGCGATAGCCAAAAAAATCAGATTCTTTATTCCTACCTCGAACTGGCCGCCATGTTCCTGACAAATTCTGGTCATAAGCAAAAATAATGCATGAGTTAGGGTATCGACTCAAAAATTTAGCATCAATTTTAATCGCCTCACCTTGGCAAGAAACACGGCTACAATAACCGATACGCCGGAGATCCTTCTCCATATTAATTAGCACCTGACGAGCATCTCTATCAATTTGATATTGAATATATGATTGATGTACTTGCTTAATTAATGTTGGAAAAACAGAGATTGCAGCAATACATACCAAGCTACTGATCGACATAGCGACTAGTGTTTCTATTAACGAAAACCCTTTTTGATGGCTGACATTCATCTGTAAGCCCTAACAGCGGGGAACGCCAATGATTTTTTTATTACTGCAACCTCTTATCCGGCCTGCTGCGGACATAAATACAGTCATTTGCCCAAAATCGTTGATCAGCTCAATGCGAAAAGCCTGACTAGTTCCTTGTTTTCCATAAAGGTCAACGGATGTACGAGTTGCTGATTTCATGCCGATATTGTTAAATTTCGCCGATGACAATATCGCAATCTGTTGGTTAGTCACAGAATCTTTGATAGTGACCGCCCAATCACCCTGAGCATTATTAATTAATAAGATACGATGTTGATTTAAGTAAATGCTTTCCATTAAATGACTGTAAATGAATACGGCAACTTGCCTTGCAGCGTCAATTAAACGGGTGCGTTGTTGCTGTTGCTGCCAACCATATAAAGCAGGTAATAAAACCAATGAGCATATAAATATCACAACCAATATTTCGATCAGCGTAAATCCTTTTTCCTGTTCTTGAGTTTGTCCGCCCATCTATAGCCACCGCCTGTTCGTAAAATATGCGCCTGATAATGTCAGCAAAATCGAATTAAAATAGAAAAAAAGAAGAGTGTTGCGTAACGTTTCGCAAACAGATGCAAGATTTACACATAATCAGTCGTGTTTTCGGAGTAGGCTCGCAAAAAGCTAAAATATGCGGGGAAAAAGATAACGTAGTGGTTAAAAAAACGATAAAAAAGCCAAGGTACAGTATGACCTTGGCCTTCTAAGAGAAGATTAAACGTTATACCGTAAATGGGTATTTAATCGCTTCATGACATTGATAACCTTCAAGAGAAAAATCATCGGTGGTTACCCATGTTTCCAGATCTTCTAACGTTTTAATTTGAGGGTTTATCGTTAATGATGGTAAAGCAAAAGGCTCGCGTTTTAACTGAACATCGCGCATCAGTGGTAATTGGTTTTCATAAATATGTGCATTCACAATTTTATGATACGCCTTACCCGGTTGATGACCCGTAATCCGCGCCATCAAAGCGAGTAACACGAAACATTGTACTTGGTTAAAATTCAATCCAAGTGGTACATCGCAACTACGTTGATAGGAGGTTAAGTGCAGAGTATCACCGAGCAGTGAAAAAGTATGAGTATGCATACAAGGCCGTAAGCATCCCATTTCAAATTCACCTGGATTATAAAACGTAATGATTTCAGCGCGGTCATCAATACCATTTTTTAAGTTATTAACCACTTTTTTAAGCTGATCGAGATGCGTACCATCAGGCCGCTGCCATGAGCGCCCTTGGACACCATAAACGCGCCCCATATCATCTTCACCTTTACGGTGTGGGTTATTCAGCCAAGCTTGATTGTCATTCGCATTTGCATTCCATGTATTACAGCCGATTTCACGGAATTGAGCTGCATTATCATAACCGCGTAGGTAACCCAGTAGCTCTGCTATTGCAGCTTTGTAAAAACTTTTTCGGGTGGTGATTAATGGAAATTGGTTATTTGCCACATCATATTCAAGATCTGCATTAATGACGGTTAAGCAGCGCACGCCTGTACGCTTATTTTCAATCCATTGGCCTTCATTGATGATACGTTGGCATAATTCTAAATACTGCTTCATAGTCATTCTCTTGCGCTATAAGCGGCAGCAGTATCAAACATTCACCACTGCCACCTTATTATGTTCATTTACTTACTTGGCTGTGCTTTATTATCCGGTTTATGAGCAGGGATATTTTTACCATATTTATAGGCCCACATAATCATTAGAATACCAATAATAATCATAGGGATAGATAGTATTTGGCCCATGCTAATACCACCAAATAAACCGAGTTGAGCATCAGGTTGTCTAAAGAACTCAACAATAATTCGGAATGCGCCATAACCAATCAGGAACAGGCCGGAAACGCTGCCCATTGGGCGCGGTTTACGCACAAATAAATTGAGGATCAGGAACAATACAATTCCTTCTAAAAACATCTCATAAAGCTGCGATGGATGACGCGGAAGTACGCCATATTGCTCTAGCGTAGGCAATAACGACGGATCTTGTGCTGCAAGTTGAATGTCTTCACTACGTGAATGAGGGAATAAAAATGCCCATGGTGTATCTAATGTTACACGCCCCCATAGCTCACCATTAATAAAGTTACCAATGCGCCCCATACCTAGGCCAAAAGGAATTAGCGGAGCAACAAAATCAGAGACTTGTAAGAAGCGGCGGCGAGTACGATGAGCAAACCATACCATCGCACAGATCACACCAATCAAGCCGCCATGGAAGGACATTCCTCCATCCCAAACCTTAAATAAATAAAGTGGATCATCAAGAAAGACTGGAAGGTTATAGAAGAAAACGTAACCCAATCGTCCTCCTACAAAAACACCTACAAAGCCAATATAGAGTAAATTCTCAACTTCATTTTTTGTCCAACCACTATTCGGTTTGCTTGCGCGGCGGCCCGCTAGCCATAAAGCAAAAACAAACCCTACAAGATACATGAAGCCATACCAGTGCAGTGATACTGGCCCAATTGAGAACATTACGGGATCAATTTCCGGAAATGCTAAGTAGCTGTTACTCATCGTTCCCCACTTTATTTGTTAATCAAAAATCATTTAGGTTACTGACGAAGTGGGATAAAAGCGTGGTTTCCCCGTTTCATATCATCAGCCGAAAATCAGGCAATGGATTTTCTTTGCTTATCACACAAACCTTAACCGCAGTTAACAAATAGAATAGTTTATTAACTGTCAGATTGCGCATAATAACATAGCTCATGCGAAGAGAAAGTAAGACTGATTAGATCCCACCCCGAACAAAGCCACCAAGCCCATTTTTTTCCAAAAATAAGCTAATTATTTGCCGGATATTATTGCTCGTTTCCGCCGCTAAGATTTCGGGAACCAATTGTTCAACTTTACCCGCATGTAGGCCACGGATCAGGTATTTCACTCGAGGAACACTTCTTCCACTCATGCTTAAAGACCGGTAGCCAAGGGCTATTAGCGCCATTACCCCTAGAGGTTGTCCTGCCATTTCACCACATACGCTTACAGGTAAACCGAGGCGATCACACTCTTCATTAACTTTAGCCAAAAATCTCAGCATTGATGGGTGTAAATTATCGTAAATAGCGGCAACATGGGTATTATTTCGATCAACGGCTAACAAGTACTGAGTTAAATCATTGGTACCAATTGAAATAAAATCTATACGTTTTTTTAATTCAGGAAGGAGGAACAGCAAAGAAGGAACTTCAAACATTACCCCGATTTTCGGCATTACCAGCGTTTTGCCTGTAGCCAAACTCACCTCTTCATTTGCGCGCTTAATTAATCTGAGCGCTTCATCCACCTCATTAATACTGGTGATCATCGGCAATAAGATGCGTAGATTTTGCGTCTCAATATTCGCATGTAGCATGGCTCTAAGTTGGATCAAGAAAATTTCAGGCTGGTCTAACATTACACGGATCCCGCGCCAACCTAGGCAGGGATTTTCTTCACTAATAGGCATATAAGGCAATTGCTTATCAGCACCAATATCTAATGTTCTCAGCACGACAGGTTTATCAATAAATAGCTGTAGTATCTCTTGATATAACTGTTTTTGTTCATCTTCCGATGGAAAGCCATTATGTAGCATAAAAGGCAGTTCTGTGCGATATAGTCCCACACCATCTACAGCCACATTAATTTGTTGCTCATAGCGAGGACTTAATCCTGCGTTAAGATGAATGTGAACAGGTTCACCATTTTTCAAAGTAACGTCTTGCTCTAACGCTCCTTCAGCTAGCTGACTGAGAACATTTTCCTCAGCAATGATTTGCTTATACTCTTGGGCGATTATGTTTTCAGGTTCAATGAATACTTCACCACGATAACCATCGAGGATCAAAAAACGATTATGGAGCAATGAAGGGTCAATATCTGCCCCCATAATGGCGGGGATCCCCATCGCTCTAATTAAAATCGCTGAATGTGAGTGTGTTGCACCATCACGTACTATCACGCCAACAAGCTGCTCAAGAGGCATGTCTGCCAAGACGCTAGCACTTAGCTCATCGGCAACTAAAATAAAATGCTCAGGCCACTGATCAACCGATGTCAAACTATCATCTAAATGAAATAATAAACGTTGTCCCAAAGCACGGAGATCGGCACCTCTCTCTCTCAAATACAAATCATGTAAACGAGAAAATTGTTCTACATAATCCTCTATGACCGTTTTAACGGCCCATTCAGCCACGGCTCCTTGTTCAATAGCATCAAATAATCGTTTTTTTAATTGTGGGTCATGAAGCAAATGATTATAGAGGTCGAAAATTGCTGCGCTTTCTTTCTGCGAGTTAGCAATAAAACGCTTACTAAGACGTCGGCATTCTGAAGCAGCATTTTCAATCGCTGCGATAAGGCGCTGTTTTTCTATGTTTTGGTCGAGTGCCGTCGCTTCACAAATACTTTCAAAGGAGGGCTGTGAACTATCCTGCCACCCATAAGCCATCACGATGCCTTGAGAAACAGGAAGTGCTTTCAGACGACTTTGTCGATACTGGCCAAAAATCCCCTTCGCTTGAGCTTGAGACAATATAACCGCCAGTTGCATTGACAATGTCACCATAAACGACTCTTCGGTTTCATTGAAGAAACGACGTTCATGTTGTTGAACCACCAATACACCCAATAGTTGACGACGGTAAACAATCGGCACACCGAGAAAAGCTTTTAACCGGTCTTCTTTGAGTTGAGGGAGATATTTAAATTCAGGATGCTCGCGGATATCGGCGAGGTTGAGCATTTCAGATTGGCGGCCAACAGCACCAACAACCCCTTCATCAAATCCAAGACGAATAGCAATCCCGCTAGGTTTTTTCAACCCGCGGGTTGCCATTAAGTAGTAACACTGACGTGAATGATCAGCTAAGTAAATTGAACAAACATCAGTTTGCATCGCATTACATGTTTCGTTTACTAAAACTTCCAACGCTTCAGTTAAACTTGTCGCCATCGCGACTTTTTCAACAATCTCACGTAGACGCGTCAACATGATCTTACCTTGCCCCGCGCCTACGGTGATTAAACGCAGGTCTTTGTGCCGTTTTTTGTTCCTGTAGAGGCATCACAACAGGTGCAAACTCTTTCATTACTCGGCGATATACTTCTCGTTTGAAAGACACCACTTGCCTTACGGGATACCAATAACTCACCCATCGCCAGCCGTCAAACTCTGGCGATTTACTGCGCTGAACGTTTATATCGGCTTCATTGCATTGCAGCTGTAGTAAAAACCAACGCTGTTTCTGCCCGATACAAACAGGTTTTGTGTCCCAACGCACCAAACGCTTGGGTAATTTGTAACGCAGCCAATTGCGCGTTGAAGCTAACAACCTAACATCTTTACGTTGTAGGCCTACTTCCTCGTACAACTCTCGGTACATAGCCTGTTCTGGCGATTCACCGGGGTTAATTCCCCCTTGTGGAAACTGCCATGAATGTTGACCATAGCGGCGAGCCCATAAAACCTGCCCTTGCCGATTACAAATTACAATTCCTACATTCGGGCGGTAGCCATCATCATCGATCACCAGACTACCTCAATAACCAAATTTGAAAGATGGCTAATTGTTTCACACATACCCTAACTGGTAAACCTATATCAATAGAGTTTGCAGATATGCGTAAAGACACTACAATAGCGACTGTCTCAACGGGGTGCCGAAATTATTATGCTCAGAGTATGACGAGTATAGGCTGAGAACTCACCCGTAGAACCTGATCCGGGCAATACCGGCGTAGGGATTTGAGCTATCATCCATGTTTATCGCCATGGTGCCCTCTCAAATCCTGTGTAGCTTTTACTCTAACGCAGGAATAAAAATGTTTAAAAAATCATTCTTTAGCGCATTAATTACCTTAACGGCCGTTAGCTTTACTCATCTTGCTTGGGCAGAAAAGCCAACACTGACTGTTTACACTTATGATTCTTTTGCTGCTGAATGGGGTCCAGGCCCACAAATTAAACAGAATTTCGAAGCGCAATGTGACTGTGAACTAAAATTGGTTTCACTGGGTGATGGTGTTGCCTTACTTAACCGTCTGCGTATGGAAGGGAAAAAAAGTAAGGCCGATGTCGTACTAGGGCTCGATAATAACCTCATTGATTCTGCTGAAAGTACGGGGCTATTCGCTCCTGCCGATATCAATACGCAAGCCATGAAGCTGCCAATCGAATGGAATAATGCAACTTTTATCCCTTATGACTATGGCTATTTTGCTTTTATCTACGACACAAGTAAGATCACAACGCCCCCAAAAAGCATGAATGAGCTATTAAATAGCGACCAACCGTGGAAAATCATTTATCAAGACCCAAGAACCAGTACTCCAGGGCTTGGCCTCCTATTGTGGATTGAAAAACTTTATGGTGACCAATCTGCGGATGCTTGGAAAAAAATGGCGAATAAAACGTTAACTGTGACTAAAGGTTGGAGTGAAGCATATGGCTTATTTTTAAAAGGCGAAGGGGATTTTGTTCTTAGCTACACCTCCTCTCCGGGCTATCAAATGTTAAACGATAACAAAGACAACTATGCAGCCGCTTTGTTTGAGGAAGGACATTATATGCAGGTGGAAGTTGCAGCACGATTAAAAAACAGCAATCAACCTGAGCTCGCCAAACAGTTTTTACAATTTATGTTAACCCCTGATTTCCAAAGTACCTTACCAACGACTAACTGGATGTATCCTGTGATCGATACACCACTTCCAGAGGTGTATAACTCACTACCTATCCCTCAAAAATCGTTACAATTTAGTGCGAAAGAAGTTGCTGAACACCGTCAGGCATGGGTTCGTCTATGGCAATCCGCTGTCAGTCGATAATGAATAAATCACTGATCCCGGGGGCATTAGCCTCCGGTTTGCTAATCACAGTTGCATTGCTTGCTTTTGGTGCGTTGTGTGTTTTTTCACCTGAAATATCCATCAGCGATGTAATCAGTGATAGCTACTTATGGCATGTCATTGGCTTTACTTTTTGGCAGGCTTTTTTATCTGCTGTATTCTCAGTTTTACCCACTATTCTACTGGCTCGGGCGCTATTTCGGCGGCGTTTTGTTGGACGAACATTATTATTACGTCTTTGCGCCATGACCTTGGTATTACCCGTTTTAGTGGCAGTATTTGGCATTTTATCTGTTTATGGTAAAACGGGTTGGCTGGCTCAGCTGTATCATTTGCTTGGATTAGAATATCAGTTCACTCCCTATGGTCTCAAAGGTATATTGCTTGCACACATATTTTTTAATATGCCATTAGCAACACGCATGCTTTTACAATCGCTAGAAAATATTTCTATTGAACAACGACAAATTGCAGCTCAGTTAGGATTTAATGAGTGGCAGCAATTTCGCATTTTAGAGTGGCCTTATTTACGTCGGCAAATGCTACCAACCGCATCACTGATTTTTATGTTGTGTTTTGCAAGCTTTGCAACCGTGTTGGCTTTAGGCGGTGGCCCAGCGGCTACGACGATAGAATTAGCCATTTATCAGGCTCTCAACTATGATTTTGATCTCGGTAGAGCTGCCATTTTAGCCTTGATCCAACTCTTTTTCTGTGTCGGTTTAATGTTCTTCAGCCAAAAAATCAATAGCTTATTTTCAATTGGTCACAGCCAACATAATCATTGGTACGATCCGGCTGATAACTATTTTCGCCGTATCCGTGATGCCATCATTATCAGCGCAGCTGTATTACTCTTAATTCCACCTTTACTGGCTATTATTTTAGATGGCCTAAATGGACGCTTATTTGAGGTACTCAGTCAATCTGCATTGTGGCAAGCCGCTTCCACTTCGCTATTTATTGCTATTTGCGCAGGTACATTATGTGTATTCCTCACGATGATGCTGTTATGGAGTAGCCGTGAATTACGCTTACGTAGAGCGATTAAACTAGGGCAAGCGATGGAATTGAGTGGATTGCTCATTTTAGCTATGCCCGGTATCGTGCTTGCGACTGGCTTTTTTATTCTGTTTAATGAAACAATCGGTATTCCAGAATCCCCTTATGCATTAGTGATCATGACCAACGCATTACTTGCGATTCCTTATGCATTAAAAGTACTCGAAAACCCAATGCGAGATCTGGCAGAACGCTATAACCCACTGTGCCACTCACTCGCCATCAGTGGGCTAAATCGGCTGCGGATCATTGAATTAAAAGCATTGAAGAAACCACTCGCCCAAGCTCTTGCTTTTGCTTGTGTGATTTCCATTGGTGATTTTGGCGTAGTCGCTTTATTTGGTAATGACGACTTCCGCACGCTGCCTTATTACCTTTACCAGCAAATTGGTGCCTATCGAACCAATGATGGAGCCGTCACTGCGATGGTGCTTCTTTTATTATGTTTTGGCTTATTCAGCCTACTTGAGCGCATATCAGGAAAACAGCATGATTAAATTAAATAAACTGGATTATCAGTATGACAACCTAAACATGCGATTTGATTTTGCTATTCAGGCAGGTGAACGCGTTGCCGTTATGGGACCAAGCGGCGCAGGAAAAAGTACTTTGCTCAGTTTAATCAGCGGTTTCCAATTTGCCAGAAGTGGCTCTATTTATTTAAATGAAACTGATCATACCTTTACCCCTCCCGCGAAACGCCCTGTATCAATGCTATTTCAGGAAAACAACCTATTCACTCATTTAACCGTTAGGCAAAATATTGGGTTAGGTTTGCATCCAGGCTTACGCTTAACTAATTCACAAATGCAGCAAGTTGAATTGATCGCAGCTCAAGTTAGCCTTTATGAATTTCTTGATAGGCTCCCAGCTCAGCTCTCAGGAGGACAACGACAACGTGCAGCTTTAGCGCGCTGCTTGATCCGCCAGCAGCCTATTTTACTACTTGATGAGCCTTTTTCTGCTCTCGATCCGGCTTTACGCAATGAAATGCTATTACTGCTTGATGACATTTGCCAAACAAAAAACATCACCTTAGTGATGGTATCTCATAACATTGAAGATGCCTTACAAATAGCACCGAGAACACTGGTAATTGCTGATGGCACTATAGCCTACGACGGTAGTACTCAGGAATTATTACGGGGAGATAGCCTCGCTGCTGAGTTACTTGGCATCACAAAAAATACTGTATAAATTCCCACCTCTGTCGTATAGTAGGTTCGTTGATTTTTATGCGAGCCAGCTATGCCCCAATTTATGTCCCCCGCTGAAAAAGGCTTCATTATTAGCCGCCATTGGAGAGATACTCGCCAAGGCGTTGAAGTCAGTTATTGGCTGATCACAGATAATGGCCCACGTAAAGTCACTGTTCCCTATCAACAAGCCGTTGCGTTTATCCCTCAATCGTTATTACCAAAAGTCAAACATTTACTTGATGGGCAAGCTAATATGGCTTATCGGCCTATTGAGTTAAGAGATTTTCAACGTGAAAAAGTTTATGCGATTTATAGCCCACAATATCGACAGCTCCAGAATTTAGATAAAAATTGCCTAGAGTTGGGTATCTCATTACTTGAAACTGATATTCGCCCATGTGAACGTTATCTTATGGAGCGCTTTATTACTGCGCCCGTTTGGTTTTCACGTAATCAACAAGGGGAATATCTACTCAAACCATGTGAAAATTATCGTCCAACGATTAAAGCGGTCTCTTTAGATATCGAAACTAGCCAACATGGCGAATTATATTCAATAGGCTTATCTGGCTGTGGTGATGATGTCGTATTTATGTTGGGGCCTGAGCAAGGGCCAGCGCTCACCGATGCGCATCGTTTAATTTATGTCAGTAGTCGACCACAATTGCTGGATAAACTTAATCAATGGATACAGCAATATGATCCCGATGCAATTATTGGTTGGAATTTGATCCAGTTCGACTTAAATGTGCTACAGAAACATGCGGAGCGTTATGGCATACCTCTATTATTTGGTCGCCAAGGTAAAAAATTAGAATGGCGTGAACATGGTTTCAAACAAGGGGTATTTTTCGCGTCTGCCGAAGGTCGTTTGATTATTGATGGCATTGATGCGTTAAAAGCCGCCACGTGGAATTTCCCTTCTTTTAGCCTTGAAGCTGTTGCCCAAACTTTATTAGGTGAAGGCAAAGCCATTGATAGCCCTTATGATCGCATGGATGAGATCAATCTCCGCTTTCAATACGATAAACCCGCACTTGCTCATTACAATATTCAGGACTGTATTTTAGTCCATCGCATTTTTGAAAAAACCGATTTGATGGCTTTCCTGCAAGAGCGTGCTACCGTAACGGGGCTAGTTGTCGATCGCATGGGAGGCTCAGTCGCGGCGTTTTCACACTTATATATACCTCGGTTACATCGTTTAGGTTTTGTCGCTCCAAACCTTACAGAGCAAAAATTACAGCATAACCCAGGTGGTTTTGTAATGGATTCGCAACCCGGTTTATATGACTCTGTACTGGTGCTCGACTATAAAAGTTTGTATCCCTCAATTATTCGCACATTTTTAATTGATCCCGCAGGGATGATCGAAGGACTAGCCCACCCGGAAAAACAACACTCTGTTTCAGGTTTTCGCAATGCATGGTTTTCGCGCACAGTGCACTGCTTGCCAGATATTGTCAGCCATATCTGGCAAGGCCGTGATAAAGCCAAAAAAGAAAATAATGCCCCGCTCTCGCAGGCATTAAAAATTATTATGAACGCTTTTGCTGGTGTACTGGGGGCTGAAGGGTGCCGCTTTTTTGATCCTCGTCTTACTGCATCAATTACGATGCGTGGTCATGAAATCATGAAAATCACTAAAGAGCTGATTGAGTCTCAAGGTTATCAAGTGATTTATGGCGATACCGATTCAACATTTGTGTGGCTAAAAGAAGCGCACAGTGAGGAACAAGCTCAAAAAATTGGCTTCGAACTACGTGATTATGTGAATAATTGGTGGAAACAGCATTTACAAGACGAATGGCAACTAGAAGGTGTGTTAGAACTCGAATTTGAAACCCACTATCGGCGTTTTTTAATGCCAACAATCCGTGGTTCAGAATCTGGCAGTAAAAAGCGCTATGCAGGGCTCAGCGGTGAAAAAATGGTATTTCGCGGCTTAGAAACTATCCGCTCTGATTGGACACCACTTGCACAGTACTTTCAAAAAGAGCTGTATACACGAATTTTTCATCGTCAACCATACCGTGAATTTATTCGTGAATATGTCCAATCCATTCGTAACGGTGAATATGACGACCGCCTTGTTTATCGTAAACGCTTACGCCGTAAGCTATCGGACTATCAACGCAATGTGCCCCCACATGTCAGAGCCGCTCGCCAAGCAGATGAGTACAATTTAAAGCAACAGCGCCCTCAGCAGTATCAAAATGGCGGTTGGATAAGCTATATCATCACACTTGCAGGGCCCGAGCCACTAGAGATTATTACCGAAACTCCGGATTACGAACATTATATTTTGAAACAAATAAAGCCAATTGCTGATGCTATTTTACCTTTTTTACAAGAAGATTTTGATACGCTGTTAACTGGGCAAATTACTTTATTATTTTGATAATGATGATCAACTAGGCTTAAATTTTGTGCGATTTTTTGCTACAATAGTGAGTTGCGAGTCAGGTGTTATAATAAACAGTGATTGGATTTATCTATTGTTGATATCAAAGAAAACAACATATTCGATGATCCTACAAAAATAATAGAATTCCTTATGTGTTGTTGTTTTTTTAACAGGTGACGATAAGCCTCGCTTGAATTAATATATCGCCCCTTTGATATCTCGCACTTCTTTACTGCACAAAATCTGCGGGATACTGAGTAATCGTTGTCACTCCGGCAACGACAAAAATTAACACTCTTATTTTCCAACACAGGGTGAAGGCAATGAAATGATTTGCCTGCAACAGTCTAAAAATAAACTATCAAAATTATGGAACTGAGTTAAACCTATGCCATTTACTCTTGGTCAGCGCTGGATCAGCGATACAGAAAGCGAACTCGGATTAGGCGCCGTTGTGGCTATTGATGCCCGAATGGTGACTTTACTTTTTCCCGCCAGTGGTGAAAACCGACTTTACTCACGCAATGATGCCCCCATCACCCGTGTGATGTTTAACGAAGGTGATACCATTACAAGCCATGAAGGCTGGCAGCTACAAGTCGAGAGCGTTAATGAAGATAACGGATTACTCACTTATTGTGGTACGCGCCTCGATACACAAGAGCAGGATGTTAATCTGAGAGAGGTCTTTCTCGATAGCAAACTAACCTTCAATAAGCCACAAGATCGCTTATTTGCCGGTCAAATTGACCGCATGGATCGCTTTGCACTACGTTATCGCGCACGTAAATTCCAAAGCGAACAAGTCAAGCATCAGGCAACAGGTTTACGAGGCATTCGTGCTAGTTTAATTCCTCACCAATTGCACATTGCCAACGAAGTCGGCAAGCGTCATCACCCTCGGGTGCTACTGGCGGATGAGGTCGGTTTAGGAAAAACTATCGAAGCAGGTATGATTATCCATCAACAACTGATGGCGGGTCGTGCGGAGCGCGTATTAATCATTGTTCCTGAAAGCTTACAGCATCAATGGCTCGTTGAAATGCTACGCCGCTTTAATTTGCGTTTCTCACTGTTTGACGATAGTCGCTACAGCGAAGCACTACACGATAGCGACAATCCATTTGAAACTGAGCAACTGGTACTGTGCTCTTTAGATTTTGTTCGCCGCAACAAACAACGTTTTGACCAACTCGTCGAAGCGGGTTGGGACATGATGGTTGTCGATGAGGCTCACCATTTACAATGGAGTGAAGCCGCCCCTAGCCGTGAATATCAAGTTATTGAAACCTTGGCTGAAAGTGTACCATCTGTTCTATTGTTAACCGCAACACCTGAACAACTTGGACAAGAAAGCCATTTTGCACGTTTGCGCCTACTTGATCCTAATCGTTTTCACGATTATCAAGAATTTCTTGATGAGCAATCAAACTACCGCCCTATTGCCGATGCAGTATCATTATTACTCTCGGGTAATAAACTGACTAACGACCAGCAAAACTTACTCAATGATTTGATTAAAGAACAGGATATTGAACCATTACTGAAAGCTGCAAATGTTGAAAGTGAAGATGGTATCGCTGCCCGTCAAGAGTTGATCAGTATGCTAATGGATAGGCACGGTACTAGCCGCCTACTATTTAGGAATACTCGTAATGGCGTTAAAGGCTTCCCACATCGTGAATTGCATTCACTGAAAATGCCTTTGCCAACCCAATACCAAACGGCAATTAAAGTCGCGGGTATTATGGGGACGAAAAAAGATCTCGAAACGCGTGCGAAAGAACTGCTTTATCCAGAGCAAATTTATCAAGAATTCGAAGGTGAAAACGCCACTTGGTGGAACTTTGATCCTCGTGTTGAGTGGCTTATGGGCTACTTAATGGCCAATCGTAACGAAAAAGTGTTGGTGATCTGCGCAAAAGCTGCGACTGCACTACAACTAGAGCAAGTACTGCGTGAACGTGAAGGGATCCGTGCGGCAGTATTCCATGAAGGTTTATCACTCTTAGAACGTGACCGTGCAGCAGCTTACTTCGCATCTCAAGAAGATGGCGCACAAGTACTACTTTGCTCTGAAATTGGTTCTGAAGGACGTAACTTCCAGTTTGCTAACCAGCTAGTTATGTTTGATTTACCGTTCAATCCGGACTTGCTAGAACAACGAATTGGTCGACTTGACCGTATTGGTCAAACACGCGATATCGTACTGAGCGTCCCTTACTTAGAACATACCGCACAAGCAGTACTATTGCGTTGGTATCATGAAGGTCTAGATGCTTTTGAGCATACTTGCCCAACCGGACGCACCATTTATGACAAATATTACCAACAGCTTCTGCAATATATGGCAGAGCCTACGGTAACGGATGGTTTTGAAGAGTTTTTGAAAACTTGTCGTGAAGAGCATGAAGCATTGAAAGCACAGCTTGAACAAGGTCGTGACCGACTGCTTGAAATGCACTCTAATGGTGGTGAATCAGGCGTTCAATTAGCTGAAACGATTGGCGCTGAAGATAACGATACAGAACTGGTCAACTTTGCACTCAACTTGTTTGATATTGTTGGTATTAATCAGGAAGATAAGAGCGATAACCTGCTTATTTTAACACCATCTGATCACATGTTAGTTCCTGATTTTCCAGGTCTACCCCAAGATGGCTGCACCATTACTTTCGATCGTGAGCAGGCGTTATCCCGTGAAGACACCCAATTCATTAGTTGGGAACACCCTATCATACGTAATGGTTTGGATTTAGTGTTATCAGGTGATACGGGTAGCTGTGCAGTTTCCTTGTTGAAAAATAAAGCATTACCCGTTGGTACCTTACTGACTGAATTGGTTTATGTTCTTGAGGCTCAAGCACCTAAGAACTTACAAATTAGTCGTTTCTTACCTGCAACCCCAATTCGTTTATTAATCGATTTGAAAGGTAATAATCTTTCTTCACAAGTTGAGTTCGAAAGCTTTAACCGTCAGCTTAATGCGATCAACCGTCATATGGCGAGCAAGCTAGTGAATGCAGTACAAAACGAAGTTCACTCAGTGCTAAAACTTTCTGAACCTATGGTACAGAAAGAAGCCGATATCTTGATTGCTAACGCTAAAGAAGCGGCAGATAAGGCACTCACGCTTGAATTATCACGATTAGAAGCACTGAAAGCAGTAAACCCAAATATTCGTGATGAAGAACTGGATGTGATCGAAGAAGAGCGCAAACAATTACTGACTAATATTGAGCAAGCAACATGGCGCCTTGATGCCATTCGCCTTGTGGTTGTCACTCACCAATAGTCAAACTGTTTTAATTGGCTTAAAATTGTTGTTTATTTCTCCCTCAATCGAGGGAGAATTTATTTTTCAGGAGCGCGATTTCTCATGATGGAACCCTACCATCCCCCAATTGACCCATGGTTACACATTCTATATCAAGATGAACACATCATCGCGGTCAATAAACCGAGTGGGTTACTGTCCGTTCCCGGCAAAGCACCTGAGCACCATGACAGCATTATGAGCCGCATACAACGCGATCATCCAAATGCTGAATCTGTGCATCGCTTAGATATGGCCACCAGTGGCGTAATGGTAGTCGCTCTTAACAAACCCGCAGAGCGTGAATTAAAGCGTCAATTTCGTGATAGAGAGCCTAAGAAGCACTATATTGCCCGCGTTTGGGGTCATTTAGAAAAATCAGAAGGATTGGTTGACTTACCACTTATCTGCGACTGGCCTAATCGCCCAAAACAGAAGGTCTGCTTCGAAACGGGTAAATCAGCACAAACAGAGTATCTGGTTTTGGAATATGAAGAGCAAGCTACCCGCGTCAAGCTATCTCCAATCACCGGCCGCTCACATCAATTACGCGTGCATATGTTAGCAATAGGCCATCCAATATTAGGAGATCGATTTTACGCTCACCAACAAGCACTAGCCCTCGCACCTCGCTTACAGCTACATGCTCAAGAGCTATACATCACTCACCCAGCCTACGGCACACCAATGCATTTTACTTGCCAGCCTGATTTTTAATCATTCAATTGAATAAAAAAGCCTGATCATAGTAGCATCAATACTATGGTCAGGTTTTTTGCTTTTTGCTTTTTGCTTTTTGCTTTTTGCTTTTTGCTTTTTGCTTTTTGCTTTTTGCTTTTCGCTTTTCGCTTTTTATCCAAGCATCACTCGAGTTTCCTCTAAATAGTTCATGCTGTAGCTAGGCGGCAAACGAAAGTTATCCCGATGAGCATACATAAGTATGTGATTCGGGTAACTGAGTGAAGCCAACAACGCTACGGCATGAAATATGACGAGGAAAAATTATTTGAAGCCGCGCTCGCGTTTAACTAGGTCATAAGCCGCTTGGATTGATTGGGCTTTTTGCTTCGCAATCTCCATCATTTCAGGCGGTAGCCCTTTAGCGATCAACTTATCGGGGTGGTGCTCACTCATAAGTTTGCGATAGGCCCGTTTAATCTTAGTGGGTTCATCATTAATTGAAACACCAAGTACTTTGCAAGCATCTTCAAGGGTTGGCCCACTTGATTGTTGGTAATAGCCACCCGATTGTTGCTGAGAATAACCTTGTCCAAATTGGCGACCACCTTGGATCATATCCAAGAATTGCTCAAATTGGCTTTTTGATATTCCTAATTCTTCGGCAATGATAAACAGGACTTTTCTTTCATTTGGATGTAAGTTGCCATCTGCAAATGCTGCCTGTAATTGAATTTCCAGAAACATCTGAATCAGGTCAAAACGGCCATAACACGCCATGCGTAATTGTTTAAGGACATCACGTAATGGGAAATCAGGTGCCTTCCCCTCTCTAAACGCTTGTTGAGCAGCTTTACGCGTTTCTCCGTGCAGTTGCATTCTATCCATCAAATTCGACGCTAACTGAATGTCTGTCTCGGTTACACGGCCTTTTGACTTGGTTAAATGCCCCAAAATTTGGAATGTACTAGCAAAAAATATCGCCTGACGATCACGTTTATTCATCCCACCGGCAAATTTGCGTTGAGCCGATGCTTTATCAAATCCATGGCCTAAAATTAAACCAATCAGTGCGCCCCAAAAGCCCAAACCAGAGACAATTGCCAGTACAACACCGATAATTTTACCCCAATAGTGCATATATCCCTCAATTCTTCAATGCTCAGAATGCAATTTTGCATTATCATACTACCCATTCTGCTCGGTGCATAACTACAAGCGCGTAAAGTTTCTTACATTATACTGGCGCAATGTGGTTGGCTAAGTTAGTCTTTGAGCGTTGCCGGCTATGCCAATTACGACGGAACCGCATATTTAATGATGAAAAAAAGCTATCCAACACTACTTGCCACCATGGTATGGGCGGCAATTTATAGTCAGCAAGCACATGCTGATCTTGCAGCACAATGTATGCTGGGCGTCCCGGTTTATGATAAACCGCTGGTTAAGGGCGCTCCCAAAGATTTGCCAATTCGTATCACTGCGGAGGATGTTCAAGGCGAGTATCCAAACTTTGTTGAATACAGCGGTGATGTTGACATTCAGCAAGGCAATCAAACATTAACTGCTGACAATGTAAAATTAACGCAAACCAACCCTGATAGTGTTGATCCAATCCGTGAGGTCACCGCGACGGGTAACGTACATTACGATGATCCACAAATTATTCTCAAAGGCCCTTCAGCTTGGTCTAACTTGAATAATAAAAATACTGATGTTAATGATGGTAACTACATGATGGTGGGCCGTCAGGGACGTGGTGACGCGAAAAAAATGAAAATGCGTGGTGAAAACCGCTATTCCATTATGGAAAACGGTACCTTTACCACCTGTTTACCGGGTAACGACAGTTGGAGTGTTGCAGGCTCTGAAGTTATCATTGACCGAGAAGAAGAAGTTGCTGAGATCTGGCATGCTCGATTCCGTCTTGGCAATGTCCCTGTGTTCTATAGCCCATATATGCAACTGCCTATTGGCAGTAAGCGTCGTTCAGGTTTCTTAATTCCAACAGGAAGCTATTCTAATAACGATGGGTTAGAGTTCTCTCTACCTTATTATTGGAATATCGCACCAAACTACGATGCGACGATCACACCACAGTTTATGACTCACCGTGGTGTTAAACTGAATAACGAGTTCCGTTATTTAATAGCACCAGGCACAGGTACACTCGCCTTTGACTTTATCAACCACGACCGAGCCTATATTAAAGATAAAGATCGTAAAAAACGTGATGCACGTGAGAGCGATGATCGTTGGTTATTCTACTGGCGTCATTCGGGCACCTATGCCCAACATTGGAACTTTAATGTTGACTACACCAAGGTCAGTGACCGCCAATACTTTACCGACTTTAGTTCCCAATACGGTAGTACCACCGATGGCTATGCAACGCAAAAATTTGGCACTGGCTATTCTGCGGAAAACTGGAATGCCACTTTAACGCATAAGCAATTCCAAATTTTTGTCGATGATCCAAATCGCCGTGCCTATAAAGCTGAGCCACAGTTAGATTTTAACTACTATAAAAACAATTTAGGGGCCTTTGATTTACATACCTATGCTCAAGCTGCTCGCTTTACTAGCGTAGGCAAAAATAACCCTGATGCGACCCGTCTGCATATCGAGCCAGAACTGAGCTTACCGCTCTCAAACGGCTGGGCGAATATGAACAACAGTTTCAAGTTGCTGGCAACGCATTATGATCAGGATATCCCTAAAACGAATAAAAACACTAGCTTAGAAAAAAATGTCACCCGCGTTCTACCTATGTTCAAAAGTGATGCAAAAGTTGTCTTTGAACGTAACCTACTCGAAGGCAGTGATTTTATTCAAACATTAGAACCGCGAGTTCAGTATCTGTATATTCCTTATAAAGATCAGGACAACATCAATAACTACGACTCCGCACTGCTGCAATCAGACTACAACGGTTTATTCCGTGACCGCATCTACAGTGGTCTTGACCGTGTTGCTTCAGCAAATCAGTTCACCACCGGTGTAACAACGCGTGTTTATGATGAAACGTTAACTGAACGCTTTAACTTCTCCGTAGGACAAATTTATTATCTAGAGCGTCCACGCGCAGGTAACTCCAGCCTACAAATTGATGATAAAAGTAATACTGGCTCCTTACTGTGGGCGACAGATTCTTACTGGCGCATCAATGATAAATGGGGTATACGTGGAGGTCTGCAATACGATCGTCGCTTAGGTAACGTTACCATGGGGAATGCGGTTACAGAGTATCGTATTGATGCCGATCGCTTGTTACAGTTAAACTACCGTTTTGTTGACCGTGACTATATTCAAGCCACATTCCGCCGTGATGAGTCAGGTGGTTACACATATACACTACCTGAATACCAACAAGGTATATCACAAGTCGGCGCCGTATTAAGTTGGCCATTAAGTGAACGTTGGGGCTTCGTTGGCTCTTACTACTATGATACGAAACAGCAGCAATCCGCCAGCCAACTGGTTGGTTTACAATACAATACTTGCTGTTGGGCGTTTAATGTTGGCTACGAACGCAAAATTGTCGGCTGGGAAAAAGATAAATTCAACAGCGAATATGACAATAAATGGTCATTCAATGTGGAACTTAGAGGCCTAAATAACAATCATAGTTTAGGTAGTCAGGAAATGCTGAAACAAGGTATCATGCCTTATCAGCGTGCTTTCTGATAAATTTACTCTAAATAATTCGAGATGCAGGTAGGCCACAAGCGAAGATAGACGGGGAGCATAGATGAACTATGTGACTCGGCGAGCATAGCGCAGTCAACAAACCTGCATCTTGAAGTATGACGAATATACACAATTATTTGTACTGCTAGCTCTCTCACATCAGCAAGAGCAGCAGTACAAAAGAACGATTAACCTGCCTTGGGCGGAACCTAAATCAATAAATAGGACCATTATGAAGAATTGGAAAACGCTTATTCTGGGACTGATGTTTGCAAGCTCCACAGCATTGGCTGCACCACAGCAAATGGATAAAGTTGCTGCTGTTGTCAATAACGGAGTTGTGCTGGAAAGTGACGTCCAGAATATGCTGAACACGGTAAAATTGAATGCACGCAATGCAGGGCAACAAGTGCCTGATGACCAAACACTCCGTCATCAGATCCTTGAGCGTTTGATTACTGATAACATCATGTTACAGATGGCTAACCAAATGCAAATCAATATCCCTGAAGAAGCTGTTAACTCAACAATTGCGGATATTGCACGTCAAAATGGTTTAACCTATGAACAAATGCAAGCGCGTTTAAAAGCGGATGGCATCGATATGGCAAAATATCGTAGCGAAATCCGTAAAGAAATGCTGATCGCTGAAGTACGTAATAACGAAGTTCGCCGTCGTGTGACGATTTTGCCGCAAGAAGTTGAATCACTGGCAAAACAAATCAGCAGTCAAGCTGACTACGAAGCAAACGTCAACTTAAGCCACATACTTATTCCATTGCCAGAAAATCCAACGCAAGAGCAGCTACAACAAGCAGATGCTATTGTTACAAAAATTATGGATGAGCTGAAAAAAGGCGGTAACTTTGGCAAACTGGCTATCGCCTACTCAGCAGATCCACAAGCGCTAAAAGGCGGCAACATGGGTTGGTCTCGTCTACAAGAGCTTCCTGTTGTATTCGCTGAACAACTGAAAAATGCGAAAAAAGATGACATTGTTGGCCCAATCCGCTCTGGCGTCGGTTACCACATTCTACGTGTTAACGACATCGATAGCGCCAATAAAACCATTTCAGTCACTGAAGTCAAAGCGCGTCATATTCTGTTGAAATCATCCCCCATTATGGATGATAACCAAGCAAGACAAAAATTGGTTCAAGTTTCACAAGATATCCGTAATGGCAAAACATCATTTGAAGATGCCGCGAAAGAACTTTCTGAAGATCCGGGTAGCGCACTCAAAGGTGGAGAGCTAGGTTGGAACATGCCTGATGTTTATGATCCCGCTTTCCGTGATGCACTAATGAAATTGAATAAAGGTGAAATCAGCCAACCTGTTCGTTCCAACTTCGGCTGGCACTTAATTCAGTTAGAAGACACGCGTAATGTCGATAAAACTGATGCGGCACAAAAAGATCAAGCTTATCGTTTATTGTTCAACCGTAAGTTCAACGAAGAAGCACAAAGTTGGACCCAAGAACAACGCGCTGCGGCATACGTGAATGTCATCGATGGACGTGATAACCAATCTAATGACGAAAAATCTCAATAAACCCATTGTGATCACCCCCGGCGAGCCTGCCGGGGTAGGTCCAGACCTCCTAATCCAGCTCGCTCAAGAGTTTTGGCCTGTAGAGCTGGTTGTTTGCGCTGATCCTGAATTGCTCCTTACACGCGCTAAACAGCTGAATCTCCCTCTATCATTAAAAACCTATGCGCCAGATAGCGGACACGACGCTCAAGAGCCGGGAAGTCTCTCTATTCTCCCTGTTACCTTAAATGCTTCTGTTAAGGCAGGTGTTTTAAACGTTGATAATGGCAGCTATGTCACTGAGACCTTAGCAAGAGCATGTGATGGCTGTTTAAACGGTGAATTTTCTGCGCTTGTGACCGGACCGGTACATAAAGGTGTCATTAATGACGCAGGTGTTCCATTCAGTGGACACACTGAGTTCTTTGCAGATAGAAGCCATTGCCAGCGCGTCGTCATGATGTTGGCAACTGAAGAACTACGCGTTGCGTTAGCAACCACCCATTTGCCATTGAAAGATGTTTCTGCGGCGATCACCCAACAAAGCTTACGTGAAGTCATTACCATCTTAAATCATGATTTACGTACTAAGTTTGGCATTGATTCACCCAATATCTATGTATGTGGCTTAAATCCACATGCAGGTGAAGGTGGTCATATGGGAATGGAAGAAATTGATACTATCATCCCTGCTCTTGAAAACCTGCGTGCTGAAGGGATTAATTTGGTTGGACCATTGCCTGCCGATACCCTATTTCAACCCAAATATTTAGATGATGCAGATGCCGTGCTTGCAATGTATCACGATCAGGGTCTTCCTGTGTTAAAATACCAAGGTTTTGGTAGAGCCGTGAACATTACGTTAGGTCTGCCTTTCATCCGTACTTCTGTTGACCATGGCACTGCGCTAGAGTTAGCTGGTACGGGTCGTGCTGATGCGGGAAGCTTTATTACCGCATTGAAGTTAGCTATCCAAATGACATATAAGAATTCATGAATAATCGAGTCCACCAAGGGCATCTTGCCCGCAAACGTTTCGGGCAGAACTTTTTAACTGACCAATTTATTATCGACAGTATTGTTGATGCAATGCATCCGCAGCCTGGCCAAGCCATCGTAGAGATTGGCCCAGGCCTCGGTGCATTAACCGAACCCGTTGGTAGTAGAATGGACAAAATGACGGTTGTCGAGCTCGACCGCGATCTCGCTGCACGCTTGCATGTTCATCCTCAGTTGAAAGATAAGCTCACTATTATCCAGCAAGATGCGATGACGGTGGATTTCGGTGAACTAGCTAAACAGGCGGGTCAACCTTTGCGTGTTTTTGGCAACTTGCCTTATAACATTTCAACGCCATTAATGTTTCATCTGTTTACGTTCACTAATTCAATTGCAGATATGAACTTCATGCTGCAAAAAGAAGTCGTCAATCGCTTAGTCGCAGGGCCCGGCAGTAAAGCTTATGGCCGTTTAAGTGTTATGGCACAATATTATTGCCAAGTGGTTCCTGTTCTCGAAGTCCCACCAACGGCTTTTGCTCCACCACCGAAAGTTGATTCAGCCGTTGTTAGACTTATCCCTCATCGCGAGAACCCTTATCAGCTAGAAGATATCAAAATGCTCAGCCGTATTACGACGCAAGCATTTAACCAACGCCGTAAAACCATCCGCAATAGCCTTGGTGATTTACTTAGTGTTGAACAGCTGACAGAGCTTGGTATCGATCCTGGCACTCGCGCTGAAAATATATCCGTTGCAGCTTATTGTAAAATGGCAAACTTCTTAGCAAATTTGCCTAAATAAGAGTTGAAAAGGAGGCACTATGCTTAACGAACCGAATGTGAGCATCCAAGTACAGAGTGTCTATATTGTCAGCCAGTCTCAACCTGAGATAAATCGGTATGTTTTTGCTTATACCATATCTATTCGAAACTTAGGTAGAGAAGCCATTCAGTTAATGAGCCGTTATTGGCTCATCACTAACAGTGATGGTCATAAAACTGAAGTGCAAGGTGAAGGCGTCGTTGGCGAACAACCTATTATCCAACCGGGATCCGTCTATCGTTATACAAGTGGCGCTATCTTAGAAACCCCGATGGGAACAATGGAAGGCTATTACGTCATGCTAAACGGCCGAGGGGAACACTTTCATGTTGATATCCCTGCATTCCGCCTTGCTTTACCTACTTTGATTAATTAATTATGTCTACATATCTTATTGGTGATGTACACGGTTGTTATTACGAATTGCGTGCGTTGCTAGAACAAGTTAATTTTGAACCTGAAAAAGACACATTATGGCTCACGGGTGATCTTGTTGCCCGCGGCCCTGAATCATTACAAGTGCTTCGTTATGTTAAAAGCCTTGGTTCATCTGTACGTTTAGTACTCGGTAACCACGATCTGCATCTTTTGGGTATTTACTGCAAAATCAGTCGCAATAAACCTAAAGATCATCTTGATGAGTTACTCAATGCTCCCGATGCAGACGAATTAATTAATTGGCTGCGACGCCAGCCACTACTGCAAGTTGATGAAGAAAAGAAAATCATCATGGCCCATGCAGGAGTGACCCCACAGTGGGATCTGGATACAGCTCGCATGTGTGCACGAGAAGTTGAATCAGTTCTCTCTAGTGATGCTTACCCATTATTCATTGATGCCATGTATGGTGATATGCCCAATAATTGGTCTGAGAGCTTAATGGGGCTGCCAAGACTACGCTTTAGCACTAATGCATTAACCCGTATGCGTTATTGCTTTCCCCATGGTCAACTCGATATGATTTGCAAAGAGAGTCCAGCCAAAGCGCCTTCTCCGTTAAAACCTTGGTTTGCCCTACCTAACCAATTACCTGATGGCTATGCTATCTTTTTTGGTCACTGGGCTTCGCTAGAAGGAAAATATACACCTGAAAATGTCTATGGATTAGATACAGGTTGCTGCTGGGGAGGAAACCTAACGTTATTTCATTGGGAATCTAAGCAATATTATCATCAGAAATCACGACAAAAGCGCCATAAAGATTAATTTATGTTTGTTAGGTCGATAAACTTATATTAAAACGCCTTATTTAAAAGTAATAAAAATAATTAACTCCATTAAGTTCATTTTTTTAATTACAATTTAAAGCGATAACATCCTAGGCTGATAATAAAAAACGGAGCAAGTTGCTCCGTTCTTAATTTTTATTAAGATTAAATTCTTTTGGTTAATATTTCGAAACAATAACCATGGGAATTATTTTCATCTGCCTCGTGATATTCTGTAAATACTGAATCCCATTCATCAGGTTCATAGATTGGGAAATGAGTATCACCAATCACTTCAGCATCAACATGCGTTAAATATAGCTTGCTTGCTAGAGGTAAAAACTGTTGATAAACCTTACCGCCACCAATCACGATCACTTCATGATCATCAGCGTCATCCCGTACCTGTTTCGCTGCTGCTAAAGCTTCTTCAACAGAAGAAACCCAGATAACATCATTATCTGTGCCAGGTCTACTACTTAAAACAATATTTACTCGCTGTGGAAGCGGACGTCCAATTGACTCATAAGTCACCCGTCCCATTATGACTGGTTTATTTAACGTATTACGTTTAAACCATGCTAAATCACCTGGTAAATTCCAAGGCATCGATTTTTCCATACCGATAACTTGGTCAATCGCCATCGCTGCGATTAAACTAATATTCATCTAGTCACCTTAGAGGCTAATATACAATTTTGTGCTCACTATACGTAAAGAGAAAAGCTTCGTCGACTAAATTTAATCTTCCTTAAAAAGCGATTATTAATTTATACTCATATAGTGAGCAAACCGACTAAAAATAACATTTAAAAACAATTAGCTTTAGATACATTAACTAACTAGCTCTTCCCGCTAGACAAAAAGTTTTATGTTGTGAATAATTTTGACGGGCACACAACACATAAATATAACCACCCTATTTCAAACTTGAAGTATAACGAGTAAGGACAATAATGTACGAAACCTCAATACTTATCGCAACCATTGCGACACTAGGTATGTTATCTCCAGGGCCTGATTTCTTTCTGATTATCAAAAATGCGGCTCGTTACCAGCGCTCTGCCGCTCTTATGACAGCAATGGGAGTGATTAGTGCCGTTGCCTTGCATATGTCCTACTGTGTTGCAGGATTAGCAGTACTTATCACAACAACACCTTGGCTATTTAATATTTTGAAATATGCAGGTGCAGCCTATTTGATTTGGATTGGTATAAAAAGCTTAATGCCAAACAAAGGGCAACAAATTGATTTAAACCACACCCAGCACGAAGTCGTCACATTTAAAAAAGCCTTTATGCAAGGGTTCTTATGCAACGTACTTAACCCAAAGGCGACGTTATTCTTTCTCGCCGTATTTACTCAAGTATTGAGTGTTGATTCAACTTTTGGTGAAAAGCTGTGGATTGCCTTTATTATTTGGGGATTAGCCGCTATTTACTGGCCATTATTGGTTTGCTTAATCCAAAGTGCCCCCGTTAGAAAAGGCTTAGCAAAAGTGCAAAAATATGTGGATAAAGTACTGGGGGTCGTCCTAGTCGCTTTTGGGATCCGCGTTGCATTAAGCTAATTTCTATTCCCCAACGAGAGAATACATAGTCAATAAATCAGAAATCCGTGTTGCCTAAACGCTCATGGTAGTCAATACGGATCAAAGTCATAAACGTCATCACACTCTACATTGTAACCTTCTACGTTCTTCTCCAGTAACCAAAAGGACATTTTGATCATTATACAGATACAGTGTTTCACTTATTATAAGCCACTACTTCCCCCTAATCATTCACCATAGTTCAGCTCATTAAATGTAAGCTCTCATTTAAACTAGCACCATTGTTAACACTATATAAAACACTACCATTACTATATAATCACAATCAAATAAGATTAAAATCCAAATATAGGACTTATTATGAGTGAAAACACTTCCTTTTACGATGAAAATGAACTGAATGAAATAAATAAGCTCTCTACTATTTTGTTAACAACAGCAGAACAAGCTGAGTGGCAATCCATGTTACAAAAAGCAATTAACCACCCAGATGAATTATTAGAAGATGACAAATACTCTAACTATTCTGCACTAGAAGATATTTTCGATGAGGATCAAGAAGAAGAAGATAAACTACGATTACTTTTTGATATTTTCTGTTATGCAAACAATGTCGTTATTGATATTGACTGGCGTGGAGAAGAGGATGATGATCAACTAAGTTCGTTTTTAGCACAACGTCTGAATAAAATGAGTCCTTCATTTGAAACTCACGAAGTACACGCTAGAATGAATAAATACATTGAGACCAGTGAATTAGATAACCAACAATTTGATAGCTCAACTGACTATTTTGCTAATAAATTTAGTTTATTACAAAAAGTTATGGCTGAATATAATTATAAAATGGGTGTCTTACCTGTAGATTATGACTCATTTCCTATTTTTATTACTAGCCTTGAACACGCCCCTTTGTTTGAAGAGAGTAGTCTGATAGATTTCATTCCAAACTAAATTTTTTTCAGATACGGATTGGCTCTCTCAACTAATCGATGCTTCTAGGTGGCTATCTTTAATCATCCTTAATAGATAGCCACCTTCATAAATGAACCTGTCATACCATGAACTTAATCTTCTGGCGCAACAACCAATTGCCCCACCGATCCTAAATCCGCCTTCTCTAAATTGTGGCTATAGAACAAAAATGGGAAGTGATCATAAGATGGCTGCATCATTTGCACGAGCAATTCAGTTTTTCCATCGACCCAAACCGTATCTTTCCAACCAAAATCCTCCGCTGGAGTCTGCTGACCATTACGATTAATCACCTTGAAACGTACCCCTTCAATATGAAAAGATTGCGGCACATTACTGGTTACAGCCCAGCGTTCCCAAGCTCCTTGCTGGCTAGATAAATCAATACGACGGGTATCTTTCGTCGCATTATTGATCCCATACGGCTCATTCAAATGAATATCGCGATTACGGATAGAGGAAGTAATTTGCGTTTTGTCTTCCACTAACTGAGTCGGTAGGTCATCGGTCACCAATGACATAAGTCCTGTCGCTCTGATCGTCAACACGTTAGTTGATATCAAAGTTGATGATGGCTCGAATAAACTCTTCATTCTATCTATAAAGGAAGCGGATTCGCCCGCCGTAATGGTGACCTCTTCCGTTTTCGCCATATCAATCAAGACTTCACGACGTTCACCGGGAGCCAATGAGAGTTCAGGAATACTCACTGGTGCAGTTAATAACCCTTGATCTGACGCTATCATCGCAAATGGTCGCCCATCACTAATTTTCATCACATAACGTCGGGAGTTGGATGCATTCAATAAACGCAGACGGATCCAGCCACGAGAGACTTCAACATACGGGTCTTGAACGCCATTTACAATTAACGTATCCCCTAAAAAACCGTCTTCATTGGCTTGATATTCAGGCACACCAAAATTATCTAAACGTTTATCTTGGATAATGACAGGGAAGTCATCAACACCATAGTGTTTTGGCAACCTGAGATTTTTGGTCGAATCATCTTCAATGATCCACATTCCTAATAAACCATTGTAGATTTGCGAGCCCATTTTTCCTTCAGTATTGGCATGGTACCAAAGGGTTGCTGCTGGCTGACGAATGGGGATCACCGGTGACCAGTCCGCACCTGAAGAAATAAGCCTTGCAGCTCCTCCCATCTGAGTACCCGGTACTTGTAAGCCACTAATCGTCATAGAAACAGGATCGGGTAATCTATTACTATAGATTAATTTGATATCATCACCATTCTTGACTTTCACTGTCGGGCCCGGGTAGGAGCCATTAACCCCCCAAACATCCGCAGAGTATTTTCCATCAAAAGACCAATGTATTTTTTGTAACGTCAAAAATAACGGCTGGCCAGATCGGGATTCTAATAATGGTGGAACTGGAAGTGGTGTTTTACCGTTACCACTTGCTAGAGCACTGTTCGGTGTATTTACCAAACATAAAGCCAACCCAGCAATAAGCAGGGATCGGCACCGACTGAATGACATAAATTCTCCACTACATTAAAAACAGCAGCGTTTGTTATTATTAGAGTTGCTTAATAAAAGCCAATATATTTGTCATGTTCTAAGTCGCAGCACGTTACCTAGTGATAATCGTAACGCCTCGAATTATTTAGAGTACAAAATGGCAAATTTTAGGTGTAATAATATCGCGAAATCAGAGTAAACCCTAAAAATATCTATGCCGATAAACAAAATTTAATAGTCAAAAATGACAGCGCTGAACAATATTAGACAGGTAAATAGCAGGATCTCCCCCATTCATTCACTTTCGCTAAAAATGGGGGATACACTCGTCATACTTCAAGTTGCAGCGTTGTTGACGTCGTTCGCTTGTTGCCTCGCTGCACCTCGAATTATTTAGAGTATCAATAGAGGTAAAAAATATTAATTCTTTTGCTTATCCATTTCAGCAACTTCCGCATCAAGTTCTTTGATCTTTGCTTCCATTAGATCATGGCAATGTTGCGCGAGCTCTCTGACTTGATCGCGTGAATAATTTTTAGTGTCTATTGGCTCTAACATCTCAATAATAACGTGACCATTATTCCAACGATTCAGTTTAATTCGCCCTTGCGTACTCGAAACACAAACAGGTACGATAGGTACACCAGCGGCGATTGCTGCATGAAATGCCCCTGTTTTGAAAGGTAATAATCCACGCCCACGACTACGCGTTCCTTCAGGGAACATCCACACTGAAATTTGATGTTTTTTTATTTGATCGGCAACTTGTGAAATCGTGTTATGTGCTTTAGAACGGTTAGCCCTGTCGATTAAAATATTTCCGGTGATCCAATACAGAAAACCGAAAAAAGGGATCAACACTAAGCTTTTTTTACCCACAGTTACCGTTCTTGGTACAACACCATTTGACATTGTTACCATATCATAATTATTTTGATGGTTCCCAATATAGATACTCGGTCCATATTTCTTCGCTTTCTCAGGAACACGATTAACAATTTTAATACCAAATACGACCGATAAGCGGCCAAACATGTGACCAAATGTCATCACATGTTTTGGATTACGTGGGCTAAATAAACAATAAATCGCCCCACCAACACACACCAATATCGTATAAATAATCACAATAATGGTACGAATAAGCGCTAACATAGTGACCTCTGTTCCGTCTAAAAATAGGTAGTTTTGCTACCTATTATCAATTAATTACTGTGCTGTATCAGCAGGTTCAACTTCAATACGTTCAATATTATGTAACCCTCGAGGTAATGAGGTACCTCGACGCCCGCGCTCTGCACGGTATTTCTGCAACTCTTCAGCCTTAAATTTAAGCTTCCGTTTACCGAAATATAACGTGATTGAAGATTGAGCTGGTAGCACTAATAACCAAACCAATAAGTCTTCACCACTAGCCGCTTGTGCGCCGGTGATATTGATAATTTTATTGCCTTTCCCTTTCGATAGCTGAGGTAAATCAGAAACAGGGAACATCAACATGCGCCCAGCCTTAGTAATGGCTAGTAACATGTCTTCCTGCTCATTATTAAGCTCTATCGGCGCTAAGATTTTGGCATTATCAGGCAAGTTAATCAGAGCTTTACCGGTTTTATTTTTCGTTACTAAATCATTAAATGTACAAATAAAACCATAACCTGCATCTGAGGCCATCAAGTATTTTTGCTCATCTTGAGCCATCAATACATGCTCAACAGTCGCTCCCTGTGGCAATGACAGACGACCTGTCAGTGGCTCTCCTTGGCTACGTGCAGAAGGTAATTCTAATGGATCAACCGAGTAGCTACGCCCAGTGGTATCAAGGAACACCGCTGGTTGGTTTGTCTTACCACGAGCAGCACCTTTGAAATTATCACCGGCCTTATAATTCAGATTCGATGGCTCGATATCATGACCTTTAGCACTGCGCACCCACCCCATTTCAGACAACACAACAGTGATAGGCTCTGAAGGTAAAATTTCATGTTCACTCAATGCCTTAGCTTCTTCACGTTCATGCAGTGGTGAACGACGATCATCGCCATATGCTTTCGCATCTGCCTGAATTTCTTTTTTGATCAAGTTATTCAGTTTACGCTCAGAGCCTAAAATACCTTGTAACTCATCACGTTCTTTCGCTAATTCGTCTTGCTCGCCACGAATTTTCATTTCTTCGAGTTTTGCTAAGTGACGTAATTTTAGCTCTAAGATGGCTTCAGCTTGCGTATCGGTGATAGCAAAACGTTCCATCAACACAGGCTTAGGCTCATCTTCAGTACGGATGATTTCAATCACTTCATCAATATTAAGATAAGCAATTAATAAACCATCTAGAATATGCAAACGTCTTAAGACTTTTTCTAAGCGGTGATTAAGGCGATTACGCACAGTTTGGCGACGATAAACGATCCATTCATTGAGTATTTCAACTAACCCTTTCACTGCCGGACGGTTATCAAGGCCAATCATGTTTAAGTTAACACGGTAACTTTTCTCAAGATCTGTTGTTGCAAACAAATGCGTCATCACTTGTTCGAGATCAACACGATTACTACGCGGTACAATCACTAAACGAGTTGGATTTTCGTGATCTGATTCATCGCGCAAATCATCAACCATTGGCAATTTTTTCGCTCGCATCTGGCTGGCGATTTGCTCTAACACTTTTGCACCAGACACTTGATGAGGCAGTGCAGTGATCACCGCATTTCCGTCTTCTTTTTCCCAAACGGCACGCATACGTACAGAACCGCGACCATTTTGATAAATTTTACGAATATCATCCTTCGAAGAAATAATTTCTGCTTCAGTTGGGTAATCAGGCCCCGGTACATATGCCATAATATCATCAAGTGATAACGTCGGTTTCTCCAACAAAGCCACGAGAGCTTGAGCCACTTCACGCGCATTGTGTGGAGGAATATCCGTTGCCATCCCAACAGCGATACCTGTTGTTCCATTCAGCAAAATATTCGGCAAACGTGCTGGCAACATTTTGGGTTCATTTAATGTGCCATCAAAGTTAGGGATCCAATCCACCGTTCCATGAGCAAGCTCACTCAATAAAACTTCAGCATACTTTGATAACCGCGATTCGGTATAACGCATCGCAGCAAAGGATTTAGGATCATCAGGTGCCCCCCAGTTCCCTTGACCGTCAACCAATGGATAACGATAAGAAAACGGCTGAGCCATCAAGACCATAGCTTCATAACATGCGCTATCACCATGTGGGTGATATTTACCTAGCACATCACCCACAGTTCTCGCCGATTTTTTATACTTCGCGGTATTGCTTAAGCCTAATTCGGACATTGCATAAACAATACGACGCTGGACAGGCTTTAGCCCATCACCAATAAACGGTAACGCCCTATCCATGATGACGTACATCGAATAGTTAAGATAGGCACTCTCAGTAAAGGCGTGGAGGGGTAAGCGCTCTACGCCGTCATGAGTAATTTCACTCATTCAATACATTCCTTACTGTTTTTGATCGCGTGATGAAGACTAAACTTCAATTTCAGCCATATCGCCTTTTTCTTGCAGCCAATTACGGCGATCTTCTGAGCGTTTCTTCGCTAAAAGCATATCCATAACCGCTAACGTTTCTTGGTAGTTTTCATCATCAATAGTTAACTGCACAAGACGGCGTGTATTCGGATCCAACGTGGTTTCACGTAACTGAATTGGGTTCATCTCACCCAACCCTTTAAAACGTTGCACGTTTGGTTTGCCTCTTTTACGACTGAGCCTTTCAAGTACGGCATTCTTTTCGCCTTCATCCAACGCATAGAAAGTCTCTTTCCCTAAATCAATGCGATAGAGTGGTGGCATCGCCATATAAACATGTCCTGCCTTCACTAATGCAGGGAAATGGCGCACAAATAATGCACATAATAACGTGGCAATATGCAACCCATCAGAGTCAGCATCGGCAAGGATACAGATCTTCCCATAACGCAGCTGGCTAAGATCTTCACTATCCGGATCCATACCAATTGCAACAGAGATATCATGTACTTCCTGTGAGGCTAGCACCTCATCGGAAGAAACCTCCCAAGTATTAAGAATTTTACCGCGCAGAGGCATGATTGCCTGATATTCACGGTCACGAGCCTGCTTTGCAGAGCCACCAGCAGAATCCCCTTCCACCAAAAATAACTCAGTCATACTCAGATCTTGCGAGCTACAATCGGCTAATTTCCCGGGTAAAGCTGGGCCGCTAGTCAGTTTTTTACGCACCACTTTTTTAGCGGCACGCATACGACGCTGGGCACTGGCAATTGCCATCTCAGCAAGCTGTTCAGCAACTTGGACGTTTTGGTTTAACCATAGGCTGAAAGCATCTTTAATGACACCAGAAACGAAAGCGGCACACTGCCGAGAAGATAGACGTTCTTTGGTTTGACCTGCAAATTGTGGGTCTTGCATTTTAACTGACAGCACATAAGCACAGCGCTCCCAGATATCATCAGCAGATAATTTTACCCCACGAGGCAAAATATTGCGGAATTCACAGAACTCACGCATCGCATCAAGTAACCCTTGGCGTAGACCATTAACATGGGTACCACCCTGTGCTGTTGGGATCAAGTTAACATAACTTTCAGTGAGCAGTTCTCCGCCTTCAGGTAACCATAACAGCGCCCACTCAGCAGCTTCGGTATCGCCAGAAAACTCCCCCGTAAAAGGTTGCTCTGGTAACAGTTCTAAACCGTTAACCGCTTCCATCAAATAATCGGTTAACCCATCAGTATAGCACCAGCTTTGCTCAGTATTATTGAGTTGATCCTTAAACGTGATTTTCACGCCAGGACATAAAACCGCTTTCGCTTTTAAGTTATGGGCCAACCGAGAGACCGAAAAGCGTGGATTATCAAAATAGCTTTCATCAGGCCAAAAATGCACACTGGTTCCCGTATTGCGCTTACCACAGGTACCAATCACATGGAGATCTTCGACTTTATCGCCATTTTCAAAAGCTATTTGGTAAATTTGCCCATCACGGCGCACAGTAACTTCAATACGTTTAGATAAAGCATTAACAACGGAAATACCTACACCATGTAAACCACCAGAGAATTGATAGTTTTTATTGGAAAACTTACCACCCGCGTGCAATTGCCCTAATATCAGCTCCACCGCAGACACTTTCATTTCAGGGTGAATATCAACAGGCATTCCTCGCCCATCATCAACCACCTCAAGGGAGTGATCTGGGTGTAAAATAACCTCAATATGCCCTGCATGGCCTGCGAGTGCTTCATCGACGCTGTTATCAATAACTTCTTGTGCTAAATGGTTCGGCCGACTGGTGTCTGTATACATACCAGGACGGCGGCGAACAGGTTCCAAACCACTGAGGACTTCAATGGCCTCTGCGTTATAACTAGATTGAGTCATGTTGTCATTCTGCGGTAATAGGTGATTAATTGAACAAATTGAATCGTTCAATCCGTGATTTACTGTTGATAATAACAGTGTACATGGGTTTTGGCATTATTTCATTTCTTCTGCCAATCTCAGGAAATGGATTATCTGAGGAAAGTAAGCTTCGAAACCAACGAATGCATGGTTGCCACACGGTTCAACCGTTTGTTTGCATTTTGCCAAATAAGAAACGGCCTGACGATAATCAAGAACTTCATCACCTTCCTGCTGTAACAACCAAATCAAATCAGGGGATGTTATTTGTGGTAGATGCAAAGCTTTCAGCTCATGCATATGTTTTGGTTCAAGAAAATATTTTTCATCAGTATATGGATTGGTGTTTTCACCCAAGTAATCTTGCAACAGATCAAACGGGCGCACGGCTGGGTTAACAACCACCGCAGGCAACTGAAAACGCTGTGAAAACCAAATAGAAAAATAGCCACCAAGTGATGATCCTACCAACCCTATCGGCTCGTCTTGATGCTGTACAATAATGTCTTCTAACATTACAGCGGCCTGCTGTGGATAGCAAGGCAACTGCGGCACCACCATATTAATATGTGGATAGTGTTCTTTGACCCACTGTTTTAATCCATTAGCTTTTGCAGATAAAGGTGAACTGTTAAAACCATGAATATAGAGCAGCGTCGCCATTAATAACCATCCGAATCCAGATCAGGGCTAAACTTTTGAGTATTCAAACGATAAACTTGTGTACTCACTTGCCGATCACCGTGTTCATCAACCGTTAATTCAAGATAACGCCAACCCGGCGCAACCGTATCTAATTCAAAATTTGTACAGTGCGGTTTAAACTGAACACAAGTAGATGGCGTGGCTAGTAACCGAATTCCATTCCAATATTCATCCATTTCTTGATGAATATGACCACAAAGCATAGCCTTAACTTGTGGATAGCCTTTTAAATATTCAGCCAGCATATGGGAGTTACGTAAGCTATGTTGATCGAGCCATGTACAACCCGATGGTAAGGGATGATGATGCAGCATGATCAACGTTGTTCGCTGCGGTTGACTATCTAAGCATTTTTTCATCCACTCAAGTTGCTGCTCAGACAGTTCGCCATGTGGGACATCTTGTAGCTGACTATCTAGCATCAAAATTTGCCATTCGCTACCAATAAGAATTTCTTTAGCGCAAGAAATGCCTGCAAGTTTTAAAGAATTAACCATCGCAGGTTGGTAATCGTGGTTGCCCGGCAGCCAAACGCAAGGCGCTGGTATTAATTCAATACCCTGAGCAAAGTGTTGATAAGCTTGTGGCGATTGATCTTGAACCAAATCCCCTGTAGCGACAATTAAATCAATAGGCAAATTTTGTTGTAAGATAGCATCAAGGACAGCGTGATAGCTTTGGTGCGTGTTAATCCCCAATAGGGTATTCGCTGTATCAGCAAAGAGATGCGTATCAGTAATTTGTAAAATTCTGACTACCTTCGCGTTCCGAGCAGTCACTTCGAGCTGGCTGTCCAAAAGTTTTCCTTGTTCCAATTAAAGATGAATAGCACTAAAGAAAAAAACACCGCTATTCTAGCGTTAGTCGTTGGCCAATATCTGCTAAATAGCACACACTTCATTAGATTAATGATTATTTAAGACTGTTTCACCCATTTTTGTTGCAGTTTTTTATAATTTAGTTGCAACCATTGCAGCACAATTACGGTTGCTGCATTATCAATGATCCCTTGCTCAACCCACTGATAAGCCTGATCACGACTGACCACATGAACTCGGATATCCTCATTTTCTGATTTCAAACCGTGGATCCCTGATGCCTGAGTGCTATCCACTTCTCCGACATAGACATACATACGTTCTGATGTCCCCCCTGGGCTAGAGAGGTAGCTCAAGGCTTTTTCTGTACGGCCTATTTTTAAACCCGCCTCTTCATCAGCCTCACGATGAATAACATTTTCAACCGTTTCATTTGGCTCGATCATCCCAGCGATGGCTTCAAGTAGCCATGGTGTTTCACTGGTTTCGATCGCCGGTAATCTAATTTGCTCGATCAATACGACCTGATCGGTACTGGGATCATAGGGCAAAATAACCCCTGCGTGCCCGCGTTCAAAAACTTCACGAGTAATTTCTTGGCTCCAACCGCCTTCAAATAATCGATGGCGAAAACGGTATTCCACCATTTGAAAAAAACCGTTAAATAATTTACGCTTAGATATAATTTCAACATCATTTTTATTGTATTTAAATGGTTGTTTTGCGTTATTTGTCATAACAGTCTCCTAAACTGATGATTTCCATATTAAGGAAAAATTGTGGAATAAGACAGTTTTTAAGGTTTTTTGCTCTGAGATGAGTTAATGTTTAAACAAATTGAGACGAAATGGCACAAAACGCTACCGTTAACACAACCGATATTCTGTTACAATACGCGTCATTATTTAAATCGATGGGCAACAACAGAGTCTATTTTTGATAACTGTTTTTAGTGCTAATGATTTATTTTGACATAGGTTACTGTAATTGCCCTATTATCCGTCTTAATCTCAGATGGGCTATGCTCTAAATAATTCAAGGTACAGCGAGGCAATAAGTCAACGAGTCGCTAGGAGCATACAAAAGTATGTGACGCGCGTAAGTGAACATAGGCAATAGCACTGTAACTTGAATTATGATGAGCATATAGGTAACAGACTCCACCTATTTGTTGTTTAATCAAGGAATCCAAATGAAGAAACTGCTTCCCCTTTTTATTGCGATGAGTTTTGTGGGTCTCAGTACAAATAGCTACGCAGAAGATCTCCTTCAGGTTTACCAAAAATCGAAAGAGAGCAACCCTGATTTAAGAAAATCGCTGGCAGAGCGCAACCAAGCTTTTGAAAAAATTAACGAAGCCCGTAGCCCATTGTTACCACAATTAGGTTTAGGTGCTGGCGTAACTTATGGTAGCGGTTACCGCGATGCAAGTAATACTGAAAGTAATGGCCTAAATGCCTCGTTGAAATTGACTCAGACGGTCTTTGACATGTCAAAATGGCGTCAATTGAACGTCCAAGAAAAAACCGCAGGTATCTCTGATGTCACTTATCAGACTAGCCAGCAACAACTGATTTTGGATACCGCTACTGCTTACTTCAATGTATTGAAAGCGATTGATGCGCTGTCTTATATCGAAGCAAACAAAGAAGCTGTTTATCGTCAATTAGATCAAACGACTCAACGTTTTAATGTTGGCTTAGTGGCAATCACTGACGTACAAAACGCCCGTGCTAACTATGATAGTGTTTTAGCGCAAGAAGTTGCAGGTCGTAATGATTTAGAAAATGCGGTTGAAAAGCTGCGTCAAGTCAGCGGTGTTTACTATAACCAATTAGCATCATTGAATATTGATCGTTTTAAAACTGTCAATCCTGATCAGGTTGAAGCGATCCTAAAAGAAGCTGAAGAGCGTAATCTTAGCTTACTGAGTGCTCGTTTAGCGCAAGATGTTTCTCGCGAAAATATCCGTTTAGCAGAAACTGGCCACATGCCGACGGTTAGCTTAGATGCTGCAACGAGCGTCACTAATAGCCACAACCATGGTAGCTCTCTTCCACCAACCACTGATCGTAATAGTTACACTGGTCAAAATAGTGTTGGCTTAACATTAAGCTTACCACTGTATAGTGGCGGTGCGGTAAGTTCACAGGTCGAACAGGCGCAATACGGTTTTCAAGGTGCAAGCGAGCAACTTGAAAGCGTCTACCGTAATGTGATCCAATTAGTACGTTCTTCTTACAATAACGTCTCTTCTTCTATCAGCAGTATCAATGCTTATAAACAAGTTGTGGTTTCTGCACAAAGCTCATTAGATGCGATGGAAGCAGGCTATCAAGTCGGAACTCGTACTATCGTTGACGTATTAACGGCAACAACAGCGTTATATCAGGCGAAACAAAACCTATCTAATGCTCGATATGATTATATGATTAATCAGCTCAATATTGAGTTTGCTCGCGGTACCCTCAACGAAGAAGATATCGCACGTTTAAATGCTAGCCTAGGTAAAGAAGTATCTACAGCCTCTAGCAGCATCATCCGTAATATCGAAGCGCCAAAAATTAAATAATTGGCAATTTAAGGGGGGGCTTATAAATAAGCCTCCCTTTCTTTTATTTAAAACCCTTTCCTCAGTAAAATCCTCTTAAACCAATAATATCATTATTATCTACATTCAAATTAATAAACAAAATATATTAATCACTTTAATATTAAATAGTTATGCAAAGATTAAGAATAAATTATGAGGTTTGCGTCAGTGAATGCAAAGTCATTTTTCTTTACTCATTTACCGGTGATATAAAGCTAGCGCCTGTAATTGATCTATATTCGTTATACTTCAAATTGCAGCGCTGTTGACGTCGCTCACTTGCGCCAGTCATCTAGTTTTCTATGCTCTTAGCGACTCATTCACTTGTCGCCTAGCTGCACCTCAAATTATTTAGAGTATAAAAATGGAACTCTCATGAAAAAAATGATCCTGCTGGCATTATGTACTGCTCTTGTTTTACCTGCTTTAACTGCAACTGCGCAAGCTGCGCCACCAGCACATCATCAAGCGGTAAAACCATCGGCTCACGCCGCTAAAGTACATAAAAATAAAAAACCGACTCCACCACCAAAAAAGAAGAAAGCGCCAAAAAAACATAAAGTAAAAACACCACCAAGACCATAATGCATAATTGCTACGCAATAGATGTTTATTGCTCTCTTGCGTAGCAAACTTACTCTCTTTGCCAATCATCTTATTTATATCTAAATATCTAGGTCAGTTTATCTAAATAACCCGCTGTTTTTGATATCATTAAATCCCTTTAAACTGATGACTAAATAGAAAAGACGCCTATAAATAACTATTTTATTCTATAAATTTAATTAGCTTTGTCTTACTGATATTTATCTTAGCAAAATCAGCTAATTCCGATTATAGATATCGGGTTAATGCATAAAAAACACCCAACCAACAACCATTTGAAATAAAAAAGAAATTATTATTTATTATCAAATAAATAAGTTACTCATCATCACTTTTAGTAGAAAATTCACAAAATTTATTATTTATTCGTTTTTCACTGGTGTTTTTGCTTTAATTTTCATCGTAATTGCCCTATCCTAGGGTCAACAACTAACATCTTATCTCACTCTTAATTCAGGGTAATTACCATGACCATGAAGCGCACCAAAGATATCAATCAAGACGCATTTCGTAAGTCTTGGCGTTCATACCGCTTAGCACCTGTAGCTATCGCTGTTAGTGCCGTATTTATGCTTTCTGCTTGCGAAGAAAGTGATGAAACCGTTTCTCTTTACACCAATGCTCAAGACTGTAGCCAAGCGAATCCATCGCAAGCTGAACAATGTACTTTGGCTTACAATAACGCATTACAAGAAGCTGCAAAAACTGCGCCTAAGTATGCTACTCAAGCAGACTGTATTGCTGAGTTCGGTGAGTCAATGTGTACTCAGGCTCCTGCACAAGCAAGCTTTGCGGGTACAAATACAGGCAATGGCGAACAAACAGCACAAGCACAAAGCAGCTCAGGCAGCATGTGGATGCCTCTGATGATGGGTTATATGATGGGTCGTATGATGGGCGGTGGCGCACCATCACAGCCATTATTTAGCTCTAAAAACCCAGCCAGTCCTGCAAATGGCAAATTTGTGGATGCCACAGGTAAAAGTTATGGCCCAGCTGTTGCTGGTGGTCGTTCAATCAGCGTACCTAAAACAGCAATGGCGCCTAAACCAGCAACGACCTCAACAGTAACGCGTGGTGGTTTTGGTGACACAGTGAATAAACAAGCAATGGCACAGAAATCGTCTTCTTCATCTAAATCTTCTTCCCGTTCAATGGGTGGTTGATAAGTAATGAAACGAGTTCCTATTATTGAGCGCCCTGATTGGCGCGAAAAAGCAGCAGAGTTTGGCTTCGGTTTTCACACTATGTACGGCGAGCCGTACTGGTCTGAAGATGCTTATTATCAGTTCTCAATGGCACAAATAGAAGAAATTGAAGATGCAACTGCTCAGTTGCATCAAATGTGTCTAAAAGTTGTAGAACGCGTTATTGAAAGTGATGAGCTACTGACACGTTTTCAGATCCCTAAACACTGTTGGGGCTTTGTACGTCACTCATGGAAAACCAGCCAACCTTCACTCTATTCACGCCTTGATCTCGCTTATGATGGCGTTAACCCTCCTAAGCTACTGGAAAATAATGCGGATACACCAACGTCTCTTTATGAATCTGCTTTTTTCCAATGGATTTGGCTAGAAGATCAAGTAGAAGCAGGTAAGTTACCTGAAAATGCCGATCAATTTAATAGTATCCAAGAACAGTTAATTGAACGCTTTACGCAGCTTAAAGATCAACACGGTTTCCGTTTACTGCATATGGCATGCTGTCGTGATACCGATGAAGATCGCGGCACCGTTCAGTATCTACAAGACTGCGCGAATGAAGCGGGTGTTGCGACTGAATTTCTATTTATGGACGAAATCGGCTTAGGTGAAAGAGGTGAATTCACCGATACCCAAGATCAGGTTATTAGCAACCTGTTTAAGTTGTATCCATGGGAATTCATGCTCAGAGAGATTTTCTCTACCAAATTAGAAGATGCAGGTGTGCGTTGGTTAGAACCAGCGTGGAAAAGCATTATTTCCAATAAAGCATTGCTACCTATGCTATGGGAAATGTTTCCTGATCACCCTAATTTATTGCCAGCTTACTTTGCTGATGGCTCAAAACCAGAGCTAGATAGCTATGTGATCAAGCCACTATTTTCTCGTGAAGGGGCTAACATTCGCGTGATTGAAAATGGTCAAGAGATTGCATCTGCTGATGGGCCGTACGGCGAAGAAGGAATGATCATTCAGCAATTCCATCCACTACCTCAATTCGAAGGTAATTATACCTTGGTTGGAAGCTGGTTAGTGAATGATCAACCTGCTGGGATCTGTATTCGTGAAGATAAAGAGTTAATCACTCAAGATCTCTCACGTTTCTATCCACACGTCATTATTGACTAAATTAATATCACGGCATGTTTTCACATGCCGTTTTTCTTATAATCTATTCACCTACTTGTACTGATAACATACTCAGTGAACCTGATACAATCCCTTCTGTTGGCGTAGATATGACTTCACTGCCATCCCAACTTCCCAGCACATACAATAAAGGTAAAAAATGTTCAGGGGATGGATTTGAACGTTGTCCATCTTCTCTTTCAAGGGCTTGTGTTAACGGGTGCGGCAATTCACCACTCCGTAAATGCTCTATCACAAACTGTTCAAATGAACGAGCCCATGGGTAAGCTGCTGCTTCCGCATTTTGCCAGTTCATTTCTCGTAGGTTATGAACAACATTACCACTGCCCATAATCATCACGCCCTGCTGCCGTAAGATAGCTAATCTACGCCCCATTTCTAGGTGCCAAGCCGCAGGTTTTGTGCCATCAATACTTAACTGAACTACTGGGATATCTGCTTGAGGATACATACGAACCAGTATTTCCCATGTACCATGATCAAGCCCCCACTCACGGTTATCTAAATAAATATCTAATGGTGCTAATAACTCAGCCACTTGTTGAGCTAACTCAGGTGAGCCTAGTGCAGGGTATTGCACTTGATATAATGCATCGGGAAAACCACCAAAGTCATGGATAGTTTTAGGTTGGGACATTGCGGTAACAGCAGTTCCTCGTGTATACCAATGTGCTGATACCATTAAGATTGCTTGCGGCTTTGGTAGTTTTTGTCCGAGAGCTTCCCATGCCTTGGTATAGCGATTGTCAGACAGCGCATTCATTGGGCTACCATGGCCAATGAACAGAGCGGGCATTTTGTCGGTTAACATGATGTTTCATGCTCCATCTTACGAATTCTACCTTCAGCATACGCAATTTTGTGTTAGATCACAGTAGAGTAACTCTGAGCATGTCTATCAAATAAATTGAAAAAGCCACAAAGTGTGCAAATTTGTGGCTTCTTAAATACAGTGCTAAACGTTTAAGTTCAACTTAGCTGGCTTTTTTTTCGGTTTGTAGACGGTAGGCAACCAGATCTTCAATGGTTAACACTGTCATGCCATGCTGCCTTGCGAATTCAACCACTTCAGGCGTACGCGCCATGGTACCGTCATCGTTCGTCAGTTCACACAATACACCTGCGGGTTTAAAACCTGCAAGGGTAGCTAAATCAATACTTGCTTCTGTATGACCACGACGTACTAATACTCCGCCTTCACGACCACGCAAAGGGAACACGTGTCCAGGGTGATGGATATCAGCGGGTACTGCGTTATCCGCGATCGCTGCACGGATAGTGGTAATACGATCTGCCGCAGATACCCCTGTAGTGACACCTTTAGCCGCTTCAATCGTCACCGTAAAAGCAGTTTGGTTTTGGCTGGTATTTTTTTCAACCATCATAGGTAATTCGAGTTGCTTACGACGTTCTTCAGTGATGCATAAGCAAACAATGCCGCTGCTATAGCGGATTGTCATTGCCATTTGCTCTGGCGTCATTGTCTCTGCTGCAAAAATAAGGTCGCCTTCGTTTTCGCGGTCTTCATCATCGAGTACGAGTACACCTTTACCTTGACGTAATGCTTCAAGGGCGCGTTCAACACGTTCGATTGGATTACCGAATTCGGAAAGTAGCGTCTGATTCATGGTAAAAACCTCTTAAGTAATAATTTATTAGTTACCAGAATCAGGGCAGTCTTAGGAGTACGAGAACTGAATAAACAAAAAACACGAATGCGCCTTTTGCAGACTCAGATATGCAACGCAGTACTGTGCTATAAAGCACAAAATGCTGATACAGTTAATTCTCTCCCATCCGGACTATAACCGTCGGCTCCAGAGTCACACTGGATCTGCTGACCTTTACTCATGACAAGTAAAGCGCTCGCGGGCTTCATGCAAAGCATGTTACCGCCGGTGGGGACTTTCACCCCGCCCTGAGATAAACGCATTCAATATAGCGCTAATAATTTTAACGTGCAATCAGCAAAGCCAAAATTGATGCTCAACTCACACTTATAGTCAAAAAAGTTAATAAAAAACGCATAGTTAGATTTAAATTGGCAAATATCTATCAATCTTCTTAGTCAATTAAGCGATCCAGCGCGAGTCTTGTTGAGTTAGCCCCCTTCAAGTATTACACTAGCCCTCAATATCTCTTTAAAATCTTAAGGACCCGCGAATGCTCGATCCGAAAAAAATTGAACAAGTCGCTCGCCAAATTCAAGGCGCTTTACCAAAAGGCGTTCGTGATTTAGGTGAGGACTTCGATAAAAAATTACGCTCATTACTGCAATCACAACTTGGCAAACTGGATCTAGTCAGCCGAGAAGAGTTTGATATCCAAACTCAAGTGTTGCTACGCACTCGCGAAAAATTAGTACAGATGGAACAGCGTGTGAAGGCATTAGAAGAGCGTTTTAATGACGACAATGGTGTCGAAGAGCAGCAACAAAACCAGTGATATTTGTTTCATTACGGCCTGCAATTGCATCATTACAGGCCGTAAATAAAAATTTTAAAATTATTTATTCTTTGGTTTTGATAATATTTTTGATGATATTGGTCGTTGAGATGCCATCTTCAAAATTAAGCACTTTGACCTCACCGCCCGCAGCCCAAACTTCCTCACTGCCCGCGATCTCTTCTGGACGGTAATCGCCACCTTTCACTAAAACATCAGGGAGTACTTCGCTGATCAAGCGTTGAGGAGTATCTTCTTCAAAGGGGACCACCCAATCAACCGATTCTAATGCACCGAGTACGATCATGCGTTGCTCTAACGGGTTAACTGGACGTGTTTCCCCCTTCAATCGACGAGTTGATGCGTCACTATTAACAGCAACAATTAATCTATCACCAAGCTTACGTGCATTGGCAAGGTAAGAAACATGGCCTGCATGCAGAATATCAAAACAGCCATTAGTCATTACGACTCGCTCACCACGTAGCCTTGCATTCGCTACAGCTTGTTTGAGCTGCTGTTCATCCATCACGCCAAAGCCGTTATCAGCACGCCCACGGATCGCATTTTCTAATTCGATTGGCGAAACGGTAGAGGTACCCAATTTACCAACAACTACACCTGCCGCAGCGTTAGCAAGTGCGCATGCTTCATGTAGTGGGCGACCTGATGCAATCGATGCGGCTAAAACACCGATCACGGTATCCCCCGCCCCTGTTACATCATAAACCTCTTGGGCTTCTGTTGGTAAATGCAGTGTCGGTGCATTACGGCGGATCAGGCTCATACCTTGTTCTGAACGAGTGATCAGTAACGCGGTTAAATCAAGAGATTCTAATAATTTTATCCCTTTTTCTTCAACATCTTGGTTATTATGGCAACGACCAACAATCGCCTCAAACTCAGACATATTTGGCGTTAACAACGTCGCACCACGGTAACGCTCGAAATCGTTCCCTTTTGGATCGATCAGCACAGGCACGCCTGCTTTATTTGCCAATTCAATCATTTTTTGTACTTGCGAGAGTGCCCCTTTGGCGTAGTCAGAAAGCACTAATGCGCCAATATGTGGCAATGCTTGCTCAATGCGCTCTAACATCGGTTGCACATCAACGTTTTCGAAGCCTTCTTCAAAATCGAGGCGGATCAGTTGTTGGTTACGCGATAGGACTCGCAATTTAGTGATCGTGGGATGTGTTGGGATAGCCACAAAATCACACCGAACCTTAACCGCATTTAAGCTTTCTGTGAGCGCTTTAGCAGCATCATCAATCCCTGTTAAACCAACAAGACGTGAATTCGCGCCTAACGAAGCAATATTCATAGCAACGTTTGCTGCGCCACCTGGCCGCTCCTCAACCATGTTGACTTTGACCACCGGAACAGGGGCTTCAGGTGAAATACGACTTGCAGGACCATGCCAATAACGATCGAGCATGACATCGCCCACAACCAGTACGCCTGCTTGCTTATAATCAGGGAGTGTTACTTTCATCCCAAAACTCCAATTTTCCAAAAGAAACTGTCAATAATTAACGCGATACTATCATAAAGAAATAACACACGTTAATGATCCTCTTAGGCTACACCTAACCATTTTGTCCAACTTGTTAGCACTTGTTCGCGTTCAGCCGCGAACTGGCTGATATCAACTCGACTAGGCAATGACTGTAAGGCAAGGTGATGTAGCTCATCGCGCATAGAAACATAAGCCTGAGTTAACGCATTCGCTTCCTCTTCAGACATCAAATCATGTTGAGCCATTAACTCAAAAATACGGACATTATCTGACCAACGGGTTAATGATGGATTATCAGGTGCATAGCGTAGCACGAGGTATTGAGCGATAAACTCAATATCGGTAATGCCACCGGGGTCAGCTTTTAAGTCGAACTGCGTTGCTTGATGACTGCCTAAGTGCTGATGCATTTTGAGACGCATATCGCGAACTTGCTGACGAAGTGTTTCCGCATCTTGTGGCGTACATAAGGTTTCATGACGTATACGTTTAAATTCGTGTTGTAATTTTGCATCGCCAAACACCATACGTGCGCGGATCAGAGCCTGATGTTCCCATGTCCAAGCATCGTTTTTTTGATAATCATCGAACGCTTCAATGGTGCTGACTAGCATCCCTGACTCACCGGATGGCCTTAAACGTGCATCCACTTCATACAGAACCCCAGAAGCCGTACGGGTGCTAAACAGGTGAATAATGCGCTGAGCAACGCGTAAATAAAATTGCCTTGCATCGATCGAACGTTCACCATTGGTCACCACACCAATCGGACAATCAAACAGAAATACTAAATCTAAATCGGAGCTGTAACCAAGTTCCCAACCGCCGAGTTTGCCATAACCCAATACCGCAAATCCGTATTGCTTTTCACCTGATTGAGCCAGATGTGCGGGCTCTCCATAACGCTTAACCATTTTTTGCCATGCTTGATGAACAACCGCATCAATAATGGCTTCAGCAAGGTAAGTTAGGTGATCGCTGACTTTCATAACAGGCAACACACCTGTGATATCTTCTGCCGCAATACGTAGCAACTGAGCTTGCTTAAACTGTCTTAATGCTTCGAGTTGTTGTTCTTCATCATCATCTGGCACACGCATTAAATATTGACGTAATTCATCTCGATAAGCGGTTAAAGGTAAAGGTTGATACAGCGATTTGGGATCTAATAACTCATCCAGCAACAGTGGATGGCGAGCCAGCTGCTCTGCAATCATTGGTGATGCCGCACACAAACGAATGACGTGAGTTAATACTTCATCAAATTCAAGCATCAATTCTAAATAAGTGGTGCGGCTGACAATACTTAATAATAGTGGCGTTAAGCGTTCAATCACTTGCCCTGCATCGGCTCGTTCGCCGACTTTTGCCAACAATTTTGGCATTAAGTCATCAAGAACATCACGCCCACGCGGCCCAATCGTACGCTTATTCAGATCATGGCGGAACATTAACACGCCATGGATCATTTTCTGAGCGATCTCTTCATCCTGAGAGGGAAGATAGGATGCGAGTTCTTCTTTTGCTAATTCGCCTTGCCATAAGGTGATGTAGATTTCATCAAAGCTATCTTTCGTTTCTTCATCATCATCTTGACCGATTTGCTCGGTAAAAATTTGATGGACCTCAGACATGTTTTGTTTTAAAACTTGATAAAACGGCTGCCAATGTGTGAACCCCATGCCCCAAGCTAATCGGGCTTGGTCTAATGGCTCATCAGGAAGGGTCTGCGTTTGTTGATCATCAATACTTTGCAGTAGATTTTCAACACGACGTAAAAACAGGTAAGTGCTCTGTAGTTGTTCAACTTGCGATTCAGGTAATAACCCCAGCTCAATGATCCCTTGCATAGCCTGTAGTAAGGACTGTGATTGCAATGCAGGCTCTCTTCCCCCGCGGATCAACTGGAAAACTTGCGTAATAAATTCAATTTCACGAATACCACCAGCCCCAAGTTTAATGTTATTCACCAAACCACGGCGCCTGACTTCGCGTTCAATCATGTTTTTCATATTACGCAATGATTGAATTACGCTAAAATCGATATAGCGACGATACACAAAAGGGCGCAATAACTGCCGTAATGTTTCTGCATAATGTAAGCTATCGGGTCCCATAATACGTGCTTTAACCATCGCATAACGTTCCCAATCTCTACCTTGCTCTTGGTAATAATCCTCTAACGCAGAAAAACTAAATACCAAAGGACCACTATCACCAAAGGGACGCAACCGCATGTCAACACGGTAGACAAAACCATCGACGGTGAGTTGATCCAGTACTCGGATCAACTTTTGCCCTAAACGCGTAAAAAACTGTGCATTATCAAGCTCTTTTCGCCCACCCCGAGTCAACCCATTTTCTGGGTAGGCAAAAATGAGGTCGATATCAGAAGAAAAATTCAGCTCTCTACCGCCAAGCTTACCCATACCGAGCACAAGCAGAGGTTGAGGACGACCTTCGCTATCGCAAGGTGTTCCCCATGATTGACTATATTGGCGATATAACCAATCTCTTGCCGCAACAATGAGTGTCTCCGCAAGAGCACTTAATTGCAAAAGAGTCTCTTTTTCATTACTGATAGTTAAGGTTTGCATCCAAGCAATTCTGACTAACATTTGATGCCGGAAAATACGCAACACACGCATCAAATGGTCTTCATCCATAACCTGGGCCAGTTCTGTTACTAGCCATTGATTATAATGCTGATATTCAGTCGGTTGAGGCTGCTGTTCACGGATCCGCTGTAAAAAATGGGGGTAAGCTAAAACCTGTTTAAGCACAAAATCACTTGAGCTGAGCACAGCGAGTTCTGTATCAAACAAAGGCAGTAACTCACTTTGCTGATCAGAAAATCGCGCGATAACACGTTGTTTTTGGTTTTCAAGCAGTTCCGAGAAAGGATGCATATCGACACCTTAATGAATATCAGTATATTTCAAAGCAATTAGCCACTGCGTAAAAGCTAGCTTACATTTCAACCAACAACTGCTATAACAAAAAGTTTCCGCGGTGCGTGTTTCATCTGCGAGATCATGACGAAGCTGCTCTAATGGAATATCTTGAATAAATTGTGGTGCAGAGTTTTGATAATGCACTAAAAATGCCTGCACAAAACGCAAAAAAACATCAAACCCTTCGCGTGCACCTTCACCATCCGCTAACCAATACGCTTCATGCTGCTGGCTCAATTTCTGCATATGCATCAAGGCTTGATCGATAGGCTGTTGCTCATAATCAAAAATATCATCAGGCTGCTGCACTGGCGTTTTATCCGACTGCATCAATGAATAACCACGGGCCGCCTTACTCAATGATGAAAGGCGTAATCCATCAATATCGGCAAGTTTTTTGGCTAAATTCAATACATCCGCCACAAAACCTTTTTTCAACTCCAACTCAAATTCTTGAATCGGTAAATCACGCGATCCCGCGGAAATTTCGCCCTGATCGAAAACTATCTCGATTTCGCTGTCTTCAAAAGTGGCTAACCATGTTTCGCGCATAAAATGAGTGCTAAACAGAATTTGCAATTGCGACTGTAATTGCTGTACATCCGTACCTTCAGGCCAAATATCAACTGGAAATGCCGCCAAATCGAGCTCTGGCGTTGCAATTTCCACATTATATTCAGGGCGTTGATGCAACCCACCAATCACTTGCCCCGCTGTTTTTATCGTCATTTCATAATGGCCATCACAGCCACGAATACGTAACCCCATATCCCACTGACGTAATTGACGCTCTTCGGTATCAAAATAGATGTTAGTCAGTTTTTTAGCTTCGGTGTGCTGATGGGAAAGAGTCGATAATGATTGGCGCACTGCCTCTATCGCGGTCGTTTGAGCAGATAATTTAAGCTCGACTTCAAGGTGGCTCATACATTTCCTTTATTTAATAATTTCTCTGCACTCATATTACCCCAATTTTCCCCTATCAGGGTAGACTGAGAAAACAAACTATACTGAAAGCAAAAATTCTATTCGCTCGATTAATTTCAGACGTTTATACTGTTAATAACGCGAAATGTGATAGCAGTGAGTGAAGCCGTTCAACTGTACTGCCACTTGAAATATAACGAGTACGAGTATATGTCAAGAAATGCAAGGAACAGCCCCTCTTAGGAGAGTTCCCATTTTCGTTTTACATTTGCACACGCACACTGAACTCTTTAGAGTAAGTCTACATATGTATGCTGCATTCATTCACCATATAAAGAATAGAAAATAATACCATGCGAAAAATACCATTATTCCTCATTTCCATCATAGGACTCAGCCTGTCAATTGGCACTGCTGCCGCCGAGAAACGTTATGTTTCTGATGAATTATCAACTTATGTGCATAGTGGTCCAGGAACAAAATATCGCATTGTTGGCACACTCAATGCAGGAGAAAGTGTAGAGCTACTCTCAACGGATGGTAATTTTGCTCAAGTAAAAGATGAGCGAGGCCGTACCGTTTGGCTACCTACCGAACAACTCAGCAACATCCCGAGTATGAAAACGCGGATCCCTCAGCTAGAAGCCGAAAACCAAAAGCTGCGTCAGCAACTGGAAAATATCGATAATACGTGGAACACGCGTACAGCAGATATGCAGCAACGTGTCGCAGATAATGACAACGTAGTTAAACAGTTAAAAGCTGAAAATGAAAAGCTGAAAAACGAATTAATTAAATCAGGTAAAAAACTGGAAATCGCGGAAGTTAACTTAGACGATCGCCGTCGTGAGCTCATTCTACAATGGTTTATGTATGGTGGTGGAGTCGCTGGTGCAGGTTTGATCTTTGGTTTGATCCTGCCGCATATCATTCCTCGTCGCAAAAAACGTAATGACCGTTGGATGAGCTAAGTATTAATGATGAAAATATATCTGGTAGGTGGAGCGGTACGTGACGAACTGCTTGGCCTGCCTGTTTCTGATCGCGATTATGTCGTTGTCGGCTCTACGCCTGAAGCGATGCTGGCACAAGGCTACCAGCAAGTAGGGAAAGATTTCCCTGTATTTCTACACCCAAAAACCCATGAAGAATATGCATTAGCCAGAACCGAACGTAAAACTGGCTCGGGTTATACAGGGTTTAGCTGCTACGCTGCGCCTGACGTTACCATAGAAGATGATCTATTACGTCGTGATCTGACCATTAATGCGATTGCGAAAGATCAGCAAGGGCAACTCACCGATCCCTATCATGGTGTGGATGATTTAAACGCACGCATTTTACGCCATGTTTCTGATGCATTTGCCGAAGATCCGTTGCGGATTTTACGAGTAGCTCGCTTTGCTGCGCGTTTTGCTGCACAAGGGTTCCAAATTGCGCCTGAGACGCTATCGCTGATGCAATCAATGACAGCATCAGGCGAGTTAAATCACCTTACCGCGGAGCGTGTGTGGGCCGAAACGGAAAAAGCCTTACAATCCACCAGCCCACACGTTTATTTCGAGGTTTTACGCCAATGTGGTGCACTTGCACTGCTATTTCCTGAAATAAACAATTTATTTGGTGTACCCGCCCCAGAAAAATGGCACCCTGAAATAGATACAGGGGTTCATACAATGATGGCACTACAAATGGCGGCGCAATTATCAACAGATGTTGATATTCGTTTTGCCGTACTGTGCCATGATGTTGGTAAAGCACTAACACCCAAGGAAGTTTGGCCGAGTCATCCAAATCATGGTGAAATGGGCATCGGTTTAATTGAAAATCTGTGTGATCGATTCAAAATCCCCAATAGCACACGCGAACTGGCACGCCTAGCCGCACGTTTTCATGACCAGATCCATGTCATCAACCGCTTAAGTGCGACAGAAATCATTCAGCTATTTGATGGACTTGATAGTTGGCGTAAACCTGAGCGCATTGAACAACTTAGCGTCATCAGCGAGGCTGATGCACGTGGACGAACGGGACTTGAACAGCAACCGTATCCACAAGGTGAATTTTTACGTGAAGCATTCAAAGAGGCTCAAGCCGTTAGTGTCAAACCAATCATAGAGCAAGGTTTTCAAGGACCACAAATCCGTGAACAACTCACATACCAACGTATTGAAAAAATTGAACAGTGGCGTCAGCTGCAAACGCTATTATCGATACTTTAACTCATGCGAAGTACCGCTAACGAATGGTTAGAAGTATTAGCTCACCGCAAGACTAGCGACCATAGTTCAACGCAATACGCCACAACGTGGAACATAACGAGTGAATATAAATGGCGGTGTTATCGTGATACCGCCATTGTTCTTATTCTGTTTTACAACCTCTTTCGATAACCACTCCAACGCTTATCGCCTGTGCAACTGCCCCCGGTTTTGACAATTTGATCCGTACCCACGGGCAATTAAAATCATTTAATATAATTTGAGCCACTTCCTCAGCGACACGTTCTACTAAAGCAAACTTATTGTTGCTAACATGGCTAACGATGGCTTGGCTAATTTGCGCGTAATCGAGACAATCGATGACATTATCGCTCTTTGATGCTCGTTTGTTATCCCAACCCATTTCGATATCGAACACCAATTTCTGCTCAATTTGTTGTTCCCAGTCATATGCACCTATGGTGGTGATGACTGATAATTGTTCAATAAATACGATATCCATCACGTCATTTTCTCGTTTGTGTGCTGAATTGATACCACTTTTTGGAAAATATGCGTATTATCCAAGAAGTGAAATAAATACCCTAACTGTTTTGGAGTTAGCTATGAGTGCAACCGCGCTTGGCATGATAATCTTTGCCTACCTTTGTGGCTCAGTTTCAAGTGCCATACTGATCTGCCGGCTGGCAAGATTACCCGACCCCCGTCAACACGGCTCAGGCAACCCCGGAGCAACAAATGTATTGCGCGTTGGCGGTAAATTAGCCGCAGCCTCAGTACTGATTTGCGATGTCCTAAAAGGGATGATCCCTGTTTGGCTAGCCTATTACTTAAAAGTCCCGCCATTCTATCTTGGCTTTGTTGCGATTGCAGCCTGTCTTGGCCATATTTACCCAATTTTCTTTCGCTTTAAAGGCGGAAAAGGCGTTGCTACCGCATTCGGTTCAATTGCAGCCATTGGTTGGGATCTTTCGGGGCTAATTGCAGGAACATGGCTACTCACTGTTCTACTCAGTGGTTATTCATCGTTAGGCGCAATTGTGGGTGCTCTCTTAGCGCCGTTCTATGTTTGGTGGTTTAAGCCTGAATTCACCTTCCCTGTCGCGATGCTTTCCTGTCTGATACTGGTTCGCCACCATGGTAATATTCAACGTCTATGGCGCGGCCAAGAAAGCCGTATTTGGCAAAAACTGAAAAATAAGAAGAAGAAAACTGCGAAAGAAATTGCACAAGAAGCAAAAGATCAGGAACAAAACGATTAAAATTCACAGGCTGTGATTGAAGCTCCTAACGTTCTCAAGTCACTTCAAAAGCAGCCTTTTTACTTCCCTTCCATAATTGTTCTCTTTTTTAATTAAATTTTGCGCTATTACTACGCGTTATTACGTAAAAATTAGATAATCATCAAATAATTCAAAATAATAGCTAATGAAAATTTAAAATAAGTCGAAGTATACCATTGAGAAACTCAACGATAATAATGGTGTACACATGAACCAAGTTCCGTTTACCACACAAAACGAATATCAATTAAACAATGATACAACTTTAATGACCACCAGTGATTTAGATGGTAACATCACTCACGCTAACGACGCCTTTATCCAAGTCAGTGGTTATTCACTCGAAGAATTGCTTTATCAGCCACATAAAATTATTCGTCACCCTGATATGCCAAAAGCCGCCTTTGCTGATATGTGGAGTACCCTAAAAAACGGCCAGCCATGGACGGGGATCGTCAAAAATCGGCGTAAAAATGGCGATCACTACTGGGTTAGAGCCAACATTTGCCCGATGATGCGACAAGGCGTCATTACAGGCTATATGTCAATTCGTACTAAAGCCACCCGCCAAGAAATTGCTGCCGCAGAGCCTCTTTACCAATCACTGAATGAAAATCGCAGTCATTATAAGTTACACAAGGGCTTAGTCATGCCAAAACATTGGTTTGGCCAATACCCCACGCTCTCTATTCGTTGGCGAATTCGCTTATTGGTGATCCTGCTATTTATCGGTTGGATAGGGATGGCAATTTTATCCGGCCTGCAAGGAATGACACTTCTGCGCTCAGCGCTAACGGCCTTTATCACCCTATCTTTCGGTGACTTCTTATTCGAACGGATCATTGCTAAACCGCTTGAAGGCGTCGCTAAACAAGCACTGGATGTTGCCAGAGGGCAATGCCATAGCATTTCACATCTTAACCGTGTCGATGAAGTTGGCTTGATGTTACGTTCTATCGGACAGCTAGGATTAGTTTGTCGTTGGCTCACTAACGATGTGTCTTGCCAAATCGGTAATGTCCACAAAGAAAGCGAGTTACTAGTGCAAGATTGTGATGAATTAGAACAACATACTCAAAAAACGGTTGGTTATGTCCAACAAACCGTTGCCACCATGAACCAAATGTCTGTTTCGGTGCAAATGAACGCCGAAAACACCCTTCGTGCAGATAAACTGTCCAGTGAAACCAGCGGTACAGCCCTACACGCCGCTGAAGCAATGGAAAATGTGGTACACACCATGGATGAAATCGTTCTTAGCACCAACAAAATTAATGCAATTACCGATGTAATCAAAAATATTGCTTTTCAAACCAATATATTAGCACTTAATGCTGCCGTTGAAGCCGCCCGAGCAGGCGAACAAGGAAAAGGATTCGCGGTCGTCGCTGATGAGGTACGTAGCCTCGCCAGCCGCAGTGCTAGCGCCGTTAATGATATTAGAGATCTAATTGATGATTGTGAGAGCAAAGTTCATTCAGGTAAGCTACACGTACATTCTACAGGAGATACCTTACAAAAGGTGGTGGAGCAGGTACAGAATGTGACTCAATTGATTAATCACATTAGCCATGCGACATCTGAACAAGCTGCGGGGTTAGCTGAAATTACCCAAGCCGTCTTCGAACTCGAGTCCATCGCACAAAAGAATACAATATTAGTAGAGCAAAGTGCTAACGCATCTGAAATCGTGAAAAAGCACTCTGTACAACTTGATGATGCAATTACTATCTTGCACTAAGCAATAGAAAATATCAGTGGTTTCGTGGCATGTCACAAAACCACTGATTTAACAAAAAACGAATTATACAGTTTCCACTAATGGCGGTAATTCAGCTAGCGGCCAACGAGGGCGTACCGTAACGCCTAACCCTGTTGTTGAGCCACCTTTTAAACGGATCAAACCCGCCAAAGCGATCATTGCACCATTATCGGTACAAAACTCAGGGCGTGCATAGAACACTTCACCACCACGCTGTTTTAAAACCTCTTCCATTTTAGCTCGCAGTGTACGATTAGCGCTCACCCCGCCAGCCATTACCAAACGTTTAAAACCTGTTTGCTCTAAGGCTCGTTTGCATTTGATAGCCAAAGTATCGACAACCGCATCTTCAAATGCACGTGCAATATCAGCACGAGTTTGATCATCATCGGCATTTTCACGGATCGTATTCGCAGCAAAGGTTTTTAAACCTGAAAAGCTGAAATCCAGCCCCGGACGATCTGTCATTGGGCGAGGAAAAACAAAACGCCCTGCGGTACCCTGTTGCGCCATGCGAGATAAGACAGGCCCCCCTGGGTAGTCTAGCCCTAATAATTTAGCGGTTTTATCGAAAGCTTCACCCGCTGCATCATCAATAGACTCACCAAGCAATTGATATTCACCGATCCCTGTGACGCTGATCAGCTGGGTATGGCCGCCTGAGACTAATAAAGCAACAAACGGAAATTCAGGACTTTTTTCCTCAAGCATCGGTGCTAATAAATGCCCTTCCATGTGATGGACAGCAACCGCTGGCACTCCCCATGCAAAGGCTAATGAGCGCCCAACAGTCGCACCAACCATTAATGCGCCAACCAGCCCCGGTCCGGCGGTATACGCAACCGCATCGATATCTGCACTGGTTAAATTCGCTTCTTTGAGCGCCGCTTGAATCAAGGGCACTGTTTTACGAATATGGTCGCGAGAAGCTAATTCAGGTACGACACCGCCGTAATCTGCATGAACTTTTATTTGGCTATAGAGTTGATTGGCTAATAGACCGGCCTTATCATCATAAATTGCGATCCCGGTTTCATCGCAAGATGTTTCGATACCTAAAACGCGCATTGCACTACCCTTGTTTGTTGCATAAGCCAAAGTCTACCATTAAATTCAGCTGATCGTATAATTTATGATGCCAAAAGGCTGACTTTTCCTGTTGTATAGTCTATAATCAGCACCCTGTAATAAATTTCGTGTGGCTAATTTCATTATTACTTAAATTTGGTTGTGTTTTGGAGCAAGCGGGAACAAACGATTGTTCAAACAAAACAACCAATTGGTAATCTTGTGTGTTTCAATTTTATACGGCACTTTACAAACCCGTACTCATTGAAGTAAAATTCCGCACCATTTTAAATGACGGCTGGTTGAATAAAGCCAGCAACAACCCGATTTCTATTGAGGTGAGAGGCACATGCCGGTAATTAAAGTACGTGAAAACGAGCCATTCGACGTTGCACTGCGTCGTTTCAAACGTTCCTGTGAAAAAGCAGGAGTCTTAGCTGAAGTTCGTCGTCGTGAATTCTATGAAAAACCAACGACTGAGCGTAAACGCGCTAAAGCATCTGCTGTTAAGCGTCACGCTAAGAAACTGGCTCGCGAAAACGCACGCCGTACTCGTCTGTACTAATTGGTCGCGGTGCCTACCGCAATCATAGCAGGCAGTACTAGTAAGCAGTTAAAGGCCGTGCTTTCCTGAGGGAAGCGCGGCTTATTATCGTTCATCAACAGGCGAAAAAGAGGCTTATGGCTGGACGAATCCCGCGTTCATTTATCAATGATTTGTTAGCGAGAACCGACATCATCGATTTAGTTGATGCAAAAGTCCCGTTAAAAAAACAGGGTAAAAACCATCACGCGTGCTGTCCGTTCCATAACGAAAAAACACCTTCTTTCACGGTGAATAGTGAAAGGCAGTTTTATTACTGCTTTGGCTGTGGTGCTCATGGCAATGCGATTGATTTTTTGATGAATTACGACAAATTAGATTTTGTCGAAGCCATCGAAGAACTGTCCGCCTTACATGGTCTCGATGTTCCTTATGAAACAGGGACTGGTACCAGTCAAATCGAACTTCATCAACGGCAAAATTTGTACCAATTGATGGAGAAAATAAACCTGTTTTACCACGCTGCCTTAAGTCATCCATCGGCGAATAAAGCCAAAGATTATTTAAGCCAACGTGGTTTAAGCACAGAAATTATTGAGCATTTTTCAATCGGTTTTGCCCCTGCGGGGTGGGATAATCTGCTCAAAAAATTTGCTGTAAACCCAGAGAGTCGCAAACAGCTTGATGATGCAGGTATGTTGGTGACTAATGATAACGGCCGTACTTATGACCGCTTTAGAGAGCGAATCATGTTCCCTATTCGGGATCGCCGTGGTCGTGTTATCGCGTTTGGTGGTCGTGTTCTTGGTGATGCGTTACCGAAATACTTAAACTCACCAGAAACGGATATTTTTCATAAAGGCCGTCAATTATTTGGCCTTTATGAAGCAACCCAAAATAGCAGTGAAATTGCTAAATTGTTGGTTGTTGAAGGTTATATGGATGTTGTTGCATTGGCTCAATATGGCATTCGCTATGCGGTGGCATCACTGGGTACCTCAACAACTTCTGAACACATTCAGTTGCTCTATCGTTCAACTGATACTGTTATTTGTTGTTATGATGGCGACCGCGCAGGCAGAGAAGCTGCGTGGCGGGCACTTGAACATGCCCTACCTTATTTAACTGATGGTCGCCAATTGCGTTTTATGTTTTTACCTGATGGCGAAGATCCTGATTCTTTAGTCCGCAAAGAAGGCAAAGATGCATTTGAGTTGAGAATGAATGATGCACAAACATTATCTTCATTTCTGTTTGACTCGCTCGTGCCTCAGGTTGATCTAAAAACGCAGGAGGGACGCGCAAAATTTAGTAAGCTGGCGATCCCTTTGATAAAACAAATACCTGGTGAAACATTGCGCCTTTATATGGCTCAAGAGCTAGGAAATTTTATCGGTATACCGGATATTTCTCAGGTTCTTGCTATGATTGATAGAGAGAGTACTGAACCGGTAAGTTACCAAGCGCCAAAATTAAAGCCAACCACAATGCGTATTTTAATCGCTTTGTTGGTACAAAATCCGAACTTCTCTGAGTTCGTTCCCTCATTAGAGGGAATTGCCCATATCCAAATGCCGGGGCTTTCTCTTTTTCAGGAGCTGGTAGATGTTTGCCGTTCCAACCCTGGATTAACAACTGGGCAGTTACTTGAGCTGTATCGTGACAATAAATTTGCTAATCAACTTGAAAAACTGGCAACTTGGAACGATATAGAGATAGAGGAGATCGCGGAAAAAACATTTAAAGATGCGTTAAACCATCTGTTTAATAGCGCGCTTGATGAGCGTTTCGACTATTTGATAGCGAAAGAACGAACGGAAGGGCTGACCCCTGAAGAGCGCGCAGAAGTCCGCTTGATCACGCTTTCCCGTGTGAAAACATAAAGAATACCAAACGGCTTAAGTGCCGATTTACCAAAGGCAAATGCCTGTAAACTGCTACGAAATTAAAGGAGCGTAGCATAACAAAATAAAAAAACTCCTTTGAATGTTCTTGTTGGCCGATTGTTTCGCCGACCGACACCAATCTAAATACTCAGAAGTGTGGATACCGTCTTATGGAGCAAAACCCGCAGTCGCAGCTTAAGCTACTCGTAACCAAGGGTAAAGAGCAAGGTTACTTAACCTATGCTGAGGTCAACGACCATCTGCCGGAAGATATCGTCGATTCAGATCAGATTGAAGATATCATCCAAATGATTAATGACATGGGCATCCAGGTCATGGAAGAAGCACCTGACGCCGATGATTTGATACTCGCTGAAACCACTTCCGATACGGACGAAGACGCAGCAGAAGCCGCTGCACAAGTTCTATCCAGTGTTGAAAGTGAAATTGGTCGTACTACTGACCCTGTGCGCATGTATATGCGTGAAATGGGCACCGTCGAACTCTTAACCCGTGAAGGTGAGATCGACATTGCAAAACGTATCGAAGATGGCATCAACCAAGTCCAGTGTTCTGTTGCAGAATACCCTGAAGCCATTACCTACTTACTTGAACAGTATGATCGCGTAGAAGCTGGCGAAAGCCGCCTATCTGACCTAATTACTGGTTTCGTCGATCCTAACGCTGAAGAAGATTTAGCACCAACTGCAACTCACGTTGGTTCAGAGCTTCCTCAAGAAGAGTTAGATAAAGACGATGATGAAGATGAAGACGATGAAGACGGCGATGACAGCGATAGCGATGACGATAACAGCATCGATCCTGAATTAGCCCGTGAAAAATTCAGCGAACTGCGCGTGCAGTACGAAAAAACTCGTCAACACATTAAACAGTTTGGCCGCAGCAATGCCCAAACAGCTGTTGCTATTGAAGAACTTTCAGAAGTCTTCAAACAGTTCCGTTTAGTGCCTAAGCAGTTTGACTATCTGGTCAATAACATGCGTGAAATGATGGACAGAGTTCGTTTCCAAGAACGTACCATCATGAAACTGTGTGTTGAACAGTGCAAAATGCCGAAGAAAAACTTTATCACCCTGTTTAGTGGTAATGAAACTAGCGAGACTTGGTTAACCGCAGCTAAAGCGATGAACAAGCCATGGTCTGAAAAACTGTTAGATGTTGAAGAAGAAATTCTGCGTTGCCTACAAAGGCTCCGTCAAATCGAAGAAGAAACTGGCTTAACCATTGAGCAAGTCAAAGATATCAACCGTCGTATGTCTATCGGTGAAGCGAAAGCTCGCCGTGCGAAAAAAGAGATGGTTGAAGCAAACTTACGTCTGGTTATTTCGATTGCGAAGAAATACACCAACCGTGGCTTGCAGTTCCTTGACCTGATCCAAGAAGGTAACATTGGTTTGATGAAAGCGGTAGATAAGTTTGAATATCGCCGTGGTTACAAATTCTCAACTTATGCAACTTGGTGGATCCGTCAGGCAATTACGCGTTCGATTGCGGATCAGGCTCGTACTATCCGTATACCGGTTCACATGATTGAAACTATCAACAAACTGAACCGTATCTCTCGTCAAATGCTGCAAGAAATGGGCCGTGAACCTTCACCTGAAGAATTAGCGGAACGCATGCTAATGCCGGAAGATAAGATCCGTAAAGTACTGAAAATCGCTAAAGAACCAATCTCAATGGAAACCCCAATCGGTGATGATGAAGATTCACATCTGGGCGACTTCATTGAAGATACCACTTTAGAGCTACCATTAGACTCAGCCACTTCAGAGAGCCTGCGTTCAGCAACTCATGAAGTCTTAGCCGGTCTAACCGCGCGTGAAGCAAAAGTACTGCGTATGCGTTTTGGTATCGATATGAACACTGACCACACCTTAGAGGAAGTGGGTAAACAGTTCGATGTTACGCGTGAGCGTATTCGTCAGATCGAAGCTAAAGCATTACGTAAATTGCGTCACCCAAGCCGCTCAGAAGTGTTACGCAGCTTCCTTGATGAGTAAGTCATAGTGCCTGTCGACAAACAAAATACGTTTGTCAGTAGTCTAAAACACCTGCTTCGGCAGGTGTTTGTGTATTTAAGCTCGACTCACCTTCCCACGTTTTACCATCAGCAATAACGTTAAACCAATCGCTACTGCCCCTCCCAACATCGCGACATTAAAACCAGATGTAAATGCACAGCGTACTGCGTGTTCTATATAAGGTTGTGTTATCAGCGAAGCATCGTTAATTAATTGACTAAAATCTTGATTTGGTAATATTGAAACAAGCGATTGATCGTCAATTAATTGGCTCACAGCACGATGTGTCATTAAAGTACCTAGCAACGCAATTCCTAACGTCATCCCTGTTTGCCTGAGCGCATTCATTACTGCGGAAGCAATCCCTGAGTACGCTTTATCAACACTCCCCATAATCAGAGCGCCTATTGCAGGGGTGGACATCCCCATTCCTGTACCAAGCACAAATAAAGTCACTGCGATCGGTAAATAAGCAGTATCTGTCGATACATAACCAAGAACAATCGAAGCAGCTGCAATCAACACAAAACCAAACATCATTAAGTGACGAACACTGATAAAACCTGAAAGACGGCCAAAAGAAAATGAAAATAGAGCCATAGCCACAAACTCAGGCGCCATGCGTAATCCAGCTTCAAAGGCGCCCCACCCTTGTCCCTTTTGTAAAAATAAAGCAATAAAGAACACATTGCTATAGGTCGCAAAACCTAACGCAAAAGAAGCCATGTTGTATTGAAAGAAAAACCGATTAGTTTTAAATAAAAAAATAGGGAATAATGGGCGCTCTACCTTTGTTTCTATAATAATAAAACCAATAAGAGCCAATAAACCAAGCCCCATCCCACCTAGAGTGATAAAGCTTGTCCAGCCAAATTCGCCCGCCTCAATTAAGCCAAAGGTGATGCTACCTAGCATAATGATACTCAAAATCTGCCCTAAAGGGTCAAACGCCGCTTTATCAGGATCTGCACTCTCAGAAATACCCAAGCCACCTAATACTAATGTCACAATCCCTAAAGGAATATTGATCAGAAAAATAGTTGGCCAATCCAATATATCAACCAAAAAGCCACCTAATATCGGACCGATAATCAACGACAATGCACTTACCGCAGACCATATACCAATAATTTTTATTCGCTCAATATCATTACTGAATGCTTGTGTGATGATCGACAACGCTCCGGGGATTAATGCCGCGGCAGCGATCCCTTGAATAATCCGTCCTAAAATCAGTACTTGGGGGGTATTTGCCAATGCACAAATCGCTGAACCAACAACAAAGACAGCGATCCCACATAACCAAATTTTCTTACGCCCATAGCGATCACTAATAGGTCCGACAGAGAGGATCAGAGCGGATAAGCACAATGCATAGGAGTCAATAATCCACTGTAGCATCCCCATATCCGCATTGAGATCTTTTTGGATCGCAGGTAATGCGACATTAACAATACTGATATCCAACGTTGCCATAAAAGTGCCTAGGCAGGCCGCGGTAATCAAAAAAATACGTTTCATTTTTATTGCCTTCATGTTCCATGATGTAGGCATCATAAATTACGACCGACCGACGGTCAATTTTATTCTATAGGTACTTCTTACTGGAACATATTTATACGTTAGCTAAAATAAGATATGTACAATTGGCTACTAAAAATAATTCACCAAATCTAATGTAAAATATTAAATTTAATAAAATAGCCCTCCTTAGTTAAGGAGGGTTTTATTATTTTATCGCAGTTACTATTAGATGTTTTTTTATTAAATTCTCGGAAGGAATTTTAAATTCCTCAACATATTTGGTTACGCTAAAACCAGCAAGCTCTAATTTTTTAATTATTTTTTTTGAATGACCTGGATATTTATAGTATACATAATCATTATATACAATCTTTCCTTCCTTCTTTAATACTCGGTACAATTCATTTATTTGTGAATCATAAATATTAAAATGCATCACAAAACTAGATATTATCGCATCAATACTCTCATCATCTTTATTAATTTTACTATTATTTCCGAAAAAACTAGCCTCTCCAATAAGCAGTTTTTCTCTATAATTATTAATAGCTGTCTTTATTGCAAGTGGGCACAAATCCAATCCAGTTATAGATGACAATTTTATATCCATTGATTTAATTACATCAGCAGAAATTCCTCCACCACAACCAAAATCTATAATACTGTCAAAATCTTTAATATCGGATTTAACGATCAAATATTTTATTATTGACTTAGTATAGTCGTAATCAATAACATCACCATTCAGTTTTATCCTTATTTCAGATAAACTACTGACATCAATATCATTCAGCTCGCTAGGTGGATTTGGTATGTAAATTTTATCCATATACCGATAGTATGGCTTATCATTGTACATAATTATATCCCCTAAAGGATTTTTCACATATAATAAATTATTAAATATTTCCATACTATTCACCAAATATTTTATTCATTAGTTTTTTACTATACTTTAATTTAAAAACCCATGATGACTTAAAAAAATTAAGAACCATTAAAAATAGAATAGTGCCAAAAATAATAATATCAGAAAGAAATAATTTTTTTTGTAAGTATCCTAGGCATAATAAACTATCGCCATAAGTAAAATCATTGCACGTATAACGTTCATCATTAAATGAAAATAAAAAATAAACTGAAAACCATATAAAAGCAGGACAAAACAATAACAATTTGACAATTAATTTAACTTTAGATATTTTATAGAAAAAAACTTTAACAGCTAAGGATAAACATGCAATCAGCCATAATGCGTCTAAACTCAAGTTAAATCCTCTTGGAAAGATATTTCCAAATACAATTTTATCTTGCCTAGTTACATCTAAGCCTATAGAACAAATAAGAGATAGTATAATACTAAAAATCAATATATTTATCTCTCTTCTTCGAGATGCAAAAATATCCTCAAATTGAATGGATGAGTTAAACTTAACAATATTTTCATTTATTTCCTTATCAATTTCATTATTATTATTAAGTCTAAACAATGAAGACTTATTAATTCCATCATATATCCATTCTTTAAAATAATTCAAGCTATTTTGAGAGTAAACTTTTTCTATATGTACCACTTTACCATCAATTGATGATTCATTATATTTAATGTCATATTTTTCGTTCGTTTGAATATATATTTTAAAATCAGGCGATTTAAATTTCGCATTATCCAATGATATTGATGCTTTTATTTTAAACCCTTGATGGTTATTTTCTATTTTATGTTTAAATTTTGTTTTAAACCAATAACCATTGGAGGCAGCGCACTTTAAATCATTATTTAGCTTTTCAAAAATATCACATAAAACCACATCGTGAGTTGACTCACCTATTGATAATGGAAATATGATTATATCTTTAATAACATCTTTTTTTTCAGTAATATAAAGAGCACCAGAAGTCTTACTCGAATCATTAAAACAATCAATTATCTTATTAATATTATCAGCATCATTTAATTCACCACTAAAACCATTATCTTTTTCCTTAAATAGCTCTTCAATTAATTCTTTATATGATTTTGAAAATTTGGAGTTTTTCCCCCAAAACTGTTTAATAATCGCTTCATCTTTATAAAAGAATGACATGTCTTTATGTTGTAACTCAACATCATCATCATCATTAATATTAAACCCAACAATAAGTTTAGAGTTATTAACTGTTTCATTGTAATGAAATGCTATTGCATTATAAATGATGACATCGCACTCTCCATCAATAATGTCTCCAACAATAATAAATTGGAAAAACTTGTCAATACTTATAGCTACATCACTATTCGTGGAATCATTTTTAATATTAGTCGTAATTCTCATATCTATTCTCATTTCTAATGATATACAGTACCTATCCCCAATGTGCTAAGCTTACCATTAATATTGAAAAGAAAAAATATAGAGCTACTTTACATCCGCACACCTAAAAACTAACATACTCACATGTTAGACTGCAATCACTAACCCTTTAAAAAAGGGTAAAATTATAACTTATCTTGAAAAACAATGATTAAATAACACCCCAAAAAAAATAAAATCAATACTAATCAAATGGATAGTAGAAACCTCTAGAAAAATCACTAGATATAAAAATAAAAAGGTTACCTAGAACTGCATATTAAGTAACCTTTATAGTGCAAAACAGATAATCTAGGCTATGCTGACCTTAATGAAGAAGGGATCTCTACACAATTAAACATTCCATTTTGAAAATGCAGATATGACTATAATCTATGATAATGCAAATTATAGTCAACAACCGTATTATTCGAAGCACACGCGTATATTACGTCACAATCAGAGAACGTACATATGCTGCGATTTCTTCATTTTGGCAATGGGCAAAAAAGCACTCTTGGAACTGACTGCCCATAACTGCTGTTTTCACTAAACTTTGATCCATAGCACGCAGCGTATCTAAATAGTTTTCTTTGACAATGGCCGCTTTCACTTCATTTAAAATCGCGGCATTACAGCGTTGCGGCTCTGCGCGCTCAAGAGGATAGCCTTGGCCACGTTCACCCGTGAATGCTTTCTCAAAAATATAGCGAACATTAAGCTCTGCCCCCCAGCCATAGCCTTTCGCAAATGCCATTGAAATCGCATTACCGTTATTGATTTGATTAAACAAAAAAGCATCTGAAGGCTCTAAACAGTAACCACAAACCACGCCTGGATGTAAATTAAGCGACATTAAAGCGCCCTGCCCTGTTCCACAACCTGCAACAACAAAATCCACCGCTTTCGAGTTAAGTAATAAACTTGCCATGATCCCAAGATGGATATAAGTCAAATGGTGGTCATGTTCATCTTTCATGCCCACGTTGAATGCTTGGTGGCCTAATGAGGAGCTAACGGTATTCAGCTCGTTAAAAATAACCGCGTTTTTTGCCGCTTGGCTATTTTCCATCATTAATGCAATTTTCATTGTGACTCCTATCGTCATTTATTGTGCCAGTTTATTTACTGGCAAATGCTACATACTGATTCAATTTTTAGTTAAATTAAAAATCTAAAAATAATCGACCGCTCAATAGTTTTACTAAATATCCTTCACCTCACTTCCCTCTAAATAATTCGAGTTATATCTAGGCGGCAAATGAGGATATCCGAATGCAGCCAACAACGTGATAACTCGAAGTATGACGAGGGAATTAGCGAGCCAACCACCCACCATCCACCGCTATCGTATAACCGTGAATGTAATTGGCGGCTTCTGAAGCTAAAAATACACATGGCCCCGCTAAATCATCCGGTGTTCCCCAACGCCCTGCTGGAATACGATCAACAATTTCTTGATTACGTTTTTCATCTGCACGCAAAGCCGCTGTATTATTCGTTGCGAAATAACCGGGAGCGATGGCATTAACGTTAATATTATATTTAGCCCATTCGTTGGCTAATAAACGAGTGATCCCTAATACACCGCTTTTCGATGCCGTATAAGATGGCACACGAATACCACCTTGAAATGACAACATAGAGGCAATATTAATAATTTTGCCGCCTGAGTTTTGAGTAATAAATTGTTTGGCGACGGCTTGTGATAAAAAGAATACTGACTTTAAATTCACATTCATCACATCATCCCAATCCTCTTCAGTGAAATTAATTGCATCTTCACGGCGAATAATGCCTGCATTATTTACAAGAATATCAATATGCTTAAATTCACTAACAGCACGTTCAATAATATGTGGAATACATTCGGTCTTTGTCAGATCGGCTTCTACATTGACAAATTTTCGGCCGACCGCTTCCACTTGTTGCTGTGTTTCAACGGGTAATGAACGGTTTACCCCTAAAATATTGCATCCCGCCTTCGCGAGTCCTAGGGCAATTGCCTGCCCTAAACCTGTATTACAGCCAGTGACGATGGCAGTTTTGCCGGTTAAACTGAATAAATCCATATTCATTATTTCCCCCAATTTAATTTGCTATTAAGCGCTTATTCTTAAAAAATATTGACGCTATAGCCGACGATAAATTTCACGTCATTACGTGAAGTTTTATAATTTGTCTCTGTTGTTCTTAATAACGCAGGTAACAAGGTGACTGACAAACCTTTTGCGGCACCGCTTTCGACGTTATAACGCATTAATAAATCAAGTGAGCGCATCTTGCCGTCATAATCGCGTTGTGAGTTTATTTTGCTGGTATCAGAAACCACATGCCAACCATAGGTTCCTGCTAAGCCCATCGTAAATTCAGGCAGGTTATAATCTGCAAAATTATGGGTAACGCCGAGTCTTACCGCATGGGTACCTGATGCATTATAGTCTTCCAATTGTGAAAGCGTGGCTTGGTAGTCACGCTTATCGGAGTTCGCCCACGGTGTTAATCTAAAATTATAATCAGCCGTTTGTGGTGCATAGTTTTGGCTATAACCTAAAGACCAAGTGGTATTTTTATGTTTTAAATTCAGCCCTGCACTGACGTAATATTCGGTCTTTGGTGATTGAACAGGGGCGATACCATCAATATACCGAGCACCTTGATAAAAAACTTTAGTCTGCAATGAAGTGTCTGTAGATAAATTATCTGAACGTTCCAACTGTAATTGCCAGTTGCGACGATAGTCTTTACCTTCACCATAGCCCGCATCTATCTTCGCATGACCAAAGTCATACACCGCACCGACAGTGTGAATATAGTCAATCACATGACCTTTTTTAATAATGTTGCCATTATCATTAAGGCCAGCGGCATTATTTTGATGCCATGTTGTGGTCATCGGTTTAAAATCACGACTCCAATCGTTTTTAAATCTATCAGCCCATGCATAAGTTAATGTGAAATTATCAATCGATAATGCACTGTCAAAACCGCGATAAGAGTGAGGGTTTAGCCCCCAACTACTTTTTATCGTTCCTGAATTTATCGGGGTAAACCCCGCTGACATTTTGAATTTGGCAATATCATTACCATATTTCAATTTTACCGCTGCCGTTGACACACTCGCGCTTGACTCTTCACAAGGTGAAAATTGCCCATCACCATTACAACTATAGTTGTAATAAAGAATTTCCGATTGCCCAACAGTATTACCTAATTTAATATTGGCTCCGCCCCAAAAATCAAAACCAATCACATCTTTGTAATAACCTGATTTATAATTAAGGGCTAATAAGGCAGTTTGGTTTTTAATTCCCCCAGCCCCTAAACCATAATTTCCTGTATTTTTACTTTTAACCGCTCGATATCTGACATAAAGATTTGAATTAACATCAAGTGAAGCATCAGTATAAATAGCACGATAAAAATCAGAATCATTTGATTCATTAGTAGCAATTAATTTCCCATCGGCGTTGGCTGACTGTATAACACCCATTAATACTAAGAATAAAATCGATTTTTTAAATGCTGTGTTTTTTAGTGTAGGTTTTAACATGGATTTCACCATCGAATTAAACTTATTAGAATTATTAGCAATAGATTATCCTATTGCATAAATATACTCGTCATACTTCAAGTTGCGGCGTTATTGACGACGTTCACTCACACTAGTCACCTATTTATGTAGGCTCCCAGCGACTCGCTCACTTGTCGCCTAGCTGCATCTCGAATTATTTAGAATATAGCAATTAATATTTTTGATTATTTTGTTTTACTATTTTATAGACCATTAATTAATTCAGGAATGCGCCCTCCATATTGATTAATTAAATCTAAATTATGTTTATCTGAATCAGGAATATTACCACTTAAAAATATGGGTAAACTGCACTGTTCTTCACTAAGATTAAATATCACTTCAGCAAATATTCCTTGCACAAGAAAAATACCTAACATGGACGAAATCGGCGAAAACGGAGGTTCCTGCTCACTGGCTTTTAATACTGCATCACCGATAGGAACATTATTATCAATAACCTGATCGGCACAATCACGTAAATGCTGACCTGACGTGTGCTTAGACTGAAAAGTGTCAGCGTATACAGAGCTAGTAATGGCAACGGTATAAGCGCCATGCTGCCGGCCCCACTGTGCGACATCAATCGGCACAGGATTGATCCCCGATGTTGAAATAACAATTAATGCATCTTTTTCAGTAATTTTATAATCAACTAAATAAGGTAAAATATAATTATTTTGTTTTTCTAATTTAGATGAGCGAGCAGCGCCTTCATGAAGCATTAATGGCTCAATTAAAATTGGTCTAACAGGTGCTAACCCACCCGCCCGATAAAATACATCTTCACCGAAAATATGTGAGTGTCCACAACCAAAGAAATAAATAATACCACCTTGACGGATAACATCAGCAAGTTTATTGGCAACTTGATTTATATTTTGTTGTTGGTCTTCAGCTAAAAATGTCAGTTTATCTTTTACAATATTTAAATAGTTATTAATATGACTCATTACCAATATCCTTTCCAATTCGGGTTATATAATCGATAGAGTGCTTCCATATAATAGTAATCGCCCCATAAATTACATTCATTTATCCCTTTATTATGGCTATATGCATAAACACCATGTTTTAATAAACCTTCACAATCTTTATCATGGCTTGCTGATGCAAATTGTTTTACTGCATTTAATAATTGGCTTGCTAATACTGTGTAATTTTTATGTGGAAAGAAGCGTTGTGCTTCAAGTAATCCACAAATCACGATAACTAATGCTGATGTATCCCTTGATTGCTGATCTGCCGCAGTAAAACTGAGATCCCAATAAGGAATGGCATCTTCAGGTAAATGAGCAAAAAAATAATCACAGATACGCTCATATAACGATCCATCGGGCCAAATGCTGCCGATGCGCCAATTTAGCGGTAAACCAAGGATCGCCCACGCTTGCCCTCTGGCCCAACAAGAACTATCACTGAAGCCCTGAAAGGTGCGGCCGTGTGACGGTAATTTAGTTTCAGGGTCAAAATAGTAAGTGTGATGACTAGAGTAGTTATCACGAAAAATATTCTGAACCACATGATTAAAATGCCGTTTAGCTGCCTGTTGATATTTATCATCACCACTTATCTGACTCGCTGTAAACAGCAAAGGTAAGTTAATCAGTGAATCAATAATCAAACGATACTCTTGCTCTTCATTCATCTTTCCCCATGCTTGAATAAAACCAGCATCTTGGTGAAAGCGAGCCAATAAGACGTCAGCAGCAGCAACAATCATCGCATCAACATCACTATTGCCCATGATTTCCTTATAAGCGCCAGCAGATAAACTGTATAAAAAACCGATATCATGGTGATCAAGGATAAAATGGTTTGTTAATCGCTGTTCAAAGCTGGCAATATTACGACGAACACCATTCAGAAAATCATCATCTAGCGTGAATTCATAAGCAATGGCTTGCATCCCTGTCCAAAAACCATTCGTCCAATCATCATTACCTTTAATTCGATATTGATTATTTTGAGCACACGCAGAAGGGAACTGTTCAGAAAATTTTCCCATATTCTGTTTTAGCTTTTTACACAGCAAACTCAGTTCATCAGCGATTTCTTCTTGAGTTAATGGCGCTGGCAAATGATGTATAAATGGGTAATCAGACATTAATCGCTCCTAGATTGTAAATATCCGCTCACGATACTCAGTTAATAACCTTTGGTTATATTCTTTACCGCCCGGTTGATTAATGCTTCTCATCACAGGTGGCTCAATGCCGTCCAGCAAGAGAATATCAATGCACTTGATCACAATACTATTAACAATATAAGCATTAGTCATCGACGAGACCGGCCCTGTCATGATTTTTCCGTTATCAATATTTATCGTGCAATCCCCTTTTGGGCTATGATTATCAATCACCACATCGGCAACGCCATTAATACCCGCTAAGTTTGCATCAACAGGATCTACCGATGAAATACCACTGGAAATCACTATCAGATCATTACCTTTATCTTTAATATTTTTTGCTAACTCAATATGTAACGGCTTAGTCCCTGAATTAGAAACCATCACAAAACAATCATTGGGGCGAATATCAATTAAATTAGCAAAAACATCGCCAGTACCAGCCACTGAATCTAACCATCCCATATGGCCATAGAATTGTTCAATCGCACGTGTATTAACTAGGCCACCTGCTCTACCTGCAAGCTCCACCGCCGCCGCAAAAGAGTGCCCCGATCCAAAGCCGTAAATAACTCCTTTTTGACGAACACATTGTGCAAAAATTTCTGCCGCTTTAGCGATAGTGTTTTGCTGAGTTAAATACACGCGTTCAAGCGTATTAATCACACTTTCATAATACTTTTTTTGATTATCGCTCATAAAACAACCTTACATCCCTTTAAGAAAAGTACTGATATCCGCATCAGGCTCTTCAGGGGTCATTTGTGCTGTCACACTCACCCCTCTTTCTAATAGCTCACGAATAATCTCCAATTCGCTATCACTAATACTGACTGAGCGCTTAATTTGTTTTCTATCATCCTTGTTCGACATATTACCGATATTTAGCTGTTTAACCGCTAAGCCACTATTTAACATCTGCAAAGCAATCTCAGGTGTTTTAACTAAAATTAGCACCTTTTGATTTTCATAATTACCTTGGCTGATATTATTAAATGCCGTTTCACGAGCAAGAATCGACGTATTACATCCATCTGGTGCCGCACTGCGTAACATCATTTTCTCAATATCGTTGGCTGCAACCGCATCATCAATGATCATAATACGATTTGCATTAAAGTGACTGACCCAACGAGTCGCAACTTGCCCATGAATTAAGCGGTCATCAACGCGAATATGTACAATACCTTTCATAACAGCATCCTAATTAACTAAGAATATTAAGGTTATAACCAACCACACCAATAAACATTAAAATAAATATCACTCGCGTAGAGTTCATTCTTTTAAGACCGAGTAACCAATAAGTTAATAAAACAACGAGTAATGGCACTAATCCCGGCATTAATTGATTGGCGACATCCTGTAGCTTTAATGAAATTTCACCATAATGGAATTCAAAACCTAACTTAGCTTTTACTACCGAAGGTATTAATGCCCCAATAACAGTTAACCCTAATATATTGGCTGCACGAGTAATTTTATTTAAACTATTGGTTAAAGAGCCTAATAGGTTTAATCCTTCTTGGTAACCTTTACCAATGCTATAGCGCATAAACAGTAAACGAATAAAGAAGAACATCACCCATAGTAATAATCCTGCTGGGTTGCCCTGTAATGCCATGTAAGAAGCTATCGAACCGATAATCGTTGTTGGTATGACAAAGAATAACGTATCACCAATCCCTGCCAATGGACCCATTAAACCAGTTTTGACACCGACAATCGCATCTTTACTTTCTAAGCCTTTCTTTTCTTCTAATGCGAGGTCTACACCCAAAATTGCTGGTGCCATCGTATTATTAGTATTGAAAAACTGACTGTGTACTTTTGCTGCTTGTTTTAATTCTTCGGGATCTTTATATTTTTCTTTTAAGAAAGGATAGATACTGTATAAATAACCCAAACCCTGCATTTTTTCATAGTTCCAGCCACATTGCCCAAATAAAAACCAGCGCCAGAATACTTTTTTAATTGATTTATTCATCACCCATATCCCCACTTGTTTTTTGAGCTAGCTGAGCTTTTTGATTGTCTGCATTAAAGATATAAATCGCGACAGCTAAACCGATTATTGCCGCACCTAAGATAGGTACTGATAAATAGGCGGCTAAGAAGAATCCAAGTATCAGGAATGATATATTTTTCTTAATTGGCAAGTAACGCATCAATATCGCAATACCTAATGCAGGTAACATACCTCCCGAGACTTTTAATCCATTCATAATGGACTCTGGAACATGCTGTACAACATTATTCACAAATGCGGAACCAAGAACTAATGCAAGGAATACCGGTATCATGCGAGATAGAGAAATCGGTAACTGCCCAACTAAGTTCATTCTTGATGCCAGTTTGATATTACCGCGTTCAATCAACGAATCGGCTTTATGGTGAATAAAGGTATTAGTAAAACGCGCTAAAATATCCAATTGCACCATCAATAAGCCAATAGGTACTGCAATAGTTGCACCGAACTCAGCGCCTTCGCCACTCATGATAGCGAAAGTAGTGCCTAGCACCGCCCCAGTCATATAATCAGGTATGGATGCACCACCAAAGTTACCTACACCCAAAACCAACAAGTTTAATGTGCCGCCAATAAATAAACCTGTTGTGACATCCCCCATAATTAGGCCAGCAAAGAAACCCGCCATACTTGGCTTAACTAAACCTAATGTTGTATTGTTTCCATCGTAGATTGCAAAACCAGAATAAAGTGTTAAAAGAATAATTTGCCAAAACTGAACATGTTCCATTTAATTATTCCTCTTGTTCACTACATTGTTTATCCCATGTTTTTTTATTCATTTGAAATAGGCCTTCTTTTGCTGTTAAAAGAATTTGTTTCTGAGATTCTTCTTTTAATACTTCCTCATCAGCCATAATAATTTCTAGAATTAAATTTAAATTCATCCCTGTAAATAAATGCGTATAGTCCCATAAATCATTACTAGCAATTATTGATAATGCACAGTTGTAAGGGGTACCATTCTTTAAATCAGAAACAATAATTAGATTATTTTTATCTTTTATTAATTGATTAATTTTTATGTTAAGTTCGTCTTTAAATATCTCAATGCCTTTCTCACCGGTTAATTCGTGATAATCGACATTATCTTGTTCTCCTAATATCAGTTCGACAGCTTTTTTAGTTCCACTTGCGTATCCTTCATGAGAAATCAGTAGAATACTTGTCATAAATATTCCTTCTAGGTATTTCTTATTTCAATGTGAAATGTATCAATTGTTTTATAAGTTTCAACATATTCAATAACCTCTTTATCATTATTTAAGGTCAAACGTCTCATTAATACCACAGGGGTATCTTCGGCTAATTGCAAATAATCACTAAACTGTTGTGGTATCACCTTTGTAATATCAATAGTTTGTGTAAAAGGCATTGAATACATATCTAAGTTATTACTGTCTCTTAATAATTCATACAGAGACTGATAAGAACCGCTTTTTAAAAGACTTTCATCTTTAATATAAGAAGAGCAAATATGTGAAACTTGAATAGCAAATGGTTTTTTATTGTTATAACGTGCTCTCACAATTTTATAATACTGCCCATCTTGTTGAATTTTTAACTTATCTACAATTTCAGTTTCATTTTCTAACGTGCAAGAAACCATTTTAATCGATTGAATACCCACTAACTGATTATCGGTTTCAGAAAAAATAATTCTCTCATTACGTTTTGCTTTAGAAACAAAAGATCCTTTTCCTTGATAACGAACAATATACTCTTCATTTACCAGCTCTTGAATCGCACGTAAAATTGTCGCTGTACTCACGCCATAACGGCTTTTTAATTCTGATTCACTATAGAATTTTTGCCCTGGTTTAAACAAACCCGAATTTATCTCTTCTAGTAACTCATCTTTGATTAGTTGGTACTTAGCACGGTGCATTTAAAAATCTCTTATTAACTTTTCAATGTGATCAGCATTAGTTTATGAGTTTCATCATACAACAATGTTTTTTGCAGTAAACCCTAAAAGCCAACTTAACCGGTTAACCGGTTAAGTATTTATTTAAAACAATAACTCGATCACAAATTTTCCTTGTTCAAAGCTATCAAAGGCAGATTTTTATCGAAAAAAGAGCAAAAAAGTCAGAAAGGGAGCAGAGAAGTGAATGATGTAATTAAGTTATAGTTGGCTAGTTTCATACGAAATAAAACCTAACCAACTAATAAATAAACTATTTTTTGACTATTGGCGTTTCATGCAAATAAGTCCAGAAACATTGCTCGTCTTGTATTCGAATACAAACCGTAGAAGTTCGTAGCAATCGAGAATCATCTAACTCATGTAATTCACGATACTGTAACCAACAATATTCACCAACTTCCAAAATAGGTTCGATATTGTCAGGGGTGATCTTCAAAGAAGGCTTAGCTCCAATATTATTACTGAACAATGCATTTACCTGCGCCAATCCTATACAATCACCGCCCATAGTAACCATTTTAAAGTTGCTATCGAAGCTCTCTAATAGCTTATTTAGATCATCAGGCTTATGACCCGTAAAAACATTTTCAATTAACTCATGCAACTCGATAACACTTTGAACTGCTTTATTCATATTACTCATGCGCTTTTCTCTCTAAGAATAAAAATTAACGACAACAAACTCAGTATTGCTGCAATAAAAAAGGTGTACTGATAACGAAGTAAATCACTCTGTGCACTCACTAGACTGAAAATGGAAATCAGCACTACGGTGCCGACACTAAAAGCGACTTGCCGATTGATATTCCATAACACACTGCCCTGCAATAAATCTTTACCCGAAAAATCCAACAATGAACTAATCTGCGCGGTATTAGCGGCTATTCCACCACCTGCTCCCATTAGTAAATAAGCAATAACCAGTTGAATAAGATCAGTACGGCTAGAGACAGTAAATAACAGCGCTATCCCTATACTATGTAGTAATATTCCAATGAAAAATAAACGCTTTTTACCAATATGATGATATAAATAACCACCACTCACCATAGAAACTAATGCGCCAGCCGCATATAGCAACATGAACATACCTGTCTGGCCTGCATTAAAATGCAAATTAGTTTGCAAGTTAAAAATATTGAGTAAATTAACTCCAGTAAATACCCCCGGAACCGCGTAATAGACAATAAAAGCATTACGTAAATTACTATTGCGCAATAGCTGAAAGTTTAAAATGGGCGCTGCACATTTCTGCGCATACTTAATATAAAAAGCAAAGATAATTGCGGATAAAAATAGACTTCCTATAGCTAGCGATAAGTTGTGATAATCGTTATAAAGAGAAAATGATAACAATAACAACAGCAAGCTGACAGTCACTAGCAGTAAACCGAATACATCTGGTTTTTCCCTTCGCTGTCGTTCACTATTATTAATCCATAACCACGCCAAAGCCGCAGCGAGTAATGAAAAAGGCAAATTCGCATAAAACACCCAACGCCAAGATAGGCTATCAATGATCATTCCACCTAGCGCAGGTGAAAACGCAGGGGCTATCAACGCAACTGTCATAATCATAGTGGAAATACGATGACGTTCTTTATTTGGAAATAAGGCAAAAACTAACGCCTGACCCACAGGGATCAATAATCCTCCAGATATCCCTTGAATAAACCGCCAAAAAATCAAACTATAAATCGAATAACTCAAACCACACAATAAAGCGCTGATTGAGAATAACAGCATAGAAAAACATAATAGCTTTTGATTACCAAACCGCCCTGCTAGCCATAAACTAATAGGCATAATTAATACTAAACCTAAAATATAACTATTTGCTACCCAAGCAACCATTGATTGACTGGTTGAAAATACTTGAGCAATATCAGGCAATGCAATTGCTGACATAAAAATGTTTATACAATCAATAAAGAACCCTAACAAAAATATTGTCGCAATTTTATATCGATAAGACATAACAACCTCCGGCGACAAAGAGTAGTGTTAGCCCCTTCCTTTGTCGATGCAAGAGGATTAAACTCATTGTTTAATAAAAACAAACAATCATTGTAATTATGCAGAAAAATCTCAAGCAAATAGCGACATTCCTTCAAGTGGTTGATTCCGGATCATTTACCAAAGCAGCGGATATATTAGGGCTCAGCCGTTCCATGGTAAGCATTGATATCAAGCAGCTCGAAAGTCAATTAAATGTCAGTTTATTGACCCGTAATACGCGGAATATCGCGCTTACAGAAGCAGGAAAGCATTTTTATGATGACTTCAAACGCATTCAATTAAATATCGAGGAAGCCTTTGAAAGAAGCCAAAACTTAGGCAGCAGTGTGACAGGGTTATTACGTTTTTCATCAACCAATGAATTTGGACAGCGTTATATTTTACCTTTGCTACCTGAGTTTTGCCGCCTTTACCCAAAACTACGATTACAATACAGTTTTAACTCTTCATTAGATGATTTAGTGACAGAAAAATTAGACCTAGCAATACGTTTAGGTAACTTAAAAAGTTCTTCACTGAAAACGCGAAAAATAGGTGAATACTCCATCTATATTGTTGCATCACCACAATTTATCAAAAGATATCCAATCAACCATATTGCGGATTTAGCCCAAGTACCTTGGATTACACACTCGTTATTAAATTGGCAAGATACTCAATATGTTTTGCAAAATCAGCAAGGTGAAAAACAAGCACTCCCCATCATTAAAAGCCAATATGAATCCAATTCTGCGGCGGTTATCCATCAAATGACAATCGCATCATTAGGGTTAGCTATTTGCCCCTCGTGGTTGGTCGATGAAGATATTCAATTAGGCCGTTTGGTCAGAATATTACCTGAGTACAATCTCCCCACACAAAATATACAATTACTTTATCCAAGTACCATTTCACTAGCTGCAAAAACACGTGCATTTATTGATTATTTAGTGGAAAGATTTACTTTGTAAAAAAGCCGTATTGTATACAACACGGCACAGACTGTTGACAAACATATCATGTTTGGCGGCAGTCGTTAGGGGGTTTTGAAATAAACGAGGAAAATCAATTTATTGATTTTCGGCTGATAACACGAAGCGGGAAAAACCACGCTTTTATCCCGCTTCGTCAGCAACCTCAGCCGTGTTGTATACAACACGGCATTAAATCAGAGGGATATCCAAAACACTCCATCAGTTTTAATCGCAGTAAACTGCCGTAGGAATTCCTGCAAATTTTGCTCTGGCTCTAAAGTTGCAAAAGTCTGCGGGTGCATAAACTTGGCCATTGCCTCAATTGCAAAAATATTCATCGGATTATTATAGAAATTGTGATAAACCGCCATAACATGTTTATCTTTTACCGCTGTCAGCGATGAAATTCCTTGGCGCTCTACTAATTTAGCTAATTGCTTTTTAGCAACGGTTGCATCTGCCCCATAACCTAACTTAACTGCTGTTGAGCGGCGATTAAAATTCTGCCAATCTGCTCCGGTTAACAAATAAAAGTCAGGATTTAAGCTAATAATATTTTCAATCGAGCTTTCGGCGCCTTTTGCAGGGAAACTGTCTTCAACAAGATTTTTACCACCCGCAAGGCTAGCAAGCACGCCAAAACCAGAACGTCCATAAAGTTGGCAGCAACTATCAGTAAATAAACCGGCATTTGCCTCAATTAATACTGATGGATAAGGTTGTTTCAACTGCCCTTCAATTGCTGCTAATTTTTCTTGATACAATTTTGCAAAATTGTTTGCGCGCTCCTGAGCCCCTAATAGCTCACCTAATAACACAATACTTTTTGGCGTGTTATTGGCGATATCCATACGGAAATCAATAAAAATAACTTTGATCCCAGCCGCCTCTAATTGTGGCATAAATTGGCTGTCGCGCATCGCGGCATAATTAGATTTATGCATTAATACTACTTCAGGCGTTAGCTCAAGTAGCTTTTCAATTTGAATGCCAGTTTCGCGCGTTTTTCTTAATGTCGGTATTTTTGCTAATTCAGGAAGCGCTGAAAAATAAGCCTGTTTTAGATCCGGCGCATATTGTTCTAAGGAATCACTCCAACCGATAATACGTGATACCCCCTCTTGCCCTGCCGCAATATCGACTGACAAAACATCTCGTCCATCAATCAAAAATAATTTATCGACGGGAAGCTCTAGGCTTACCTTGCGGCCTTGCAAATCCGTAACGACTGTTGGTGTTTTAGCTGATGCAATCATACTGGCTAAACATAGTAGCCCAGTTAATAGCCATTTCATTGGACAACCTCATTAAGTAAAAATGAGCCATCAATGATTAAGATGACTCATCTAACATTCAACTTAAAACGTCACACTATAATTAAGCGCAAATGTTCTGCCTCGACCTTTATAGGTATACAAGTCTGCCGCACCATAATTAGGACTATATAACTTAGGTGCACGCTGCCCCCAAATTGTGGTGTAGTCTTCATCCAGTAAGTTTTCGACTGCAAAGCTGACCTTGCCAACTGGTAATAAATAACTGCCTAAGAAATCCACGGTATTATAACCATCGAGTTTGTTACCATCGGCATCAGACATATTGAAGGTTTGCTGACTTTGTAAACGCAGTGACCAGTCGTTAGGATCCCAGCCAACATATGCCGTGACTTTTGATGGACTAGCAAATTTGACACTCCATTTTTCCCATTTGCCATCGACTTTAGTTTCTGATTTTTGCAGATTAAAGTTACTACCCACACTCCAATCGCTATCATCAAAGAAATAATCAACCGCTCCTTCCACACCATAAATACGACGTTTATCTGACTTCATATAAATCGTCATATCTGTGCTATTAATGTCATAACTTCTATCTGATAATGAATAATAAGCAGCAATTTGTGTACGCAAGTTTTCACCGGTATAACGCCACCCTAGTTCATAAGAGTCAACTTTAATACCTTTCACTTTAGTGTCGTTAATATTCACACTATTTTCTAATGCCAAATGCCCATTCGCATCAGCTGTTGGCGCATATTTCCCTGTGCCATAATATTTAGCGATATCAGGGATTTCGAAACCTTGAGAGAAATTAAACCATGTTTGCTGATCTTCCGTTAAATTAACTAATAGACCTGCGTTAAATAATAAGTTGTTATAATCGGTGTTACCACCCGGTACTGCATCAGCAGATTTAATTTTACCTTCAGCAATTTGCTGTTGTTGTGCATACCCAACAAAGCTATCAACTTTGTTTTCAGTATATTGGTAACGCACTCCACCGCTTAAGGTGAATATTGGATTAATATCGTAACTGCTCTGTAAAAAAGCAGCCATATTGGTTGTGGTATAACTTGGATAACGCCCAACTTGATAGGCTTTTTTCAAATCCATACCGCCTGATTCTTTTGCTTTATCTAAGTTAAAGAACATTTGGTTAGCACGAAATTGTTCGTGTTCAGCGTCAGCACCATAAGTCAGCGTCAAATTATCGACAGGCTCACTATTAAACGTCAGCTTAGTACCATAGAAATTGGTTTTTTGATCGGAAGCACTAATACTGGTCACATCCTTTGCTTTATTTAAAGTAGGAAATGGATAAAACTTTTGTGATTCGTCCCGATAATAAACTTGAGCAACAAAATCTTGCCCCCAAAGATCGCCATTTGAATATTGTAAATTCAACATATGGCGCTCAGTACCGGGTAAACGATCTGAGTTTAATTTACTACTATTGTAAGCTTCGCCTTGGCCTTTCACCGCCGCAAAATCTTTACCTAAATAAAGGCCATGTTTTCCATCGGACTCACTTTTATAATATTGAACCGTGGCTTGTAACTGCTGATTATCATCAATATCAATAACCCCTGCGCCCATTACATCCAAGCGATCAGAAAACTGTAGACCCGTTTGTGTATTATCAATATTAATTGCCTTGCCTTTACCATCATACCAACCGCCATAACGTTGATAGGCAACAGATAAACGACCGTGGGCGTTTTCATTACCACCACTCATTGCCGCAGCAACATTTTCATCATGATCTTTGCCATTATTAAAACCAGTTTTACCGCCAATTTGCAGATCAACTTGTTTCTCTTCTTGGCCTTTTTTGGTGACAATATTAATTAATCCACCGCTGCTACCTCCGCCATATAGAGAAGTCGCCCCAGAAATAACCTCAATGTGATTAATATTAAACGGATCAATAGAATCTAATTGGCGACTATCACTACGCGAAGAATTTAAACGTACGCCATCCACCATCACAATCATTGAGCGCCCACGCATATTCATGCCGTAATTAGTACGACCTTGGCCACTGACACTCATACCGGGGATCAGCTGTGACAGAATATCTTTTAACTCTTTGCCACCTTCAGCTTGCTGTTCAATTTCAGCGTTATCTATTACCCATGTCGTTTGCGCCATTTCAGACACACTGCGGTAAGAGCGAGTTGCTGATACAGTCATTTCATCTTGTTTGTTTTCTGCTGCGAATGTAACTGGTGCAATAAATGAAGCAAGGCACGGAGAGAGTACCCAAAGATGCTTAATTTTCATTAATCTAAGATCCTAATATGTCGTTATGTTTTTAGTAAGTCAGCCACTTAACAATATAGAGGCTAATCTTAACTGATAATACACATACAATTAAGAACTATTATCATTGTTATGAAAATTTTCAGGGCAAATACGTAAAAATTGTCATAGAAAAATCTATGGTTAATAGGTGAATAGAAAAAATATGGGACGGGATAATGTGAAAATTAAGCTCATTGGAGCTTGCTCGATCATCAAAGATAGATGACTTGTTAGGAAATAGATCATGACTGCTCCTGTTAAAAACCCTATTTGGCACTTAATATCTGGTGTTTGCTTTTGATTATAGTAAAAGCAAACACCTAATTAACAAGGCTTTAATCAGTAAAATTTAGCTTATTTCTTTGATGCTAAATAATCTTGCAGAGTCCCTTCTGGATTCTTCTTACAGAATTCAACAATTTGAGGTGCTTCAGCAACACTTTGCTCAGTCAGAGCAACGTAATCACCGCCTTTAAATTGAGTCTCAGTATTCGTGATCCATAACGCGACTGGCGCCCAACTTTGTGGGTTGAGATTAATATATTCCTGACAAGTCATCTTCTCAGGCGTAACCACGTTTGAATCGGCAGCCATCGCATTAACAGAAAATGCTGCCATTGCAGCCAAAACGCTAGAGATAACAATCTTTTTCATTATAGACCCTCTATAGTGTATTAATCGTGCATAACTTTACCCATCATATTTCAAATTACAGTGTTATTAGTAAGCTGTACCTTGAATTATTCAGAGTATATGTGGCTATGTTTATTTTTATCACAAACTCACCAAACTTCATACAGTCTTATTTTGATAGTTAAAATAAAGCAAGTTAAATGTTTAATGATATAATAAAAAGAATAATGCCTGAATAACAACAATAATAAACACATCAATATAAATAATGCTTTAAAATTTTAGTAATCAAATATAGATTATTATTAATATACTCATCGAGAATTCACTCTTTTAATGAATTAACTTTTACTTTCAAAAATAAAAATCGATTAATTACTCATTAAAGTTTTATTAATTTAATTAATGATATTAATCTTTTCGATCTAATGATTGTCCAAAATGTCCAGACAGTTTACTTAGTGAGCGAATAGATGAAATAGCGACTTCTTTATTTGGATCTTTGCATAAATCAATTAACCTCACAACCGCTTCTTGTTGTTCGATTGTCGCTTTATAATCCCCTAATGCTGAGATCGCTGCAATCTTGACATCATCGTTGCCTCGAAAGGTTAACCCAATGAGTGTACTTATGATTTGTTTTTCCATGGTTCAACTCGTTATAACAAGAAGAAATTAAGTATAATTAGTTATTTTAAATCAAATAACCCATTACATCTCACTTTATTATGAAGTCAATTGAGTAGCTAATGATGCCTTTACCCATTTAGAGATTATTTTTGGCATATTACCAAAAAAACGTTTTATTTAGATTTTTATGATTATCACTCCTCTAATAAATTATTAAATACCATTAATAATAATATAATTCTATAGTTGATGAGCCATCAAGATGTAACGGAGACGTCAAGTCCAAATCCATCTTATGAGTAATGTAAGCTTGTATAATTAAAATACCTTCAAAATGCCTAAATGGTGATGGAGATGCTGAGTTAACATCAGAACCAAATGAAATATAAGGTGCAGAACCCATTATTAAGCTTCCCCCATGGCCTTTAAGATCAGTTTCTTTGTTCCAGTAAGTTGATGCACTTGGCTCCGTTTGGGTCCAATATCTCGCTTTAGCTGCTTTACCATCTAATTTTGTCTGTGTAAAAGGTAAATTTAATATATACCCACCTATTTTTTGATTATTAACATTTCCTAACCCAACAACAAAAGCTTGCGTTATATCAGTCAAGCCTAGAGGAAGATTTTTACCTAATCCTGCTAACATGGCATCTGAGCTTACTATTGAGCTTCCTATTTCATTTTCATTCGTAGCATTGGGTGTCGAATGTGGTCGATTACTTCTTGCTCGGATAGCGACATTCGTCGATGCATCACAAGCAATTGTCAAATTTAATGTTCGGGCAGGTAATACAGTTATTTTGTTATTAGATAATTCCCCCAAATGAATTGTACTGTAATCAATCTGACCAGCATTTGATACGACAGGCGTACATGCAATGGCCTTCAGGCCTGATGTAATTAAAACATTACTCGATGGTAACTGTGCGAAAAATAATGATAATTGCCCTGATTGCTCTAATAAACTAGGGTTAGTTATATCTGATGAAGCCACCCTAGGAGTAATATTGAATACAAGTTCAGTATTTTTACCAACAACAGCACTTTTAGGTCGAATTTCATCGCCTGACTTTAATAATGGTAATGATTGATAAGTATTATTACGAACAATAGTCGCAGGAGTGCTTATTCCATCAACTCTAAAGTCATTAAGGGTAACTTGTAATATGCCAGCTTGCCCATATTTAAAATCTGAATTATCAATGCCAGTAACATCTTGTATTTTAATAATCGGTTCAACATTTTGTGGACAAATTAATTTTGCTACTACCTGCCGACTAGGTAATTCTCCTTGCCCATTCGATAATTGTTTAATTTGATCTCGTGATATTTGCCCATAATCAACGTTAACCTGAGAGGTCACTAATTGACAATCATTTTTAATTTCATTTTCAGATAATACATTTGAGGAATAGATAAATATATTTACTCCTAAAAACAGTAAAACATACTGTCTTTTAAAGGCTAATTTTAATGGCATTGTACGTTTACCTCTTCGTATAAGACTTGTTCTTTTGGTTCATTCGGTAGTACAAGCTTTATCCCACAAAATTTCTTTTCTGGTGTTTCAACAATCAGCTTCATATTAGGTATTGCTTGCCCCAAAAAAAACTGCCCTGATTGAGTTGATAAAGTTAAAAAATTACCCGCTTCGTCACGAATAACACTATTTTGTGGTAATGGCTTCCCTGAAAAATTAGCTTTTATACGAACACGACGAGATTCAATAACCGTAAAATGCACCGGTACAACTGAACCTTTTGCAGGTGTAATTGTTTTATAGGCATTTAAAATATCACTTTGTCGTGATAAAGATCTTGGATCAACTTTTATTGCATTTTGTTGGTAAGCATTGAGATTAGGAATAACTGAATAACCATTTCCATTCGTCCAAGTAGGCCCAGCTCCTGTATCGATCCGTACATAGCGCCGATCCCCTGCCTTCGCAATACCAAACGTCTCCTTTATTTCATAAGGAGAGAGTAAAATACCTTCATTAACTAATGCAACACCCCCTGTTAATGAAGCCCCCCAACTTGTTTGTTGCTCATTATCGCGACGAATATTCCCTCCCAATTGAGCATAAGGAGTTACTGTATGCAGATTCGCTGAAACAGACTGATAATGTTGTTTATCATTGTACTCATAAGCAATCCCCCAATTTCTATCACGGTCAACATAGTTGTTATATCTTGCTCCCCAACGATTTGAATTATTTGCGTGAGTAACCCAAGATGAAATATTGGCGCGGTCAAGAGGAATGCTTAAACGTAAAAATACAGTATCTTCATATACATTATCGATATTATAAGTACGCTGATAACTCGTATTTAGCGTAATATTTTCAGAAAATGCTTGGCTCCAAGAAAAACTAATATAGTCTTGAGATTGATTATCTTGAGTATAGGTTCGTCCGACTGAAGAACTTAATGTTCCTATTTCGGTCGCCCAATTAATATCGCTACCCAACTGTTTTTGTCTATTATTGATATCATTTTCATTTTTTCGCGTTGCATCACTGAGGTAATGATAATTTTTACTTTGCACTAATGTGTTAGCACCTATCGAAACTTGCTCCGACAATAGATACGATAATGAACCTGAAAATAAAGTTCCTGTGGAAGCGTGATTATTATCATGGGAAAAATCAGTGTTGAATGCCAAAAATGTGTTAGGTGACAGTTTAATGGCATTGTTAAGACCTAGTGAATAATAATCCGTAGATAGTACGGTTCCAGCTTGAACTCCCCAGTGATGACTAATTCCCCACCCTTTTGATAATGAAATAATGAATGGTTTATTATCTGCATGAGGCTCATCATATCGTCCAATACCAAACGAATAACCTGTATTATAATGTGTACTAAAATTAGAAAAAGTTGTTGAAGGAACAATAAATGATTGTTCACTACCATTAACCCCTTTTAGTTTTACATGTAAATCTGCCGTCCGATTAACTAACGAAAACTGAGATAACTCAAATGGGCCAGCAGGAACGGCTGTATTATATATCAATCTACCAGATTGATATATTTCAACCATAGATGATTCTGCGGCGATACCACTTACAATAGCACCGCTGCTATGATTAGTTTCAAGTTGGTTTTCAGGAAATAATTGAAGACCTATCACTCGAGATGCACCAATTACACTATTATTTAGGTTTATTTGTCCTATTTGCAAATTCTTTTTTTGCTTTTCTAATGTTGTTTGAGCATAAGCATATTGGTGAATAAAATCAGACTCAGATAAGTGATTATAAATTTGATAACTGCGTAGCAACCAATTGCCAGTATTAATGCCAGCCTCTGTATTTATATAATACATATCATTGTTGCTACCAGATCCTCCCATATAATTTGTAGAATAATTTACTATAGCGCCATTTCCGCCATAGGTATAATTTGTTTTTTCATTATAATTAATTAAAACTACACTTTCAGGCACAAAAAACCACAATTCTTGTTTCTTAGGTCTTTGAACTATTTCACCATTCTTCCATAACTGCCTAATATCCAAACAGTCATTTTCGCCACTCAATAACAATCGATTTTCTAATCCAATCGTTTCAAGTAACTTAGAGTTAATACAAGGCTCGCCCTGTTCATTAATATCAACTTCAGTATTGACTCTAAATTGATTATTAATATAAATTTTTATTTCCTGTTTCCCTGGTAAAAAAGCAGGAGCTTTAGCTAATTGTGCAGCAATTGCAACATCAATACCACGTGAGCGCAGAAACTCCTCATCAAAATTGGTTTTATCCGCTGCCATAACAGGTTGGATATTAAACCAAATTGCAATTGCAGTTGGCGTATATTTTTTCATATTATCATTACGCTTTATGTTATTATGATTATACTTTTTAAGCAATTACTCTGTTACTAGTGCATCAAAGTACTTACCTGTTGCAAAGCCCCACGTTGTAGCGGGATAAATACGCACATTTTTTCCTTTAACATTTTCTACTTTATTATTAGATGTCAATGAAAATGAGCTATGAGGTAATATATAGCTTTTGGGTAGTGTATACGTCTGCCCCCCTGGAATTAAAGTAACATTCGGAGAAATAAAACGTACAATATAAGGTGAAGGATTATTAACAATAAGTTGATTATTTTCTATTTTCCAATTTAACTCTTTCCATGGCGTTAAATTCCTAGCTAATCCTGCTGGGCGAATAATTACAGGTAGATTTTGTTTAAAGGTTACATTAATTTCCTTACCTAAATCTGAGTTTTTAGGTGGTACCCCTTCAAATGTCGCACGTTTTAATCGTTCAACCTTTAAAGGCTCTTTTGTGGTAATTAAAAAACGTACAGTTTGAGTATCATTACCTTCAACACGAGCAACTGGGGGATAAACTGTAATGAGTTCTTCTGGATCTTCTTCTATATTCTCTATTCGGGTAATTAATAAACTGGGATATTTATCTGTGTTCTTGATATCAATATTTCCCTCTCCATCTTCTTCTTCAATAATAACAATCGAACTTTGTGGAACCATTCCGGCCCCCCAAGCAGAAGTAATATTCAAAAACAAAAAAATAAATAATGAAAAAATTTTTACTGGCATATAGTCATCCACAGAATAAAAGGTAACTTGTATAAACAAACCAAGTCACCTTAGATTAAAAATATAATTAGAAATAATAAAGCTCTATGGTTGATGAACCATCTAAGTTAATTGGTTGTGTTAAATCCAAATTAGACTTATCTGTAATATACCCTCTAATAATTAGGGTGCCCAACAAGGTCTTGAATGCTTGTGGTTTACTCGCTGTATTATCTGTTGAATAAGAAAAATACGTTTCAGCGGAGTTCATACTACCACCATGAGAACTCTCATTGTTTTCAACCCCCCAAACCGTATTTTTATCTAATGTTCCGGAAGCATAAAAGCGTCGAGTAGCGATATCTCCATCCAAAGTTACCAAGCTAGTTGGCAATAACATCATATAACCACCGATATCCTTACCATCAGATCCAGTTCCTAATCCCATTACATCCGGATTTATCACTGTTACACTATAAGGAATATTCGCAATCATATTGCTCAATGTGGTTGCATCAGTTAACTTTGAAGCACCTGTCGTATTTGCTGGCCCTGCATCAGCTGCTGTACCTCGGTTACTGTTAGCCCTTAATGCAACATTAGTTTCACCAGTGCATTGGATAGAAAAAGCTAATGTTTTAACATCAAGTACTGTAGTACCTGTTGCAGATAATGCTGAAGGTTTAATATTACCGTAGTCAACAACCCCGCCTCCACTTGCTGATGGTGTGCAGGCTGTTGGATTAATTGTTCCAATAACTTTAATATCTATTGAATCAGCTGCCATCCCTGATAAAGAAGCCGAGGTTAGTACACTCGCCAATAATATTTTCTTCATTTTATTTTCCTAATATAATAACTGATTCTCAATTAGTAATAATAAAGTTCAATTGTTGAAGAACCATCAAGGTTAATAGGTTGAGTAATATCTAATGCGCTTTTATCAGTAATATAAGCCTGAACAACAACCGATGCATTCATCAACTTAAATTTTTGTGGAACTGCCGCGGCTGCATCAGAGTTATAGCCAAAGTAAGCAGCGCTTGCGGGCAATAAAGAATCTCCATCATTTGAAACACCTGGAGACATTTTGTTCCATGAAGAAGTTTGAGTTGGTGTACCTGTAGAATAATAACGAACTGCGGCATCAACACCATCCAATGTGATACTTGTTACAGGCAAGTTCAGCATATAGCCACCAATTTTTTGCCCATTAGCTAAGCCTAAACCAGCAGCATGAGGCTCTGTTACATTTCCCAAACCATTAGGTTGATTTTTACCTAAACCTGCATCAATTACTGCTTGGTTAACTTTTGCACTACCTGATATATTTTCGGCACCATTAGTGTCTGTAACCGTGTTTGTACGATTACTATTAGCACGTAATGCTACATAAGCCTCACCATCACAACTAATTGATAAATTAACTGTTTTTGCAGGCAATACAGTTGGACCGGTTGCATTCAGTGAATTTGGATTAATATTTCCATAATCCACAACGCCACCACCTGATGCCGTTGGTACACAAGAAGTAGGGCTAATGGTTCCGATAACAGAAATATCGACAGAATCAGCGGCCATAGCAGGCAGAGTAGCCGAGGCTAATAAAGATACTAGTAATAATTTTTTCATATTGATTTCCTACCATAAAGACATAAAAACATTCTATTTAAATAAATAAAATAGTAGATAGTATTTATATTGATAATAAGCATTTTCCCTTGAATCTATTCAAGGAAATAGAGATGATCGAGATAAGACGATATTAAAGACTTTCCCATTACAAATAAGCGTTAATATAATCATACAATCACTTATTTAATACCAATATAAATGAAGAAAGAATTAAAATCAAACGTTAGTCGAATAACATAATACGATGAGCAATTTCATTTAACAACAATATGGCGTACACTATTTAATAAACCCACTTAATAGTGGCTCACCAAATAATCCATATTTGATAATCTTTAAAAAATAGAGATTAAATCCAAAATAATCCATTTATGACTAAATTTTAAAAGTGATATTTCAGTATTTTCATTAATTCAAAATTATTACAATTAAAAACATTTTGAACAACAATGTCACTAGTGATAAAAACTAAGCAATCATTTACGAAATGAGAAAAAAGGATTAAGCGAACTCAATGAAACAATAAACTATATGTAATCAAAAACGCCTTTCAATGATAAATAAACATGCTACAATCTTTAATAAACGCCATATATCACTCCTATGAAGTTAATTTTAAACTTTTAAAATCATAATATTATTACTATTCAAATTATCAATATCTAATTAATGACATTAATCTTTTTGTTCTAATGATTGTCCAAAATATCCAGATAGTATAATTAATGGTAGAATCGATAAAATCGCGACTCCTTTGTTTGGGTCTTTGCATAAGTCAATTAATCTAACAACAGCCTCTTGCTGTTCTATTGTGGCTTTATAATCACCCAATGCAGAGATCGCTGCAATTTTGACATCATCATTACCACGAAAGGTTAACTCCATGAGAGTATCTATGATTTGTTTTTCCATAATTTAGCCTGTTATAACAAGTAGATCTGATATGACTGGCTATTTTAAGTTAAATCAATAATTACATCTTGTCGTATTACAAGAAAATTTAAGTTACTAATTTTAATTTTACACCTTAAATGTAATTTTAAAATATTTTTCACATAAAATAGAATCATAAACAATCCTTATCTAGAGATTCTAATTGTAATAAAATAAATACATAAAAAATAATTAACACAAAGGATAGAGTGAGTTCTTATGAAATTAATAATGGAGAAAAACTCTCCCCATTATTATAGAAGTAAACTTTTAAACTTAATAGAAATAAGTAGTTAGCAATAATGAGCCTTGATACTCCCCGGGTTTGAAAGAGTCAGAGCTGACAATTTTAGCATTTAGCTTCATATTCTTAGAACCATCTTTCAAATTATATTCCCACACATTAGAGGTTCCTGATGTAACCCAATTATTACATTGCATTTTATTATCGCAAATTTCAAAGCTATAAGGGATCTCATCCTGATAGCTATTTGACAATATCGGGTTTGCTCCCGTCCAAGATACACCGATTCTTATAGATGCATCAGAAGTACACTGTATATCAAAGCTACTTGTTGCCTTTACAACTGGGTCAGTCTTGATATTCATCACACCAAAATCTAGGTTATCAGGGGTACTGGTAGAGCATGAAACTGGAGGTGGAGGAGTAAAACCAGCTCTAGTTTCAGTTTCTCCGCAATCACCATTCAGACAAATTTCAAGATTAACAGAACCCTGATTATTATAACCTTGATATACTTTTACTGTTCCAACAGTTTCTCCCCGAGAAAAATAAAAAGAACCTAAATCAGCCCCCAATAGTGGCGCAACTTCTGAACACGACATATTAGTAAATTGTGAAGAAGCACTTGTATACTCTCCTTCCTTAGACAAAATAAAACCTTTAGGAGGTGAAGTCCAACTTGCCATTTTAATCCTAGCACCCCAGTCCAGATCCGTAGAAGACCACCACCCATTACTCCGAAATTTCAGCGTGACTTTGCATGGGGCCTGATCACGTTGAATAGAAGAAGGCGCATAAAATCCAATTAAAGGACGACCTGAATTTGTAATTCCGTTGAATGTGAATCGACACATCCAATAAGGTATACCATTATCATAACCATTTGGACTATCACTACGGATACAACCATAATAATTATGACCCTCTTCACTGTAATCCCATGTCGTGACATCAGCAACTATGACTTGCCCATACGATGGTGTCGTAGAACAAAAAAATAACAATAAAAATAATTTTTTAAACATATTTAATGGCCTTATTCTAGTACCCTAAAATAAATACAATCAACTTATAACAAAATATATTTATTTGAAATAACATTCATTTTATAGAAATGGAAATAATTACGTTAATTATTAATCGCTCTCTAAAAATCATCATTCACCTAGCTTCAAACCAAGATCTTTAATATATTTAATAAAAAATTGCATTTTATAACAAAGTTTCTCTGCACTAGAAATATATAATATTTAATCAACTAAATATTTTAATATCAATAATGTAATCTAACATTTTCAATAATAAAGCGAGCTAACAATCATAAAAAATCTTCTCCGGTGTCACTCATACACCAAAGTATAAGTCAGCGTGGCATAAAATGAACCGGGCTTAATACTTTTATTCTGCAATGCAGCAGGTTCCGCTTTTAAATAAGCGCGAATAGGAATAGTCAAATCACCATTACTAATTGGATAAATCGGTTCAACTTTGGCATCATTAATCAGTAATGCCTGCCCTGTCCCTGTTTCTAAACCAATCACAACGCCAGAAGCTTCACTGTTTGAATCAAACTTTAATAAACCATCTGGTGTTGCATCGCCAGTAAATCTGGCTGAAATCGTTTTGCCTAATGAGGCATTGCACTTTTCTAATTTAAATTGAAGAGTACGATCACTATATTCACCACGCTCACCGGTATATAAATCTTTAATATTAACGTTTTCGCCAAAGTAAACATTGGTATAATTACTATCAGGGTGTACCGTGCACGGCAAAGCCACTAACTTACCGCTATATTCAATATTATTGGGTCCAGCCGCTTGGCTGATTAATGGTAATGCCACCAATGAAACGGCTAAAAAACCTCCCAATAGACAATTCGTTTTCATTATTTTTCTCCTATGGGTAAAGCATTTCAACAGTTGCACTTGCCGTAAAATCACCTTCTAAAGGCATCGTCCCTTTATTACGGATAGGTGTTGCAGTAAAAGGTATTTGCTTAGTGCCATTACTCGACATCACCACTTTTAACCCGTCATTCGGTTTCACTGCCGTGCCATCAGACTCTAAATAAATAGCCAGATTGGTTTGACTGGTCCATAACGCACCCTTATAGAAGTTTGCAGGCACTCCTTTATATTCCATAAATAACGCAACTGAATTGCCAAGGCCGGCACCACAACTCACCGTCAGTGTGAAATTTTGCTGATAATTACCTTTGTGACTAACATTAAGCTCATCAATATCGGTAATCCCAATTTCGCCAAAGTCAATTTTTATCGGCTGGTTTTTACCATTAGCGTCATAAACATCACAAGGCGGGTTATCAATTAAGTTACCTTTAAAGTTCACTTCAATGGCCTGTGTACTGGCACTAAAAAGGGATAGAATCCCCATTAAGCCCAACAACTGATTTCGTGGCTTCTGTAAGTTAAACATTATTGATACTCCACGCTCAATGTGGCTGATGCTGTAAACTCACCCCCGCTAATTCCCCCTGTGTTACTAGGGACGGCAACGGCATATAACGTTGGTTTACTGTTATATCGAAAAGGCAACCAGTCATTCAGTTTTAGTTGTTGGCTACCATTCAAAATTTTGATGGCCATGTCGTTTTCCGTGGTTTTTAACATACCCGCAGCAAAACTGGTGTTAGTATTACGTGCATCCGTTCCGGTAAACTGAATTTTTATAGCTGGGTTATCCTCTTCACATTTAATATTGTAATTAATCTGTGTACGACCATAGGAAATCCCATCAATCTGATTAATAATCATATCTGGAAAAATAACTTGAACAGGTTGCCCTTCTCTAGGACCATAGATTTCACAGGTTTTTTCCACCACAGTCACTTTCACTTGAATGGTAAACACTTCTGCAACGCTCTGCCCACTGGCGAATAAGCATCCGCCTGCGGTGAGACCCGCAATGGCATGTCGAATAAGGTTTCTTGATTTCATCGTCAGCTCCCGATTACTCATAAATCATTTCAAAAGCGATCAGTGCTGAATACGCACCGGGTTCTAATGGCCCAGTGGTTCTTACTGGCGTAACATAATAGGTCAATTTATCTTGTCCAGAAGCGAGCAACACAGGGTTACTTTCTTGACCTAATGGCAATGTTTGGCCTTGACTATCACTAAGCTCTAGCCCTATACCTTGTGCACCATTCACTCGAGCATAATTCGGCATAAACGGAACGGTTGGTGCGATAAAGCGCACTTTCACCGCAGGTTGTGTTGAACTCCAAGCCGTTTGCCCTGTTTGAACATTTTCTAATGAAGTCGGCGTTTCTAAACAATCCAGTAATTCAATTTGAAAAGGAATTGGGCGTCCTTGCCCATTATTACCTTTAAAATCGGCTGTTTCGGCATTACCTAATAACACAGACTGGTAACTAGAGGTCATCGCCAATCGACATGGACTTTCAGTCAGAGAACCCGAAACATATAACACCCCATTTTGACCATCGGTATTCCAATTATCAGTCGGGCGATATAAAGCACGGTTATCATCCGCAGCAAAAACAGAAGTACTGCTTACGCCTATAAATAAACCCACTAAAAGACTATTGCGGATGCGCTGAGTTAAATGTTGTTGAGTCATGGTTCTCTCCTTTCCATTCATGCCGACAGGCCTGAGATAATTGTTTATTTTGTTTCAGGAACAACCTGACAGCTTGCTGCCTGACAACGGAAATTCAGCTCAGGGCGACCACCGTAATCATTGATATAAGTCAACACAGGTGAGTTACCCAACTTACTCGCGCTGACACCTAAGTTTTCACTTCCAAAAGGAGCAACCATGACAGGGGTGAATTCTTTTGCATCAGACTTTGCTGTTGCCCCTGCATTAATAACAGTGACATAGTATGGTGTTGGGTTTTTCAGAATGACCGTTTCACCTTGTTTTTCTAACGTTAATTTATCTTGAGCTGGTGCTGCATTTTTTTCTGGAATAATCGCTTTCGGGCGGTAAAACAGCTTTACACGAGTTTGTAAGGCAATTTGTAATGTGTTTGGCTTATCACTTTTTGGTGGGATCTCACGCAAATTAAAGTAGAACAGGCTCTCACGATCATTTGGCAACATATTGGCTGCGGGCAATGCTTCAATTTTGACTTGGCTTGATTTACCCGGCTCTAAGCGCTGAACCGGCGGTAATACCACTAATGGTGAATTGATTTTTTCACCTTCTGCGTTTTCCATCCAACCTTGTGCTAAATAAGGTAACTGCTTATTGTTATTAGAAATATTTAACGAGATGGATTTTTGACCGCCGTCAAAAATAACCCGTGTACGATCCATAGAAACCGCGGCTTGCGCAGTATAAGAACACAGGAGAAGACTTGTTAACCCTGCGACGATACTGAGTTGAGTTATCTTTTTCATGCTGTAGCAACCTATTTTTGTTGCCCGAAGCAATCTTCGGGCGACGGATTTACATTAAAATGGACAGTTAAGCAAACTTAACGCTGTGTTATATCTTGTGGTTTAGTGCTTGCTCCTACGATAGGAGTACAAGGAAGCAATAATGCTTGTTCAAGAGAGCCTAGTTGTGCTGGGAATATTACTTGACAAGATTTATCATCTCCCCAAGTTACCGTCATCGCATCACCTGGGCTAATCCCACTGATATACGCGCTACCCGCATCACCTACAATTCCCGTATTTTGGTCTTTAGCATTTTTGATCTGCGCACCAAATGGTGGGTGCGAACCGTCCGTTAAACTCAGGACTGTCATCGCTTTTTGGCCTGCAACCACTTCAAAGCGACGGAAGCCCACTGCACCTTCGGTCATAGTGGCTTGCACCACAGACTGCTGTGCATCGACGTTATCTGGCAGTTTATTCAAATCAATCTGTGCTTTACTGCGGTAGTAGCTGTTCACATCACCCACGACCGCTTTACCAAACATATTAGATTCTACTGGAGCCCCAAAACCTTTGATTGGTACGCCTGCGACGCCATCAGTATCCACCACCATACGTGTCCCCCCCATCGAGTTCACACGATGGAAGCCACCACCTTCAGCCGTCATGGTAAAACCACCTGATGCCGATAAACCATAGGCACTGTATTGACCATGTTGATAGCTGGCGTTAGCACTGACCCGAGCAATGTCTGCTTGATGGTTAACGAATGCACTGGTTGATGCGCCATAACGACTACTACCTGCACTGACTTGATAGGTCGTACGGTCATCAATACGGTCATAATAAGTCGCACGGTTAGTGGTATCATTACGGCTAGTATTTAATGAGTAACCAACGCTACCCGCATTTCCCCAAGGGAAAGAGAGTGACAGATAAGCACTATCATCATTCACACCGTTATAAACACTGCGGTTTGCTGATAAGTTAATGCTGATATTTTTAATCGAGCCAATATCCATATACTTCGAGAGCATCACACTGTAATAATCATTACTTGGACGATCCCAATAGGTTTGGTGGTTATAGTTGGCATACAGAGACACCCCCGCGTCACGGAAGTTTTTGTTAACGGAGATCGTATACAGCTCTTTACTTCCGCCGTAACGTACACCGGTTTCTTTTGCATTCAAGTAATCTGACATTGACATAAAGTCACGTTCAGAGAAGCGATAGCCCGCAAACTGCACTTGGCTATCGTACTGTTCAAAACGTTTTGAATAGTTAACGCGGTATGAACCACCACTAATGGTGCTTTCACCCGGTAAACGTGCAAAAGACTGCGTTACGTCGAAAGAAACGGCACCAAAGGCCAGTAAGTCACGTCCGATACCTGCCGATAAGGCATTATAGTTTTGGCTATTTAAGCTCCCACCAAACAGTGACCAACCGTTGTTGACACCCCAAGAGAACTCCCCTGTTAAGAAGCTATTACCTTGACTATGACGGTCATAATTAGTTGGTTGACCTAAAGCTAATTTATATTGAATCTGACCCGGACGCGTTAAGTACGGTAGATTTGCCGTATCAACTTGGAATTCTTGTACAGAACCATCTTCTTCTTTAATCGTGACATCAAGTTTACCGTTGATAGCATCACTCAGGTCTTGGATCCTAAATGGCCCAGGCGCAACTTGCGTTTCATACAATACGCGACCTTGCTGGCTCACCGTGACTGTTGCGTTAGTCTTAGCAATGCCTGTGACTTCAGGTGCATAGCCACGTAAACTAGGTGGGATCATATTGTTATCTGAACGTAAGCTAGCCCCCGTAAACCGAAAGCTATCAAACATGTTCGATTCTAAATAATCTTCACCCAGCGTTAATTTAGCTTGCAATGTTGGAACTGCACGATAAGCGTAGAAACGGTTCCATTGAAAATCTTTATCTGTTCCTGCGTTTTTACCATTTTGATGGCTTAAACGTCCCTGCCAATCGGCACGTAAACGCCAAGCTCCGGCGTTAATCCCCACAACCCCATTACCGTTAACTTGATAGCTGTTATTGCCGCCTTTGCGATAGGAATTATTAGCATTAGCGTTAATATTGTAGTCGGCTAAAATCGCAGGAATACCGTCATCCCAACGTGATGGTGGATCCCAGTTAGGCGCCGTATATTCCATATACGCTTGCGGAATACTCACATATAAAGATGACGTAGCCAGATCACCACGAATTTTCATACCCGGTAAGCTTTCAGGGTTTAAACACTGCCCGTCATGCCACCATGTCAAATCTTTTAATGATGATGAAGTCAGTGCTAATTGATTGATATATTCAGGGGATAAGCAGGCGACACTCCCTTCTGGATCATTTTCAGGCACATAAAATGGCACTTGAATTTCAGGCAGTGTTTCATCATTAACTTTCAACGTTAATGAATAAGTACCGGGCATAATATGCCCTGCACGTGCAAACTGATTTAAATCAATGTTACTTTTGTCTTCTAAATCTAATACATCGGTATTAAATTGAATGGTTTCCGCAGCCAAAGCTGGCAGTGCAGCCCCATGGAGGGCAAAAGCAATCACCACGCTTAATAAACGAGGCTTTGGCATATAAGCGTTAAATAAAGACATAAGTAACATCCCTAAAAGTCAGTATCAGGAAAAATCAGCGTTTTTATTAGTAATAATCCAATTTGAAACGAATCGCTGTCTGGTATTCCCCTGGACGTAATGGGGTTTCATCTGATACCAGTCTTAAACCATAATTGAGAACATGATTACCCGGTTTGATTTCTTGTTTTGGTGTCGCTAAACCCGGTTGTACGATTTGCCCTGATGCATCTTGTAATGACAGCGCAACGCCTTTTGCTGCACCAGAAACGGTAAACCATTGGCCATTTGCTGGACCATCAAACGTGACTGAAAAGGTTTGCCAGTTATCACCGTCTTTAGGCGTTAACTGACAACCAATTAAGGTGATCGAAAAAGGTTGTACAGGGCCATGTCCAACTTGGCGTAACAGACCCATAGGTAAAATTCCCATATCAATAGATTGCTCATAAGAGCCAGTATCAATGGCACAAGCGGTATCAACGATGCTACCTTGCATATTAACTTTGCCCCATATTTCCTCTGGCGCGGCTTGTGCAAGATTTACCCCAAAAGCACCGATTGATAATAGCGCTACATTTAACAGTCCTGTTCGCTTCACGATCACCTCCATTACTGAATAAGTCATGAAGTGCCTAGGCACTTCATGACACACATACATTAATTTTTAACAATTAGTTGTATGCTAAAGTAAAGTTAGTAACCGCAGAGAAGTTACCTGGAACAACTGTTGCACCAGCTAAACCTTTCAGAGCTGCTTGGAATTTCAGCTCGTTGCTGCCTTGAACATAGTTCTGAGTGCTACCAGCATTCACGTTGATTTGTGCGCTAGAAGAGTTCATGATCTTAACTGCTGCGCCAGCTGCATCACCAGTGATTTGCAGTAGGCCAGTGTTTGCAGCTTCGCCATCAACTGCTTCAGTACCCGCGAAAGTGATAGTTACTTGGTTATTTTTTTCCAAGTTACAACCTTCTAATTTGATAGAGAAAGGTTGAGCTGAAGATTCGCCACCTTTTTCTAAAGTCACGTTAGAAACTTGACCCAGTTCAACAGTTTGGTTTTCTTCACCTGGAGCGATAGAGCATGGTGCTTCGATGATTGAACCGTTAAAAGTTACAGTACCTGCATCAACCGCTAAAGCAGATGCACTCATTGCGCCAGAAATCAGGGTTGCTAAAATAATCTTTTTCATGTTGTTACGCCTTTACGATGAACGTTAAAATACAGTGGGTTTTTAATTAGCCCACTTGGTTAAATAATTAATTAATATTTATTTTTAATGGATAAAAATAAATAGAATACCTTCTGAGAACAGAAAGTATTTTCTTTATTCTCAGTTAAATACAAACTTTAAATAATTTATTAGTCTCTAATAGAACATTAGCCGACTAGGTTACTCATCTTTGCTGATAGGGCATTCTCACCTTTATAGTAAGGTGCCGGTGGCAAAAACAAATTAATATAATGAGTACTTACATCTTTTTCCGTATCATTAATATTTAAATAAACAGAACTAAAGAAATTACTTAAACTACAATCTAACTCATGCAATATAACAAAGAGTGTATCTACATTTATATTGCATACACCTCTTTCATATCGAGATATTTGTTGCTGTGAGACATTTAATTTTTCAGCTAACTGCTTTCCTGTTAAGCCTCTTTTTTTCCTTAAGCGAAAAATTTCTTTTCCTACTGCTGCCATAAAAATACTTTTTGACACTTCTTGTTCCACTATCATATTAGGCTCCTAATTCCTGATACAACCAACTTCATTTATTAAAGCCTGCTTGCACAAAATTATTTTTTGCCTTGCTTGGTTCGGATTAAATTTACTTCACTCGCGTACCAAAATCAAATAAAGCAATGTTCTTCAAGCAGTTACCTCTACACATAAAATATCCAAAATAAGAGTATCAACACATAGAAAAACACACTAACATTGGTAAACTCAATATTCACATTGAGAGCATACAAATAAGACCAGATTTATAATCCAATTAAATCCAAAAAAGAATAAAAAGTAGGTGATTAACTCTGAAATTCATAAATATTCAGATTTTAAGTATTAGTACCTAGTTATCATTACGTATCACAATATTAGTCAGCTACCAAAATCAAAAATAAATATAATAAAATCAATTATTTAATGATAATTACGTTATTTACCCATTCTCATATTAAGATATAATATTTTGTAATATCCATAATATTATTTAAATAAATATGATTATTCAGGATTATAAAAAACAGAAAATTTATTTTTATTGAAACTTTATTTTTTAATTTATATTCTGATACAGTTACATTTAATTGATACTTATTACCATCTATAGCAAAAACACATCATTAAATGAAGATCACCTAACAAATCTTCGAGAGTTTATTATGAATAGAGTTACTTACCGTACTATTTATGCCTTAGTATTTTTCTCAACATTACCACTTCCTTCATTATCACAAGAAAACGCAAATCAGCTACCTGGACTATTAAAATTTGCTAATGACTATGAAGAAAAAAAAATAAAGCAAGGTATGGAAGGCAACCAGCCTTATAATAGCGACCTAAGTGGCATTCAGTTACCACAATTGAAATTAAAAATGTTAAATCGACAAATACAAGCATTAACCATCAATGAGCGTCAGTATAAAATTCGTTTACAGCAACAAGAAAGAGAGCTTCTACAAGTAAAATTAAATAAGATTAATAATGATCTATTGTTTTTATTGAATAAGAAGAACATACAACAAAAATTAAAGCAGCAAGAAGAGCTAAAGCAACAAGTCGAGGATGCACTAAAAAAATCAAATAGTGAAAATCTTAATTTGAATAACAATATTAAATTATTGAGTCAACGTATTGAAGAGTCAGAAAAAGCACAAAAAATAGCCATAGAACAAGCCTTAGCGACTAAACAGCCTATACCCGTTGAGCAACTGAAGAATAATGAAGCCTTAAAACAAGCTTATGCCGCAGGCATTGCCATTGGTCAAGATGCCATGACTATCCATAAAGAAAACCAATCATTCGGTCAAGATATGGATAAAAAAGCTTATTTAGCGGGGATCACTGATGCAATTGAAGGTCATATTTTACTTTCCCCCACTGAGCTACATACAGCGCTTATCGCCTCAGATTCTGCTGTCGCAAAAAACCGTGATGCTAAAAAAAAGGAGCAAGCACAGCTCGCCAAAACCTTTTTGGCCAATTGGTCAAAGCAGAAAGGTGTTATGTCTGACTCGCTCGGCTACTCCTATAAAATAAACTATCTCGGACAAGGAAAAATAAAAGCAACCGATATGATCAGCATTGTGGTTAAAGAATCACTATTAGATGGCACTGTGGTGAGTGATATGGATTTACAAAATAAATCACTCACACTACCACTAGAGGGTTATCCACCTCTTTTTCAATCAGCAATTAGTCACTTACAAAATCATGGGGAAATTACCTTTATTGTTCCACCAGAGTTAGCCTATGGCGATGAAGGCTATGCACCAGCAGTCCCTCCAGGAGCATCAATCATGTACACCTTACGTATCGCCGATGTAATAGCCGCTACAGCGAACAAGTAATAGGAATAGCAATGAAAACCATAATATTAATTATCTCGATGATAAGTGCATTAATGCTCACAGGATGCAAAGATGAATCAAAAAAAGAGAAACGACAAAATACAGAAGCGCCTTTGACTTTAATTGATACCTCTAAAGATTTTGAAAAAGGCTTGTCATTTTACAAGTCTGATCCACCTAACTATTCCCAAGCCGCTAAATATTTTCAGCAAGCCGCAGAACAAAATAATATGGAAGCTCAACTCTATTTGGCTGCACTTTATGAATCAGGTTTAGGGGTTGAGCAATCATGGACAGAAGCAATTCATTGGTTTAAAGAAGCTGCGATGCAAGGAAGTGTGCCTGCTCAATATCAGCTAGGGTTAATTTATGAAAAAGGTGAAGGGGTTGAAAAATCGCGCAGCCAAGCCCTACATTGGCTGACACTTGCTGCCGAGCAAGGTGAAGCAGACGCACAACACCAATTAGGTTGGTTATATATGGAAGAAAGTGAAACGAGTCAAGCATCACAACAATCCGCCATGAAATGGTTTCAAGCCGCCGCGGAACAAGGGCATGCATCAGCACAAAACATGCTTGGCTGGCTGTATGAAAATGGTGCCGCAGGGCAACCCAATTTAGATGAAGCCTTAAAATGGTACCAAGCCGCCGCAGAACAAAATAATCCTTATGCACTAAATAATTTAGGATGGTTTTATTGGCAAGGAAAATCAGGAACACCAAATAAAGAAAAGGCATTAGAATACTTTTTACAAGCAGCGGATTTAGGTGATAAAGATGCCCAACTGAACCTTGGCTTAATCTATTATCAAGGTGATGGCATTCCTGCTTCTGTTGAACAAGCACAAAAATGGTTTATGCGCTCCGCCGAGCAAGGTAACGCCTATGCACAATATAATCTTGGTTGGTTAATGCAAAAAGGAGAAGTTGAAAACGCATCCCCCTACGCGGCTCGATATTATTTTGAACTCGCATGTAAAGGCGGTTTAGAGAAAGCCTGCTTTGCACTCGAAAATCAATCTCGCCCTCCTTTTTAACTTCTATCTATAAGTGAGTCCTAATTAGGGCTCACTAGCTCACCTGTTATTTCCTCCGCCAGTAAATCGTCGTTTAAAAACAAAAAACCATCTGATTTTCGTTCTTAAGAATGATAGTCACTTTAGGTAATTTGGCTCTAAAATCATCAACGCATGTTAACTTTTTATTAACATATATTACTGGCAATACTTATTATATTGACGAGGTGCCAAAATGAACGAATCGCTGCACACACAAGAAGTCAATGATATTCCCCAAAAAATTGTTCTAAAATCTTCGCTGAATTTATTGTTAGCAATTATTATTTTTGCAGCGATTGCTCCAGGCATTTTAATGACAGCGCCTGCTGTTGCCAGTCAGCTGGCCTCCCAATGGCAGCTCTCTGCTGATAAAATCGGTTATCTATTCTCCGCTGAATTAGGCGCCATGAGCTTTGCAACTATCCCTGCTTGGTATTGGATCAACCGTATTAACTGGCAAAGAATTGCGGTGTTATCAATTATTGTTTTTATTATTGGTAATTTGATTTCTGCATTTGCAACCACTTATGCGGCGCTATTTATTTTTCGTATCATCGCATCTCTAGCTGGCGGTACTTTAATGATCATCTGTCTTTCTTGCGCAGGGAAAACCGAAAACCCAAGTCGCATGTATGCTTTTTGGGTACTAGGACAATTAATATTAGGTACTCTTGGGCTACTTGCGCTACCACCATTATTTGAACAGTTTGGCTTGCGTATTGTTTACTTTATTTTAGCAGCTTTGATGATTGTATCCTTTCCTTTAATTAAAGCATTTCCAGATCAAGTAGTTAAAAAGGAGCAACCGCAAAATGCAGCTATGGTCAATACTAAAAATAACGTTGCTAATAAGACAATGGCGATCATCGCTATCTTAGTTTTCTATATCTGTCTTAGCCAAGTTTGGACCTTTATTGGTCTATTTGGTGAAAAAAGTGGCTTAAACGCCGAAGAAAATGGTCGAGTTTTAGCTATTGCGACCGTATTGGGGATCATTGGTTCAATGATAGCAGCAGCCATCGCCAGTAAGTTTAAAACCAATAAATTAGTTTTTTTAGGTTATGGATTATTAATTGCCAGCATTTTATTGTTACTCGATTCCCCCGTAGTTACTCGCTTTATCATTGCCGCATTTTTGTTTAAATTTACTTGGACCTTTGTCTTACCTTTTATTATGGCAACGGTTTCTCAGTTAGATACTAGTGGTAGGTTAATGAATAACATCAATCTAGTTATTGGTGGAGGAATGGCGCTCGGCCCAGCAATTGGTGGTTATATCCTAGTCAACTCAACAAATATGGTCGTCTTTATTAGTTTTGCGTTGCTATGCTCTATATGCTCTGCGATATTAGTCGCATGCTTTTTAAAAAGAATTAACTAGCCACTAAAAATCTCTAATAAAACATTAGCCATTTCTTATCGTGGCTAGTGTTTTTGTATCGATTAATGGCAATCTGCTTGATGATGAAATCTAAATATCCCAAGGAGTGGATATGATAATACAGAGAAATTGACCATGATCGCGAATCATTCAATTGGATATAGCACTCGCATTAACAATCATAAAAACCGAAAATTAGTACATTGATATTACTAATATTTTTAATGGTATCGCAATATTTCCCTAGGTAGTAAGAAATAAAAACCCTATTTTTTATAGTCATAAAAATGAAGCAGTTCCAATTCCTTAATAATTAATCAAACGTTTAATTCTAATCTAGATTAAGTGAAGAAAAATAAAGTTTTATTTGCTCTAACTTATCCAAACTACAACTTAAAACTTGAGTAATATCGTATTTTTTCACAATGTCAGTTTCATGATAGAAATAAAAGCATTAGTATTCCAAAAATCATAAATCTGCCGCAAAAAAGATATTTTTCCACCCCCATCACAGTAAAAGTAATAGATTAACAATAAAAAAATAGAATTTATGGTTAATCACCCAATTATTTATTAATTGCTATGCTGGATATCTTGTATAAATATAAACTGAGGAGCTACTGATGCATAAAATTATTATTGATAGTGATCCAGGCGTTGATGATGCCGTCGCGATTTTTTTAGCACTTGCTTCACCTGAAATAGAGCTAGTTGGCATTACGACTGTCGCGGGAAATGTTGGATTAGATAGAGTTCATAATAATGCGAAACGACTGCTAGCATTGGTAAAACGGCCTGATATTCCCTTAGTTAAAGGCTGCTCACATCCAATTATGACAAAATGTAGCAATCACACAGATGTACATGGCGAAGACGGTCTGGCGGGTATTCCTTTACCTGAATCAAATTACCCTGAACACTCAGGCCACGCAGTCGACTTTATCATTGATACTGTGATGTCAAACCCTGGTGAAATAACACTCTGCCCAATAGCCCCTCTAACCAATATAGCCATAGCAATGATCAAAGAACCAAGGTTAGCCGATAATATAAAAGATATCGTATTGATGGGAGGAGCGGCATTCACCCAAGGAAATGTCACGCCAGCGGCGGAATTTAATTTTTATGTCGATCCACACGCTGCGCATATCGTTTTTGAAAATGCCCGCCATGTCACCATGTTGGGTCTTGATGTCACCACAAAAGCTGATATTCGATCTGGTCTTTGTAACTCATTAGAAAAACAAGGCCATATTGCTCAAATTACCGCAGCAATGTCTCGCAAATATGCAGAGTTTGATCCATTTCTACATGACCCATGTGTTATTGCTTATCTTATTCAACCAGAGATATTTTCATCCGTAGAAGGGAATATTTATATTGAATGTGGATCCAAGACCCTATTTGGTCATAGCTTAGTGACTAATAGTACAAAAAATAAAGTTACCAAACCTAAATGCACAATTGTCACCGATGTAGATAGTTCAAAATTAATGCCTTTAATTGCAGAACGCATAGGTACGCTTGGTTAAACAATACATGGCTATATTAGCCGAGTGATCGGTACCTTCAACTATCAAGATCACCTTCTTTTACTCACACGATAATAAAACCGTGTCGACATTTTGTCGTCAATAAGCGATAAAAACAAAAAAGCCACTTCTTTCAAAGTGGCTTAATATGCTGATTTAACAGCTAAAATTTGGTGGCCCCTGCTGGACTTGAACCAGCGACCAATCGATTATGAGTTTCTTGTGTGAAAATTACCTAAAAATACTTTTCGTATAATTTCAACCATTTAACTCATTCGCCATATACCCTATATTACTTAAAAATACCCCTAATTACCGTTCTAGGGTATCCTATAGGTATCCTAGTACAAAACCAAACGATTTCTAGGATACCTTAGTTTATTGGTCTGGGGGTTCAATGGAATCATTCAAATTCACCAAAAGTAAAATAGAGACTATTCCCCCTGCCCCTCAAGGTAAGCAGGTTGAATATGCTGACACTGTAGTAAATGGTTTACGTTTAAGAGTTGGTGCCAGCGGCATTAAAAGCTTCTGCGTTTCTCGTAAACGTAAAGGTAAGTTCATTCGAGCTACCCTAGGCCGTTTTCCTGAACTTACAGTAGACAATGCAAGAGCTAAAGCCTTAGAGGTGCTTGGCGAGGTTGCTATAACTGGTATCAACCCTAACGAGGCTGAACGAACCAAACAAAAGCTATCTATAACATTGAGACAGGCTCTAAATGATTACATCTCTAACAGGGGGCATAGGCTCAAGGAAAAAACCGCTAAACAATACACCTCTACACTCACTAATTTTTCTGGTGATTGGCTCGATAACCAAATAGCCAGTATTACCCGTGAAAGGGTCGAACTTCGCCACAAGGCAATTACAGAAGGTTCCGTTTGGTTTGGTGTTGATAAAAGCACTTTACGCTCTGGTGTTGGCGTGGGTAGCTCTGCTCAAGCTGATTTATGGGGACGCTCTCTTAGGGCTGTATGCCGGTTCGCTCATGATCATTATCGTGACGAGGAAGGCAATACCATATTACCCGATCCCCCTACAAAAGTTCTCAGTTCTAAGCGTCAATGGCATGGTTTAACCAGAAAAACAGAACGTATCAGAAATCATGATTTAGGTCGCTGGCTGGTGGCTGTTGATTCTGTTAGGGCTAAAGGGGTAGATAACCTCGATACAATGGCTATATCAGTTTGTGACGCTCTTAAAGTTGCTTTATTTACAGGGTTAAGGCGTTCTGAAATATTTGGCCTGAAATGGGATAGAGTTAATTTAGCTGGGAGATATTTTTGGATTGATAAAACCAAGAACGGAGATCCATTAGAGCTACCAATTACTGATACCCTGCTTGAGGTATTTAGAAGCCAACTAAAATCACGCCATGAAAATAGTTTATTTGTATTTCCTAATGCTCAAGGCAATGCAGTTACCGATCCACGTCGAGTCATGGAAGAAATTGTAACAGCGACAACTATTAATAATAATCATCCTATAGAGTTCAAATGTCATGATGCACGTAGAACATTTGGAAGTATAGCGGAGCTGGTGGGTGTTGGCTCTTATATCCTAAAGCGCCTAATGAACCATAGAACCCTACGAAGTGCTGACGTTACACAGGGTTACTTACACTTTTCGGCTGATGAGCTACGCGAACCTGCAGAGAAGATTGAACGCGAAATATTAAAACATGCTGGATTGATTGATGATGATATTAGCTTAAATAAAAAACTATTTGAAACTATCTCAAACCTACCAGATAGCGAAAAAAGAAAACTACTATTTGCATTACTAGATAATAAAGAAAGGTGTTCTAATGAAAAATAAAAATGATAATGGATATAATGATTTTTTACGTCTTGTAAATAAAATGTCCGATGCGGACAAGAACTTATTTCATACTGCATTAGAATCTGGAGATATAAAAACTCAATCTATTTTATCTAAAAAATATGGTTTTGTTTGCGTTCCTAAGCTTAATATAGAATTAGAAGAAGAGTTTGTAGATTCTTTACTCGATTGTGACCTAAAAAAAGCGATAGCAAAAAGAAAGACTATAGAGAAAATTTTCAATACTGGATTTGAAGCCGGAATGACCTTTGACTTACCCGAATCAGAGAGGGCTACTTCCATAGATTGTAGTGGTCAACTAAAATTGGCCACGGTTTTAGAGTTTTTCCGGTATTGGTTTTCTGATTCGTTTGGTGGTAATCCACCGTTATATTCATGCGGCCTGACCTCGCTGTAATACCCGACGATATAATCCGTTATTGCATGGGCTGCTTCACTGAAGCTGATGTAGCCGGTCACCGGCACCCACTCATTTTTCAGACTTCTGAAGAAGCGCTCCATCGGACTGTTATCCCAGCAGTTACCACGCCTACTCATACTTTGTTTTATCCGGTATCGCCACAGTAACTGTCGGAACTGCCTGCTTGTATAGTGGCTACCCTGATCACTGTGGAACATGAGCCCGGATGGCTTATTTCGTATTTCCCATGCCATTTTCAGCGCTTTGGTGGTCAGTTTGCTGTCCGGTGAAAATGACATTGCCCAGCCCACGGGTTTCCTTGCGAACAGGTCGAGTACAACGGCCAGGTATGCCCAGCATTTACCGGTCCAGATATACGTTACGTCGCCGCACCATACCTGATTGGGCTCTGTCACTGCGAACTGTCGCTCAAGGTGGTTCGGGATAGCAATGTGTTCATGACCGCCACGTTTATACCGGTGAACAGGCTGCTGACAGCTCACCAGCCCCATCTCCTTCATTAGCCGTCCGGCAAGCCATCGTCCCATCCGGAAGCCCCTGTGTGTTGCCATTACAGCGATACTTCTTGCTCCTGCTGAGCCATGACTGAGGCCGTGCAGCTCCTGAACCTGACTACGTAATACGGCTCTCCTGCCGTCCGGATTGTCAGGCCGGTTTTCCCGGTATCTATAGCTGCTGCGGTGAACTCCGAACACGCAGCAAAGAGTGGCCACAGGATAATGCGCTCTGAGTTTCCCGATCACCGAGACCTGTTCAGGGAGTCTGACATCAAGAGCGCGGTAGCCTTTTTTAATATTTCGTTTTCCATTTCAATACGTTGAATTTTTTTCTTCAGCTCACGTATCTCAATTTGTTCCGGCGTGATAGGGGATGCTTTCGGTGTTTTGCCTGCCCGTTCGTCCCGTAATTGCTTTACCCACCGCGTCAAGGTGGAAAGCCCGACATTCATGGCTTTCGCGGCATCTGCAACTGTATAGTTCTGATCCACAACCAGCTGAGCTGATTCACGTCTGAATTCTGCACTGAAATTTCGTTTTTTCATTAAGGCACCTGTGTTGTTCTGAGGTAAGCATATCACCTCTGTTCAGGTGGCCAAATTTATTAAACCACTACACACATCAGATAAACGAGAACGTAATTGTTTATCTATGAATGATGAATTAGTCAGCGACAACGTGTCAAAATCGCATAAAGAGCGGAGATGCTCAGGCAGGTGGATCTCAAAAAAATCCCGAGCATTTTCTATTTGCGCCATAAATCCTTTAAAGGCCGCATCATGTGCAGCAGCGATATTTTTTTCCATCATCCCACCAGCTCCTGTGAACAGATGCCAGTCACAATAAGATAAAATCTCCACTACGTCATTTCAGAATTTATTGCTGAAAATCATCGACTTTAAAGATTAAATGATTTTTAAAGGTGATGAGTTACCGATAAAAAAACAAAAAACATTCAATTTTACAGCCCCATATTTTTCAAATTTAAGTTATCAATAAGCACTCTAGACATCATAGATACCCGTTATATGTAATACAATTCGCACTCATAAACTTGGAAAATGAATTTAACGTAACGAAGCCCCCTGCGTTTGGACTTATCATTAAAAGTGAGATTTTTTCTATGCCTATAGATTTTCATGATGAAAAAAACAAATCGACTTACGCTACTCGTTCAGTAGCTAAAGAATGGATGGATTTCATTGAGAAACAAGTGGATATAAAGAATAAAATCGTTGCAGATATTGGCTGTGGTGGTGGAATATACAGCCGAGCGTGGGCTGAATTAGGCGCAAAAAATGTCATTGGTATTGATTTTTCTGAACATATGGTTAAAACCGCTAGAGAAAAATCGATAGATTATCCACAAACCACGTTCCAACAAGGTAATGCTGAAAAAACAGGTTTAGCCTCTTCAAGTATTGATTTAGTTTTTGAACGGGCGTTGATCCATCATTTAGTAGATTACAATAATAATTTTCAAGAAATTCATCGAGTTCTCTCCGATAAAGGCTACTTTATTATTCAAGATAGAACCATGGAGAATGTTACCCTCCCGGGTGGAGAACAACACTTACGTGGTTTCTTCTTTGAATGCTTTCCCAAACTGATTGACGTTGAAGCTAAACGCAGACCCACTCAGAAACAAGTCGAAACTGAATTACAGCAAAATGGCTTCAAACTTGTTTCCTCTCAGGTTTTTTGTGAGACTCGACGTATTTATGATAATTTTTCTTCACTAGAACAAGATATTAGCGCGCGTACAGGGCGTTCCATTTTGCATGAGTTAGATGATAATCAAATTACCTTTTTAGTGAATACATTACGTCATCATCTATCCCATTTATCCCCAATTATTGAACAAGATTATTGGCATATTTGGGTCGCCCAGAAAAACCGTTGATTCTATTTACTTTTATTTCTAACGTTTTAAGAGACGCTATGACTATCCAATATTTCGGTCGCCATACATCGCAGTTATCGAATGACCAAAAAGAGACTATCTACACTTTGTTATACCAAAGCTTTGACAGTGATTTTTCTCGAGATGACTTTCAGCACGCTTTAGGTGGCATGCATATTTTAGCTTATGACCAACAACATATTGTTGGCCACGTTTCCATTGTTCAGCGCAATATGGCATTAGGTCATCAGCCCGTCACAGTAGGCTATGTCGAAGCTATGGCGGTCTTAGATAACTACCGCCGCCAAGGTATTGGTCGACAACTCATGTTAGAAACTAATGAGATAATCGCTAATTGTTATCAACTCGGGCTGTTATCTGCTTCTGAAGAAGGCCGCCATTTATATCAATCGGTTGGATGGCATGTTTGGGAAGGGAAGCTCTATGAGCTCAAACAAGGCTCTTACATTCATTCCATTGATGAAGAAGGCGGTGTTTTTGGATGGACAAAAGATAAAACAATTGATTTTTCCCAACCACTCTATTGTGACTTTCGCAGTGGTGATCAGTGGTAATAGATTGAAGATAATTGATAACGATGCAGAGACTCCCCATGAAAGAACAAAATATTTATGATGACCCCATTTTCTTTAAAAATTATCAAGCATTAAGAGTCAATGATACAGGTCTTAATGGCATCATGGAAGAGCCGGCACTAAGGGCGCTATTACCTGATTTAAAAGGTAAAATCGTTCTCGACTTGGGATCTGGCTTTGGTGATTTTGCACGGTATGCGCACAGTAAAGGGGCGAAAAAAGTTTACGGTATTGAGCTTTCAAGTAACATGATAGAACAAGCCAAAAAGCTGACCCATACTGATGATATTGAGTATATTCATGCGTCAATGACTGATCCTATGACATTCGTTGAACATTTTGACTTTATTATTTCCTCTCTTGCAATCCACTATATCGAAAACTTTAATCAGCTTGCAAGCGAGGTCTATTCTCACCTCAAAGAGGGCGGGAAATTTATATTTTCGGTTGAACATCCAATGTGTACGGCTCATGCATCTTCATTTATGAAAAATGAGTCTGGTGAGTTTATCTGTATGCCTGTCGATAATTATCAGGATGAATCTATACGTCATACCTCATGGTTTGTTGATAACGTCATTAAATATCACCGAACTGTCGAAAGTTATATTATGGGGTTACTCAACGCAGGATTTGTTATCGATGCACTTAAAGAGCCCAAAGTCATTAATGAAGCCCTATTGGCAAAACCAGAAGCTGAAATTTTTAATCGCTATTCACCTTTTTTAATTATTAGCGCACACCGCTAGCACATTCTTAACAATGGGTAAAATGTTGCACCTTTGCTATCTCGGTGATTGCGTTATACTCGTCGCGGGCAAAAAATAAGAAATGTCGCGTTTTGAATGGATATGCCCCAACAACAGGACATATCCACCAAAAAAAAATAAAAGTTAACTCAAAGGGTTACGTTGTTTATCCACCTCTTCGATTAAGCGATTAACGTGCTGACTGGCAAACATCTCTTCTAAAGTATTCGTGAGCTTACGGCGCCAGTTAGGGTATTCATAACTGGTTCCGGGGATATTTACGGGCTCCTTTATTCCTAACCAATCTTCCGGTTGTAACCCCAATAATGCACTGCTTGAGCCCGCGACAAAACGATGTAATTGCTCGACAAGATCTTGTGATACTTCATCTGCCGATAAATGCCCGTTCGCAAGTGGATTATCCGTGTTTCTCGACCTTAACGCGGTTAACAAGCCCTGTTTTACCGCCTCGCGATCCTGTCTTAGGTGAGCTAACATGTTGGCATCGGGATAAAGACCTAATTGCTCACCCAATACAAAGTCATGCCCTTCCCAATATCCTTTTAGTGTTGCCATATCATGTGTCGATATGACAGCCATCGCTTGCTCCGCCCACATTTCAGGAGGTCGGGCTTGACGTTGGTCGTCATGCTCAAACCACAACACTTTGTATGAAAACACACCATAGTCATGCAGTTTACTGACGATTTCCTCAGGGACGATACCAAGATCTTCGCCAATAACCATGCACTTCATACGCTGACTTTCTAATGCCAAGATAGCCAGAAGATCATCCACGGGATAACGCACATAGGCGCCACGCGCTGCGCTTTCTCCTTCGGGCACCCACCAAAGACGTAATAATGACATCACATGATCAATACGCAATGCCCCGCAATTTTCCATATTTGCACGTATTAAGTCGATAAAAGGCGCATAAGCACGTTCTACTAAGGTGTATGGGTTAAAAGGCGCCACTCCCCAATTTTGCCCTAGCGGCCCTAAGATATCAGGCGGAGCACCAGTAGAGGCTTGAGTACAATATAACTTGCTGTCGAACCACGTCTCAGCCCCTCCTTGGGTAACACCAACGGCTAAATCTCGGTATAAACCTATTGGCATATTGGCATCACGGCAACGTTGCCAACAGTCAGAAAATTGCTGCCATGCCAACCATTGCAACCACGACCAAAATGCGATTTCATCTTGATGTTCTGTGCAAAATTGTTTTACTGATGGAGAGTCTGCATGGCGATACTCCTCAGGCCAAACAGGCCATCCCCAATAAGCTTCGTTTTGCGCCATCAAGGTCGCATGTAGTGCATCAAAGGCGGCTTGCCAATATAAACTCTCACCACGTTCATCGACAAACTGTTCAAAAGCTAAACGTAATGAGTCTGCTTTCTCTCGTAATGAAAATTGTTGCCAAGCAAAGGTTAATGCCGTTAGTTTTAATTCAGTAACCGTCGAATAGTCAACAAGATCACTCGTTCTAGCGGAGTGTAAACGAGCCTGCGTTTCCGCTAAATCCCACCAGCGCTTTCCTTGCTCACTTAATTGAAAGTCAGCAACCGAATCCACATCAATATAGATAATATTGAGCCAACTACGTGAAGATGGGCTGTATGGGCTGGCACTTTCTGGGTTTGCTGGAAATAATGAGTGAATGGGGTTTAAGCCCACAAAGCTACCGCCTCGAGTCGCTATTTCCCCGACTAAATGCTGAAGATCACCAAAGTCACCAATCCCCCAATTACGGTTTGATCGTAATGTATAGAGCTGAATATTCGCGCCCCACAGCTTTTTGCCCTTCTCAATTTCAGCCGGTATATAACAACGCTTTGGTGCCACAATCACCGTACAATGCCATTGCTTTTCTTGCTGCTTAAGGAGCAAACTGTGGTAACCCACAGTAAGATTTGCAGGCAACACTAGCGGATGCCCAGCCAACACATTTCCTTGGTGTTGGCATTGCTGATTTTCCGTTTCAAACACCCATTGAAACTCGCCACTCCCTTGAATGGCGATACTGATTTCATCATTCTCACGAATGACTTTTACGGTTGGCAAAGGCAGACTTTGTTGTTTTAAATGGGGGGCCTCCCCCCCCATAGCATCAAACAACTTTTGCTGGATATCTAATTCAATATCCTGCAACTGACCATAGGCATTAATATAGTTTGCAGCGATGTCTGGCGAGAGCCTTTCAACATTCTTTCTTTCACACTGCATATTCTCTCCTATGCCTCACGCTTTGCTTGCCAAATACGCGCTTGATAATCAGCAATGGTACGGTCTGAACTGAACATGCCGCAGCGTGCTGTATTTAAGATGGCTGTTCGTGTCCATGCATCTTGATCTTGATATAACGTTGCCGCTTTTTGTTGTGCATCAACGTAGCTCGCAAAATCAGCCATCAATAAATAAGGGTCTCCGCCTTCTTTGCCCAGACTCTGTACCAACTGTGCAAAGGCTTGCGTATCACCGTCACTGTAGGTGCCATCTTCTAATTCAGTGAGAACCGCATCCAGTACAGGATTATTTTTACGCCATGTGAGTGGGTCATACCCGTTCGCTTTCAGTTGCTTAACTTCATCAACAGTCAGTCCAAAAATAAATATATTTTCTGCGCCCACTTGTTCTGCAATTTCCACCGTTGCACCATCCAGTGTTCCCATCGTCAATGCCCCATTTAACGCTAACTTCATATTACCCGTTCCTGAAGCTTCTTTGCCCGCCGTTGAGATTTGTTCAGAAATATCCGCTGCTGGGATAAGTTTTTCGGCAACAGAAACACAGTAATCAGGTAAAAAGACGACTTTAAGTTGATCCCCCACAATTGGGTCATTGTTTATCGCTTCAGCAACTTTATTGATGGCATAAATAATATTCTTAGCCAAATAATAGCCAGGTGCCGCTTTAGCGCCAAACAAGAATACGCGAGGTACGCGTGGTGTTGTTGGGTTCTCACGAATATCTTTATACAGAGCAAGTATATGTAATAAATTAAGGTGCTGACGCTTATACTCATGCAACCGCTTGATTTGAATATCAAACATGGCTTGCGGATTGATCACGATACCTGTACGCGCTTTGACAAACTCTGCTAATCGTTGCTTATTACGTTGCTTAATTGCACGGTATTTTTGCTGGAATTGGCGGTCGTCAACATGTTCTTCCAAGACGTTGATCGCTTCAAGGTCATTAGCCCATTCATGCTTAACCGTCTCATCAATTAACGCTGCTAACTCAGGGTTACACTGTTTAATCCAACGACGTGGTGTGACGCCATTGGTGATGTTCAGAAATTTCTCAGGCCATAACTGATTATATTCAGGGAATAAATCTGTCGTGATTAACTTAGAGTGCAACGCGGCAACACCATTAATCGCGAAGCAAGATACGACGCACAAGTTTGCCATGCGTACCTGCCCTTCATAAACCACAGCAACTTTAGGCCAAACCGTCTGGTCAGTTGGCCATTTTTGTTCGACCAATTTTTTAAACCGCTGATTAATTTCATGAATGATCTGCATATGACGAGGTAACAACGGCTGCATAATGCTTTCATCCCAGCACTCAAGCCCTTCTTGCAACAGAGTGTGATTAGTATAAGCAAATGTTTGGCTCGTGATTTTCCATGCGGTATCCCAATCGAGCAGGTGTTCATCCAGCAATACACGCATCATTTCAGGAATAGCAATCGTTGGGTGCGTATCATTCAATTGAATCACTTCGTATTCAGGTAATGACGCTATCGCTCTGCCTTCACGATGGTGACGGCGTAAAATATCCGCAACAGAGCAAGCACATTGAAAATATTGCTGCATTAAACGTAATTGTTTTCCTGCTAAGTGATTGTCATTTGGGTATAAAACTTGGGTCAGTTTCTGCGCGTCTACCCCTGTTTTTTCTGCCTCTAAAAAGTGTCCTTCATTGAATAATTCGAAATTAAATGGTTGAGCATGTGACGCTTGCCATAAACGTAAAGGCTGCGTTTCATTATTCAAATAACCGACAACCGGTAAATCCCACGCTTCACCCTGTATGATAAAAGCAGGTTCCCAACGTGAAACATGACCATCTTGTGTGACGTTGCCACCAATACCTACTTGTACATTTAACTCAGCATTATGTCTAAACCATGGATAGCTATCACGCTGCCAATTATCAGGGGCTTCCACTTGCTTACCATCCACAAATGACTGTTTAAACAAGCCATATTGATAATTCAAGCCGTAACCAATCGCAGGTTGACCAACAGTGACCATTGAGTCTAAGAAGCAAGCTGCAAGCCGCCCTAATCCGCCATTCCCTAATGCCGGATCAACTTCTTCTTCAAGTAAATCACTTAACTCAATATGGTATTCTTTTAATATATCTGCAATTTCCTGGTACCAACCTAGGTTTAACAAGTTATTTCCTGTTAAGCGCCCAATCAGAAACTCCATTGAAATATAATTCACATGACGAAGTGTGGAGGATGTGGATTTTTTAGGATTCGCTGCCAATAACTCAGCAACAGCATGACTAATTGCCTGCCACCATTGGTGGGAAGTCATTTCCTGTTCTGACTCCAGCCCTAAAAATTGCCATTGACGTTTTAGTGCTGCCTGAAATTGTGTTTTGTTGAAGGTAAGATGCGACATAAATAACCAGACCTCATTATTAGTAAGAATGTATTGGCCTAGTATGCAGAGCGCTTTAACCCCCTTCCTCATCCCAGACAAAATTCTATCGGGAGTAGGTAGGAGGAGGAGAAAAATAAAACAAAAAATAAATTAAAATCAAAAAGTTAATTTAAATCTTTATCATTCCTCCTATCCCATCTAACCGTTATCTCAATATTCTTGATCGCCTCATCCCCCCATAAAAGCTTTTCGATATTGTTCTATTGCCTCACGCTAAAAATGCGTTCTAACGAAATCAGAGTAAATTGTGATACTGCGCACCTTTGTCATGATCAATGATCTAACATGCTTGCATAAATCTAGAATCTGATAGAAGTTATATAAAGAACTTTGATATATCACGAGCGAGTACTTCTTCCGTATGGTTACCCCACTGAGTATGTTAATTCCGTCTAAGTTAAGCCGTCCTGTCCGCCATCAAAATACGGTGGTGCGCGAGCGACTTTTAACTTTATTAGGGTCAACAACACATTACCGCCTTATTTTAGTCACTAGCCCTGCGGGGTACGGAAAAACGACGTTACTTTCCCATTGGGCAACCGAGAAACAACATATCGGTTGGTACACACTCGATGATGGAGACAACCAATCGGAACGTTTTGCCCATTATTTAATTGCGGCAATCCAACAAGCCACCCAAGGTTGTTGCCCAAATAGCGAATCAATGGCACAAAAACGCCAATACGCTAATTTAAACTCATTGTTTTCATTGCTTTTTATCGAATTAACACAATGGCAGCACCCCATTTGGCTAATCATTGATGACTATCATCTGATCAATAACCCAGCCATTCATGATGCTATGCGTTTTTTTTTGAAACACCAACCTGATAACCTGACACTTGTTATCTCCTCCCGCAATGTCCCTCAGTTAGGTGTTGCTAATTTACGAGTGCAAGAGCAGCTTCTTGAAATCGACAGTCAGCATTTAGCCTTCACCCATCCAGAAGCCAAACAATTTTTTGATAATCGCCTTGAAATCCCACTGGAAACAAGCGAATGCCAACGGTTATGTGATGATGTTGCGGGTTGGGTTACGGCATTGCAGTTAATCGCCCTATCAGCTAAGCAAGACTCCCATGCAGCAAAACACTCCGCACGTCGATTATCAGGGATTAATTCCAGTCACCTAAATGAATATTTAGTGGATGAGGTTCTCGACAATGTAAATGGGGAAATGCGCCGTTTACTTCTGACCAGTTCATTATTGCGCTCAATGAATGATGCATTAATTGCGCGTATTTCTGGTACGGAAAATGGCCAAATGCAATTGGAAGATATCGAACGCCAAGGGCTATTTTTACAACGAATGGATAGCTACGGTGATTGGTTTAATTACCATCCCTTATTTAGTAGTTTCTTGAGGCAGCGTTGCCAATGGGAACTCGCCAGCGAACTTCCTCAACTGCATCACGCTGCCGCAGAAGGCTGGATGGCACTGGGTTTCCCGAGCGAAGCTATCCACCACGCTCTCGCCGCTGAAAATCCATTAATGTTACGGGACATCCTACTACAGCATGCATGGGAGCTATTCCATCAAAGTGAATTATCATTACTCGAAAGCTCATTACAGGCTATACCGTGGGAAATGCTATTGGATAATCCTAAGCTTATTTTATTACAAGCTTGGTTAATGCAAAGCCAGCATCGCTATGGTGAAGTGAATACTTTATTGGATAGCGCCGAGCGAGAAATGACCAAAGAACTCGACCATGCGCTACGGGGTGAATTTGACGCGCTACGCGCCCAAGTTGCTATCAATAAGGGTAACCCAAATGAAGCAGAGAAACTGGCACACTCCGCGCTCAATTTGCTTCCTGAAACCAACTATTATGGGCATATCATTGCAACATCTGTACTCGGTGAAGTTCATCATTGCACGGGGAATTTACAGCGTTCCCTTAGCATGATGCAAGAAATCGAAGCCATGGCCCATCGCCATTCAACTTGGCACTATGTTCTATGGAGCATGCTGCAACAAAGTGAGATTTTATTCGCGCGTGGGTTTCTGCAATCAGCCTATGATATTCAAGAAAAAGCGTCTGAGTTAATTCATGAACAACATCTAGAACAATTGCCTATGCATGAATTTCTCTTACGTATTCGCTCACAATTAATGTGGGCTTGGGGAAGACTCGAAGAATCGGAAAGTGCAGCACGTTTAGGCATGAAAGTACTGTCAAATTACCAACCTCAACAACAGCTGCAATGTGTTGTTTTAGTTGTACTCAATGCGCTCGTTCGTGGTGATATTGATAACGCTCGCAGTCATTTGCATTTAATCGAAAATTTACTCAGCAATGGGATCTATCATGATGACTGGGTCTCAAATGCTGATGAAGCGAGAGTCATTTATTGGCAGTTAATCAATGATAAAACTGCCGCTGAAAGCTGGTTACAACAAACATTAAAACCCGCTTTGGCAAGTAATCATTTTTTACAACGTCAATGGCGTAATATTGCCCGTGCCCAAATTCTACTTGGTGAATATGACTCCGCGTTTGAAATCCTTGAAGAGTTGAATCTTAATGCGCGCAATTTGGAGCTAGTGAGTGATTTAAATCGCAATTTACTGCTGCTTAATCAACTTTATTGGCAGAAAAATGACAAAAATGCCGCCCAATCGACACTGATTGAAGCCCTTAATCTTGCGGGTCGTACTGGTTTTCTGAGCTATTTTGTCATTGAAGGTGAATCGATGGCGCAGCAATTGCGCTTGTTGCTACAGCTTAATGTCCTTTCTGAACTAGAAAGACACAGAGCACAGCATATTTTACGTGAAATCAATCAACATCATCGCCACAAGTTTGCTCACTTTGATGAAAACTTTGTAAATCGCTTATTAACCCATCCTCAAGTTCCTGAGTTAATAAGAATTAGCCCGCTAACTCAACGCGAATGGCAAGTCCTTGGGTTGATTTACTCAGGTTATAGCAATGTGCAAATAGCCAATGAATTTAACGTGGCTTCGACCACAATAAAAACACATATTCGCAATCTGTATCAAAAACTGGGCGTGCTTCATCGCCAAGAAGCAGTGGCACTCGCTCGCCAATTACTGCAAACCATGGGCTATAATGCGGTTTAAATCGAGTAGAAGACAGGAACACTCCTGTCATCCTCTCACACCACTAATAAAAGAGGCCGCACTAGGCAACCTTGAAAAAATTAGAATGAATAACTCGATAAGCACTTTAACTAAACAATTTAGCTTGCCATGTCAGCATTTTTATTGGATTTATTAAGACTGAGAGGAATGGTGTTGTGACTGATATAGTTCAGGCTAAGTACACTATCATCAGATACTCAGTTCGTGATAACCGCACATTACACCACAATCAAACGTACCCTTGCATTTTTAATCTAAACATATAGTTTTTGTTGATTGTGGCACCTTGATACACAGAATATAAAATTCTAATTAAAAAGATCACCGATGCTAGCCTAGTGTCACCAGTACTTTCTGCAATACCGTTCGCACCAAGCGACAACGTTATAAATATAAGACCAACAACTAACCACAGAGCAAAAGACCCCCACATTTTTCTATACAGATACACCCAAAAACCAAAGAAAAATGCCGTCCATGAGAATCCGTTTTTGACTATAACGGTGTTCGTACCTTTCGTAAACGTTATATATTTAAGGTTAGCATTTATTGAATTATCCATAATTCTTTCATCACATAAGTTAAATTTTACTTGCAATGTACAATAAAAAATAAGCTTATAGCGAGCTTCAGTTCGATTACAACGTATTCACTCTGATCAATCTAGAATCGAATAGGAGACTGGAACACCCCCGTACATACGAAGTTGGTTCATGTTAATGCAGGAACGGCCAGCACAGCAAACAGACAGCACCACGCTCGACGCATCATTAAAAAAGTGCGCATTACGCGCACTTAGAGGACATAGAACAACAACGAGGTATTTAAATTTATGGCTTTTTCACATTTTCAATAAATGTCTTACGTGCCGATTTGGATCCTAAACGTTCAGCTTCATCAAGCAATTTCAATGCACTATCTATATCACCGTTATCAATCGATTTTTTAATAGCCTGATTAAAGTAATCTTCTGTACCGGATAAAATTTCGGCTTGTTTTACTGGCGGAGTAGCCACTGCAACCGATGTACTTGCAGTATCCCCCACAGTGACAGGGGCAACTTTAGGTGAACCAAATAGTGCACCAATCAACACGCTTGAATTCGAATTTGAAGCGACATTTAGCTTTAACTTACCTTGAGTTACGTGCTTAGCGATGGGGTCTGGAATATCAGGCACCGCATTTCCGACACCCTTCGCGTAAGCTTTTGCTGGGTCAATTTGAGTTGTCGTGTTCTTTAAATCATCCGGTGTGGTAAACACCAGTAAATAAAGCTGTTTTTGGCCTAATGCAGGAGTCAGTTTAATTGTGCCACTCAGGCTATCACCTTCCATGACACTGGCCTCTTGATAAGTAAAATATTGGCTAGGGAAATAAGCAAAAGGCGTCATATTTTGGTCAAAAACCAACACATTAGGCGAATACACTTGATGGCGGTTTATTTCGCTATTCAAGTTTATGGTTAACTCACCCATATTGGCAGGAACACTATAAGCAGCAACAGGGCCACTAATATTGGCGAAATTAAGGGATTGCCCTTGTTGAGCTAAATCAATAATTGATTTTTCAGCTGGATTAACTGGTATCCATGATAGTTGCTGTAATGCAGTTGTCGCTATATTGGGTGCTGCTGATAAATCTTGCGGCACGATATTCACTTCTGCGAAACTGATAGCAGGTACCCCCGCCAGCAACCCCATACTTAAACACAGCGCTAAAAGTTTCTTTTTCATTATATTTTTCACCTATCATCGCATTGATAATAAATGGGAAGATATCGCTACCTTCCCTTTGTAATTACCACCAAATTTCCATTTGAGCGCCATAAGTGAATTCGTCATTATCACCACGACTATTGGTTAACGTGCCTTTACCGCTATTATCTCGGAATGCATTATTGGTAATATCGCCGCTGCTATTTTTCGCATAGCCCCAGTTTTCATCCCATTTTGCATAACTTACATAGAAACGAATGGCGGGACGAGACCAAATACTATCTCCGGCTTGCCATTGCTGGGCTAACGTCATTTTATATTGGCTATTATGTGAGCCAACCTCTTGGGATTTCACGTTATCGTACCCAACTTCAAATAATGTGCTCATTATTGGTGTCCACTTGTACATAGGTCTGACACCGACCGTCCACCAATCCGTTCCTTTGCCATTATCCAAGTCGAGTTTTTGGTACATTCCGACATACATTAAGTCCCATTTATCACCGAGGGAAATACCTCCGTGATCAATAAACCGCCATAGCTTACCGTCATTGTTAATACTTGAGCCTTGCGCCACACCTTTCCCTTGAGATGTCATCGCATCCGTTGCGTACTGAACAACAAATTTATTGAAGCCATTGAGAACACTTTGAGTGTGTTCCGCAGTGAACATCCAACCATTTTTTGAGGCATCATTTTCTAAATGGTAACCATCAGAAGGGTTTGCACGCCCATAGTCGATTCCCAGTTCTAGAACACCACCTGGGTTGACTTCAAGGTTTGATAGACGGACATCATAGGTATCATTTGCAGTACGATCTGCATACTTACGTTGCTGATTACTAATGAAGTTGTAGGAACCACCCGTTTCAGAAGCGCGAGTCGCCGCTAACGCCAGTTTTCCGAAACCTAAATCAATATTATCAATCCCTGTGCCTGGACCTGAAATATCCCAATAGTAAAAGTCAATCATATGAATATCGTGACGTTTATAGAAACGCTTACCCGCCCAAATATCAGCTTCTGGTAAACTGTCGATCAGGTTATTCCCTTGCACAAAAACCTCACGAAAAGCGGGGCTAGTGCTTTCCCAGTCATTCTGCTGCGAAACGGAATAAGCGACATTCGTATCAAAATAAAAGCTCTTATCGCCTTCTTTCCATACCTCTTGCCCTAATTTTAACTCTGCGTAAGTTTCACATTCATTACCTAAACGGTATTTACTTTGTGCACCTGTGACTTGAAAACATTTTTGCTCTCCACCGCTTCCCGTCCAACCAATACCAGAACGCGCATAACCGTGGAAATCAACTGCGAATGCCTGTAGTGGAACTGTTGCTGCAAGAATAGCCATAGTTAACGAATGCTTACGCAAAGTTATCATTTTAATACTCCTAGAGTTGCTTTTATTATGTAGGGATAGTGTTAAACGCCCTGTTCTTTATGCAACCGACGACACGCAGTACCATCCTCTCGAAATAGGTGGCAGCGTTCAGGTGGCAGACCAATGGCGAATGAGGCCCCCTCCTCAACTAACACAATATCGTTTTGCCGATATACAAGGTTTTGGGAGATAGCAGGGATCTGAATATAGATTTGTGTTTCATTACCTAACTGCTCAACAACTTGCACAGTCCCCTCTAAAACAATGCTGGCAATGTTGCTCGGTAAAAGATGTTCAGGGCGAACCCCTAAAGACATCCGGCTACCGACTTGAACATTTGAGCTATCAACAGGTAGCCAAATCTTTTGGTTATTGGGTAATTCAACTTGAACTTGTTCTACTGCGGTGGCAGTTACCTTTACAGGTAAAAAATTCATTTTTGGCGATCCAATAAACCCTGCAACAAAACGGTCAGCAGGATAATGGTAAAGCTCCAGAGGCTTACCCACTTGCGCCACTCTTCCGGCATCCAGTACCACAATTTTATTGGCAAGAGTCATCGCTTCTACTTGGTCATGAGTCACATATATCATTGTGCGTTTCAACCGTTTATGCAGCTTGGATATTTCAATACGCATTTGCACTCGCAAAGCCGCATCAAGGTTAGATAACGGTTCATCCAATAAAAATACGTTTGGCTCCGCAACCAAGGTACGCCCAATGGCGACACGCTGACGTTGCCCGCCGGATAGCGCTTTAGGCCGTCGCTCAAGTAAATGAGCCAGTTGCAAAACCTCGGCGACTTGTGTGACTCGTTGGTTTCTTATCGCTTTACTAACACCGGATAATTTCAAACCAAACGACATGTTTTCGGCAACGCTCAGGTGCGGATAGAGTGCATAAGACTGAAAAACCATTCCAACACCGCGTTCTGCAGGTGGTATTTCATTCATTTTTGTTTCGCCGATGAATAAATCACCACTAGTGATATCTTCAAGGCCTGCGATCATCCGCAATAACGTCGATTTACCGCAGCCTGATGGCCCAACAAAAACAACAAACTCACCCTCTTGGATATCGAGATTGATATTTTTCAATACCACGACATCCCCCCACGCCTTAGTCACATTCTGTAACTGCACACTCGCCATACTTCTAATCCTCATGACATCTTACTGTTTGCAAACAAGTATATTTCAATGGCAGGGACTATAACGGATTGTTGAAAATGAATAATCATCCGTCCGTACTTTTTTATGGAGGGAGGAGAAAGAAGGATAAAATTGAACCGTCATGAGAAAATTACGTAAGCTATTGATGATTTTTGGGCGCTAGGCCATGATATTCCACCTGATTGTTGTGACCTTGATTGCAGAAATAGCAATTATGTTAATTAGATCACAATGCAACAGGTGGAGGCGTAGAGTGGGGGATGATGAGAATATCGTTTTGACAACGCAAACTTAAAACAGTACTGCTCTCTATCACAACTACAGGACGGGAACATGAAAACAAAAACTAGCACTCGCCTACTCGTGCTTTCAACATTAATTACAGCAATATTCTCTACCTCTGCATTAGCAAAAATGGAAGAGGGAAAACTCGTCATCTGGATCAATGGTGACAAAGGCTATAATGGTTTAGCTGAAGTTGGTAAGCAATTTGAAGAAAGTACCGGTATTAAAGTCAGTGTCGAGCACCCTGACAAGTTAGAAGAAAAATTCCCTATGGTGGCAGCAACAGGAGATGGTCCGGATATTATCTTCTGGGCCCATGACCGATTTGGCGGTTATGCACAATCGGGTTTATTAGCTGAAATCACCCCTGACCAAACATTTAAAGACAAAGTGTTTGATTTTGCATGGGATGCAACGGTATTTGACGGAAAACTCATTGCCTATCCTATTGCCGTTGAGTCTTTATCGCTCATCTACAATAAAGACTTAGTCCCTAACCCGCCTAAAACATGGGAAGAAATCCCAGCGCTGGATAAACAACTGCGTGAACAAGGCAAAAGTGCCATCATGTTCAACTTACAAGAACCTTACTTCACATGGCCACTCATTGCCGCTGATGGCGGATACGCATTTAAGTCCGTCAATGGCAAATACGATGTTAAAGATATCGGGGTTAATAATGCAGGGTCGGTTGCAGGGCTCTCATTTATCGTTGATATGGTAAAAAATAAACATATCAGCCCAGACACTGACTACTCCATTTCAGAAGCGGCCTTCAATAAAGGCAATACCGCGATGACCATCAATGGTCCTTGGTCTTGGGGAAATATCGATAAAAGCAATATCAATTATGGCGTCGCTGTTTTACCGACCTTCCACGGACAGCCGTCAAAACCTTTCGTCGGTGTTCTCAGTGCTGGGATCAACGCAGCCAGCCCAAATAAAGAGCTCGCCAAAGAGTTCCTCGAAAATTACCTAATAACAGATGAAGGGTTAGAAAGCGTTAATAAAGATAAGCCACTCGGTGCTGTCGCCTTAAAATCTTACCAAGAGAAACTGGAACAAGACTCACGTATTGCCGCTACCATGCAAAATGCGCGCAATGGTGAAATCATGCCTAACATCCCTCAAATGTCTGCTTTTTGGTATGCCGTTCGTACTGCAACCCTGAATGCGCTTTCTGAGCGCCAAACGGTCACTGATGCATTAAATGATGCGCAAAAACGTATCGTGAAATAATTTGCCTAACGACCCCGTTAAGGTTTAGCGGGGTCATCAAGCATTCCATTGTCGAGGAACAACTTCATGGATGTCGTAAAACGACCTCATTGGTGGCAGAACCATTTGGTCAAATGGTCTCTTGTTAGCCTACTTGGCTTATTATCCTGCTACCTTGTGGTTTTAATGTATGCACAAGGGGAATACCTGTTTGCCATTTTAACCCTAACATTGTGCTCCGTGGGGTTATATATTTATGCTAATCGTAAAACCTATGCATGGCGCTATGTATACCCAGGCTTGGCTGGAATGGCCTTATTTGTGCTTTTCCCATTAGTTGCCACAATCGCCATCGCGTTTACCAACTATAGCAGCACCAACCAACTCACCTTTGAGCGAGCACAAGAAGTCCTATTAGATAGGTCATTTCAAACAGGAAAAGCATTAAATTTCAATTTATATCAACGAGATAACCAATGGCAGCTCGTGCTTAAAGATGGTGAGCAATTATTCAGCTCCGCCCCTTTTTCGTTAGATGGTAAACAACAAATTTCGCTAGAAGAAACGCCAAAAGTGCCAGAAGGTGAACGCGCAACACTGCGAACGGTCACGCAAAACAGGCAAAAACTGGCTGATATCACTGCGGTGATGCCTAATGGTGCTAAATTAGTGATTAGCTCTCTACGCCAATTTTCCAGTACAAACCCGTTATACACCTTAGCGGCAGATGGCTTGCTAACAAATAATAAAACTGGGGTTGTTTATCGACCAAATAATGAAGTTGGTTATTATGAAGCAATTAATAATTTAGGTGAATGGACAGGCGAACGCCTTACTCCTGGCTATACGGTCACCGTTAATTGGGACAACTTCGCTCGCGTATTTACGGATGAAGGTATTCAAAAACCCTTTATTGCGATTTTCCTATGGACCATTGTTTTTTCCGTACTGACCGTCGTTTTAACTGTCGCGGTTGGCATGGTGTTAGCCTGCCTAATTCAATGGGAGCAACTTAAAGGGAAAGCAATCTACAGGCTGCTACTCATTTTACCTTATGCCGTTCCTGCGTTCATTTCCATCTTGATATTCAAAGGGTTATTTAATCAAAGTTTTGGTGAAATCAACATGGTATTGAGCACCTTGTTTGGTATAAAACCAGACTGGTTTAGTGACCCAAATACTGCAAGATTAATGATTATTATCGTCAATACATGGTTGGGCTACCCTTATATGATGATTTTATGCATGGGGTTACTTAAAGCCATACCAGAGGATTTATACGAAGCATCAGCAATGGATGGTGCGGGGCCTTTGCAAAATTTCTTTTACATTACGCTGCCCTTATTACTTAAACCACTAACCCCATTAATGATTGCCAGTTTTGCCTTTAACTTTAATAACTTTGTCCTCATTCAACTACTGACGAATGGTGGTCCAGATCGCATCGGAACAACAACCCCTGCGGGTTATACAGACTTACTGGTAAGCTACACTTATCGGATTGCTTTTGAAGGCGGTGGTGGGCAAGAATTTGGTTTAGCCGCAGCTATTGCCACGTTGATATTCTTAATTGTTGGTGTCTTAGCCATTATTAACCTTAAAGCAACCCGCATGAAATTTGATTAACGGAGAAGCCAAACTATGTCGATGGTACAAGCTAAATCACAGAAATGGCGCATTGCATTTACACATTTATTTTTACTGGTTTTTATCGCTGCCATTATGTTTCCACTTCTAATGGTGGTCGCGATTTCATTACGCCCCGGCAACTTTGCAACAGGGAGTTTAATTCCTGAACATATCTCTTGGGATCACTGGCGTCTGGCTCTTGGCTTTAGCATTGAACATGCTGATGGTAGAGTCACTCCACCGCCTTTTCCCGTTTTATTATGGCTGTGGAACTCCGTAAAGGTGGCAGGTGTTACCGCGATTGGTATCGTCACCCTATCAACCACCTGCGCTTATGCTTTCGCACGCATGAAATTTAAAGGTAAGTCTACAATATTAAAGGGAATGTTAATTTTCCAAATGTTCCCTGCCGTACTCTCTCTTGTGGCTTTATATGCCCTATTTGATCGCCTAGGGCAATACATCCCCATCATTGGTTTGAATACCCACGGTGGCGTTATCTTTGCTTATTTGGGCGGTATTGCTTTACACGTTTGGACGATTAAAGGCTATTTTGAAACTATCGATGGCTCACTGGAAGAAGCCGCCGCTTTAGATGGCGCAACACCGTGGCAAGCCTTTAGATTAGTCTTGCTCCCGTTATCCGTTCCCATTTTAGCCGTCGTGTTTATTTTATCGTTTATTGCTGCGATCACAGAGGTTCCCGTTGCTTCATTATTATTGCGTGATGTTGAAAGCTATACGCTCGCTGTCGGAATGCAACAATATCTCAACCCACAGAACTACTTATGGGGCGACTTCGCGGCTGCCGCGGTACTTTCCGCCATTCCAATCACTGTCGTCTTTTTACTCGCACAACGTTGGCTAGTTAATGGCTTAACCGCAGGTGGGGTTAAAGGATAACAGCACAAAAGCGTTGAAGGCATACAGCTTAAGTGGCCTTCAACATGATAAAAACTGCGATTTTGTTACGATAAGCAAACCGGAGATAGCTATTTTAATAGTGACTCTCCGGTCAATATTTGGCGCTCAGTGATAGCTAATCATTCAACTTAATATCGATGCAATCGCCACTCTTGGCGGAATTTCATCAATGACTCAGAATCACATTTATATAAATGTGATTAACTCAGCTCAGCTTAATTTTTCCGTATAGAAACAAGCATTCAATATAAATCGATTAGCCTATAAACAGTTCCCCGCTTATTTACCTTGCTTATCAATCACAACCTCACCATCTTCTTTGATAAAATCACTTTGTTGCCTATTTGGTAAAATATCTAATACCACTTCAGAAGGCCGGCACAACTTTACGCCTAGTGGAGTGACGACAATCGGCCGATTAATCAGAATCGGGTACTGCAACATAAAATCAATGAGTTGGTCATTTGTATAGTTATCTTGTTCTAAATTTAATTGCTCATATGGTTCAACATTTTTTCGCAGTAATGCCCTTACCGTGATTTTCATATCGGCAATAAGTTTTACTAACACATCCTTAGTCGGCGGCGTGTCAAGATAGTAAATAATCGTTGGCTCAACACCACTATTGCGGATCATTGCAAGGGTATTGCGCGAAGTACCGCAATTGGGGTTATGGTAGATGGTGATATCATTCATTGGGTTACCTTTAATTTAATAGTGAAAGTCGGAGCACTAGCGCAACAAGTGTGACTATGAGCACCGGGATCGTCATGATAATCCCTGTTTTGAAATAATATCCCCATGTAATGGTCATGTTCTTTTGTGATAAAACATGAAGCCACAACAATGTCGCCAAACTCCCTATTGGTGTGATTTTAGGCCCCAAATCGGCACCAATCACATTGGCATAAACCATTGCTTGTTGGATTAACCCCGTCGCGTCACTCCCTTCAATAGATAGCGCACCAATTAATACCGTTGGCATGTTATTCATTATTGAGGATAAAAATGCAGTGATAAATCCCGTACCAATTGTTGCTACCCATAACCCTTTATCCGCAAGGTAATTGAGCGTTTCAGAAAGATAATCGGTTAACCCTGCATTTCTTAAACCATAAACAACCAAATACATACCTAAAGAGAAAATGACGATTTGCCACGGTGCACCACGTAAGACTTTTTTGGTATTAATCGTTTGGCCTCTGGCTGCAATCACCCAAAGAATTAAGGCGCCAATAGCGGCAATCGCACTAACCGGAATCCCCAAAGGCTCTAAAACAAAAAAACCAACCAGTAATAACACCAGTACTAACCAACCCGCTTTAAAGGTAGTCATATCCTTAATGGCTAAAGTCGGTTCACTCAGTTTGGTTACATCATATTGTTTAGGAATATCTTTACGGAAAAACCAATGCAACATCACGAGTGTTGCAACAATTGCTGCAATATCTACTGGCACCATAATCGATGCATATTCAGTAAATCCAATATTAAAGAAATCCGCAGAAACAATATTAACGAGGTTCGAGACAATCAGCGGCAAGCTTGCTGTATCTGCGATAAACCCTGCCGCCATGACAAAGGCTAACGTCGTGCCTTTATTGAAACCAAGCGCAAGTAACATTGCAATCACAATGGGCGTTAATATCAATGCCGCACCATCGTTGGCAAATAAAGCAGCCACCGTTGCACCAAGTAACACAATATAGCTGAATAACAGTCTTCCTTTACCCCCGCCCCACTTGGCAACATGTAATGCCGCCCATTCAAAGAAACCACTTTCATCTAAAAGTAGGCTGATAATAATGACTGCAACAAATGTCGCTGTGGCATTCCACACAATATTCCAAACTATCGGAATATCTTGAAAGCTAATGACGCCAAAAATAAGGGCTAAAACGGCCCCTGCCGTAGCACTCCAGCCAATACCCAGTCCTTTGGGCTGCCAAATAACAAAGGTGATCGTTAAAATAAAAATGAATGCGGCAATAAACATAAAAACCTCATGAAAAGGTGCTTTTCCGCACCTTTTATTTTTAGAAAATAAAACTTATTCTGCGAGCTGACTTAATGCAGATATCCCCACAGGCTCTGTTTCAAGCAAAGGAACAATAGCAACACGTTTTGCCAATGTTGATGTCACCTTTTCAATCTGAGCGACTTCCTGTTCTGCTCTTGAAAGTAACAATGGTGATGTTGTTTCCGTGATAGATAGACTGTTATTGATCACCCACGCCCACGGATGTATATCTGCCCGTATTAAATCATTTTGTAAGTTCTCCGCCTCAAGCACAGGCGTAGTTTCAGCGAGTGTCGTAATAATAACTTTGGTGCGTTCAGGATCTTGTAATTGCATCATCGGTGTTAAATAGTGGCCTTTTTCGCCCATTTTTTTAGCAATTTCTTTATGGTATGCCCCTGTTGCATCTAGAAGTAATAATGTATGTCCAGTCGGCGCAGTATCCATGACGACAAAACGTTTACCCGCGTCTCTAATGATGCGAGAAAATGCCTGAAATACCGCTATTTCTTCTGTGCATGGAGAGCGTAAATCTTCCTCTAGTAATGCACGCCCCTCTTCATCTAAATCTTTCCCTTTGGTTTCTAAGACATAATTACGATAACGCTCAGTTTCAGCGATAGGGTCAATTCGGCTAACTTGAAGATTGGGTAAAACACCATTGAGGGTTGATTCAATATGCGCAGCTGGATCAGATGTGGTCAGATGTACATCAAGCCCTTTTTCTGCCAATTTAACTGCAATTGATGCCGCAATCGTTGTTTTCCCTACACCACCTTTGCCCATTAACATAATCAGCCCATGCTGTTGCTGAGATATTTCGCCAACCAGTTCTGACAAGGTAGGTAAAGAAATAGGTTGTTTTGTCGGAGTAATAGTTGGAATTTGTGGCATCTCATTAGATAACAACTGCTTCAGTGCATCGACACCCACCATATTGATATTTTGTAAATAAAGAATATCGACAGGTAACGAGCGTAGTGCTTCAGGCATAGACTCTAATGCCGCTTGTTCACGAGAGTAGAGCGCATGGGATAACTTATCATTTTCAGTCACCGCCGTTTCAGGGAAAACACCATTGACAATTAATTGCTGATTTCTGATACCCAGAGATGACAACTCGCTATAGGTTCTCGCAACCTCTCTCAATGCCGCTGATTGAGGTCGTGCAACTAATACTAACCTTGTTAGTGATTTATCACTCAACGCTTCCACCGCCATGCTGTACTGTTCACGTTGTTTATCAAGACCAGACATTGGCCCTAAACATGACGCACCATCAGGATTATCAGTAATAAAATCACTCCATGCACTCGGGAGTTGTAATAAACGGATGGTATGCCCCGTTGGTGCGGTATCAAAAATGATATAGTCAAATTGCTTTGTAATTTCGGTATTGGTTAACAACCCAGTAAATTCATCGAAAGCTGCAATCTCTGTGGTACAGGCACCTGATAGCTGTTCCGTAATACTTTGAATTACCGCTTCAGGTAAACTTTCTTTGATTGGATTAATAATTTTGTTTCGATATTCTTCAGCGGCAGCTTGAGGGTCTATTTCAATAGCAAATAAATTTGGAACCCATGTTATTGGCTTAATATTGTTGCCTATCGATTGAGAGAATACTTGCCCAACGTTAGAAGCTGGATCAGTGCTCACCAGTAAGACTTTTTTCCCTTTTTCAGCCAACTTAATTGCGGTCGCACAAGAAATAGAAGTTTTACCCACACCACCTTTTCCAGTAAAAAATAAATAATTAGGTGTGTTATCTAAAAATTTCATTTTATTGCTCCTGTTAACAACACGTTTTACCATTACCACAACACGATTTAACAATTTCGGCTTTTTCAATATTCGGCCGAATACCAAACCATCTTGCTAGCTCATGTCGTTTTGGGTATCGACCAGTCAGCACAATCTCACCATCAAGAATCAATAGTGGAAGTGACTCGGCGCCTGCGGTTTCCAAAAATGTTTTTGCTTTTGTGTTGTTAACGAACTCCATAGGCTCTTGCGCTAAATTAAAACGCCTTATACTTGCCCCTTGTTTTTTTAACCAATCCACATCTGTTGCGAAGTCTACCAATGCTTGATCGACTTCGGTTCCGCAAACACCAGTGCTACAGCATAATGCGGGATCAAATACTTCTAATTTTTTCATATCTCAACCTTATATATGTTTTTTCGAATATGTTAACTTAAAAATTTTTATATAGAACAGCTACTCGCAGGTTCTTTTGTCTCTAAGCTTTTGAGTAAATCTGCAACTCTATTTTTCTCTGTGGCATAGGTGACATCAATGATACTTTTCACCCACGGTAGTAATGCTGGAGATAATCGATAATGAACCCATTTACCATGTTTTGAATCGAGCAAAAGACCCGACTCTCTAAGCATTGCTAGATGTCGAGAAGTCTTTGGTTGCGATAAATTCAAGGCCGTATAGATGTCGCAAACACACAGTTCACCAGATGCTTTTAGCAGTAGCACGATATCCAGTCTGGTTTGGTCGGCTAAAATTTTAAACAGCAGTAGTGGTTCCATACTTTCTCCTATATTTAATGTGTGTAAGATATACCAAGGAAATACATTCGTCAAAACATATATATTGGCCTATGAATTATCTAAACGAACGCTATCTTTATTTATTGATAATTCCTTACTGAGGAAATTAGAACCTTTAATTTTTCAATGTAATAGTATCAAGTGTTAATACTGTCGTATAACACACTATCTGTAGCCCTTGATATTACAGGGCTAGGAGCAAACTTTGGACTTTTCGATGAAATGGGCACACAACCCCTGCTTGCCGTTAATTTGTTTAAGCAATCACAGCATTTTCGCGAAAAACAAAAGATCGAGGATGCAATTCATTACGGCCTAATGGCCTGTAATTCATTCACAGAATCCAGCGAATACTGGCTCGCTTTAGCCGGTTTATATCAACAATCGAAAAATAGACTTCTGAGTATCAAAGCCGCCTTAAATTCTTATGTGTCGAACTGGGGATTCGGAGTACCGCATGACAAAGTGCTTTATTTTTTGAAGCAAGGCATGGATTTTTCAGAGCTCAGCTCAGATCCTGTTATTCAAAAAGTCACTAGTGGTGGGCTTGACTTAAATTTCGGCGGCACAAAAACCAATCATAACTACCCGATGATGAAAGAATGCATCGACGCATATTTCTCTCTTAACCAGCCAGTCACTGCCCTAAAGTTATATCAGAATTATGCGTTCTCCATGTACACAGAGACAAGTGCATTTCAAGAACGCTATGATTTTCGAATTGAGGAATGGAAGTCTGACTTTAAAGCTTTATGCCTGAAATATCTGAATGACTCCAGATCTGAAGTTACATTAAAGTGATGTATGGCTAGAAACAAAAATGCCGCATGATTAGTGCGGCATTTTGCTGGTGGCTTAATCTACCCCGCTCTGGGGGAACCCCTCGCGCGGCGCGTCCCCTCAGACACGCTCGCTACTTCAGTTGCCATCAGCATATCACACCGATCGCCGATCGCAGATTTTTTATACCTTTTCTTTCTGCTTCAGCTTTTCGTACAGAGCCATATGCCACTGGTAAGAGTCCGTTCCAACATGCTCGATGATCTCGTGGCATTTCAGTTTATTCATTCTGCCGAACTGGGTCGGTATGCCCATTTCTAACAACACGCATTCTGTCGCATAATGCTTAGCTTGCTTCGTGTCTTCAGTGTTGACAGTTGGCAGCATACAGCAAGTCAAAAAGACCGACAAAGCCAAAAGAAAAACAAAAAACGTCGGGACCAACAAAAAACCCAGCCTATCCCTATTCCAGAAGTAAACAAAAAACACAGCACTGGCAACTGTAATACCCAACGAAATCAAGCTCGGTAATTCTACCGATTCAGCCATAATCATCCGCAAACTCCTTCGGATTTCACGTAGCGCGATCGAAAGTGACCACTTTACGATGCATTCACTCGGTTTCTTCTGGGATCACTGCGAGCGGCAGATCACTGTGAACAACCTGCCAGCATTTAGCGAACTTCAACCGCAGCACTCTCTCTTGACAAACCAAGACGGTGTCTTCGCTGTCACGTAACGCCACCAGTTTTTTACCCGCCTGCATAGGCGTAAACCTGCCCGACACACCCGATAAAACATGTTTACTGCCTGCCAGATGAATAACGGTGTTATTGCCATCAAAGGCACGGATCAGTGAATAGCGATATGGCCCTTCAAAATAAACCGGCTGTACCAGTTGCTGCTGCTCCCCTTCGACCAGAGAATTAACAAAAAACCGGTCCAAATTCATGCGTAATTTTTTTACGCCGGTCGGATCCTGATTTGCCACTGAAGATGGCACCACAAAATTCACCGATTGCATTTCTGCCGAAACAACCTGAGCGGAAACGGCCATTGCCACTACAGATACGATTACCCTGATCATGATTTTCATATGCTCAACTCGTTTGTAAAACCCTTACGGGTGGCGGTCGCCGTGCCGGTTACCCCAACAATGGATAATTATCCTGGTATACCGACTACCTTCAATTTATGGGCTTTTAGGTTTCCTCCCTGTCAGCCCGTGGAAACGTCATCCTGATTATCGTCTGTAAATTTGTGATAATCAGGGCTGTGACTTTACAGCGGTGTTTCTTCATTTTTCGGCACAAACAGCACACATGAACCGTTGCCTGATTGCACCACCTCCGGCGAGCAAGCGTATGTTTCCTTTGTAGAGGCGAAGACAGTGAATGCCCAGCCACCAGGAGGCATGTTGCCTTTTCCAGGACTGAGCCAATCCACCTGCCCTTTCAGTTCGTATCGGCTTCCGTCGTAAATAACGACGGTGTGCAGCGACTGGTCAACGGAAGTCACTTCCTCAACCAGGAATAATTCGACCGGGCCATCATGGACGTGATGTTTGATTTCAGAATACGGCCGAGTTTCCACAGGGCTTGCACCGATCTGATTAATGCGAGAGTCCTGTTGCTGATCGGATGTATCGACTGAGGCATGGAGCTCTGCTGTCAACATGAGCATACCAGCCAGAAGCAGGAATGGCTTTTTCAACACTTACCCCCTTTTATCGCTCCCCCACGGAGCACAAACAGAAAGTTTGCCCCTCAGCAAACTCACTGTTTTTTGATACTGACCGACTGACGCATGATTGCCAACACATCACTGGCTGACATTTTCCAAGCTTCAGCTTGACGTCGCAGTACAAAAGCGCCCAACTCTATTCGCCGAGCATGATCTAACATGAATGTCATTGTATTCCCGGCTTCAGAGATCGTCATGCCGCAACCCACTGACCCATTGTTATTTACCACAAAGCCTTTGTTTTTGTTCGCGCCGTGGAACTTAGCACGCATTTCTTTTTCAAGCCCGAATAAAGCGCCGCAAAATGCGGTCAATTCATACCGGGACAGTTGTATCGTGATTTTCTGATCCCAGAGCACATCGCGCCCTTCCAATGTCATGGGTGCCATCGAGATATTCAGCGTCAGAAAACCTTCTTTTCCTTCGGACTGCACGTATTGAACATCCAATGCCGTCCGCTTTTTTTCATCGCGCTGGCGATCAGAGTACAGCTTCAGCTGTTCACCAAATTGATTCATAATTCCTCCTGATACCATAGTATCCCCAGCCAAGCCCGTGACGAAATTTTCGCCACCAGGTCAAAAGGTGAGATTGAACGGGTAGTTTTATTGTTTTATTGCATTCAGACCATGCCCCGAATCTCACCAAAGTGAGTTTGAGCGGGAAATATATACTTAGTTTCGGTGAGTTTGAACGGGAAATATAGTCTTGTTGATCAAGGCCTGACGAAAAAGGTGTGATTGGATGGGATGGCAAGGGAATAATGTTGATTTTTTACCCTGTTTTATGTCCCTACAGCCCGCTTCTTGTCTAAAACTCCTGAGTTTGTTCTCTTTTTAACCGATCAGTTCCCGCTATAACACACTTTATCGCTAGGTTACCCGCTACGACTCACTTTGGACAGGACGCATACCCACCACAACTCACCTTTCTCAAGCTTACTCCTATCAGAATTACCCGTTCAAACTCACTCTTTCATTCGTTTTGTTTACCAAATAAAAAACCCGCCTTTCGACGGGTTTCCGATATGACTCGCTTAATCCAACGTCGGGTTTCGGTTGTGAACATGCACGACCGAGTCCCGTCCAGCCTTGATGACCTCGTATTGCAAATAGCCAATACTATTCAGTTCGTTGAGAGCGTCGGTGATTTTACGGTTTTGGTCTGCGACCCTACCATTCATCATCAAGCGTTCACGAAGCCTCGACATTTGGATTGGCGCAGGCTGTCGTGGCAACGCTTCGAAATAAGTATACAGCGCCTGGGCTGTCTCATTTCTCGGCAGTGCCATTAGCGGCTTGCGTCGTAACAAACTTAAGTGGTCATTGCTGTAGAGCTCCCAAAGGCGCTCATCTGCTTCCAGTACAACCAGATCATCGACAACATCAAATTCTGCCTTCAACAGCAAGCCTGTTACCAAAAACTTCTTGGTACCTGGCGTTGTGAATGTGATGGTCTTTGCCCTGATTCGAGTTAACGAGTCGGCTATCTCCTTACGCAATTTCGAATCTAGCCGCTTCGATGGATACCCGCAGAACTGCGAGAACTCGCTGAATTTAACCTTGATCTTATTTCCATGCAGAGCATCAGGACATGCGCTAAACGCATGGATAATCCCCAACCAGCAACGAAAATCAATGAAATAGTTAAGCTGTGGACCGGTGATCACCACGTTGGTGTAGCCTTCACTACGGGCATACTCCAGGTAGCTGAGCGATTCGCTCGCGTCCAACGGCTTACCAACCTTTCCTTTCGATCGGATATTCGGTGTAAACACGCCAAGCCGCAATAACGAGACGGGTTGAACACTCGAACTGTTTGTTATTGTGAGTTTCCTGTGTGACGAATTTTCGTCAGCAGGTATCGCATCCTTGAATAACAGGATGTTATTACTACAATTTTGTTGCATCAAACCATAACCCCTCATGGTTGTGAATAAAAACTCGGCTTTCCCCTTTCAGACTCACCGAGTTTCCCACTGTACCACACCCAAATCCCATCCAAACTCACTTTCTTCCCTTTCAAACTCACTTTCCTCCCTTTCAAACTCACCTCAATCCTCTGTAGGCCACGCCACCAGCGGCCTGCGAGCGACAGGGATCTTTTAGGATCTGTTAGGAACTAATTAGGTTAATTATTAGGATCTAGCTTGTTGAAAAGTTGATAAGTGAAAACCAGCGCCCAACACAGGTACTGGTTTTTGTTTGGGTGGCTATTCTGCCCAATGGGCTTTGAGTTGTCTGTTAGCTTCATCTAACGCAGCTGAAGCTGAGGGCATGATGCGGTTATCGAAAACCCAGGGCGCATCTTTCCAGTTGCCTTGCTGCCGAATATAGCCCAGTCTTATCGCTTGCATGAATGTCATCGGCTTTGGGCTAATAGGATTCACCACCAGCCCCTTGGCGCGATTGACACGCACTTTCAGGTAAGCCAGCACACGCTCAGCCTGCGCTTCTTTTTGCCCTGACAAGTCCCAGATACTGCGTCTCAAATGCTTAATGGCTTCTTCACTGGTCACGCGTAATCCCTCGTAGAGTTCAGTACACTGATGCTTGGCAAATCGCACTGAAATTCAGTGTCATCGGCACGGTCTATCCAAGTTATACACGCTCCAGATCGCCATACCGCCAGAACGGGGTCGCTCATGCAGTTTTCAACACTCTCATCCGAGTCATCAAAGTCGTCGAACGTCGCTTCGCTATAGATGACAACATGGAGGAATTGCGGGTTTCTTTCCAATACAGCAAAAGCGTCGATCAGCGCGGATTTGTCAAATTTCAGCGTTACGTTCAAACAGCGAATATTATCTTGGAGTTTAAGTTCAGTCAGCATTGGTTACCCTTTCATGCCCTGAGGCTCTCTCATGGCGATCCTCAGCAGTTTTACGATGTTTTGTGCGAAATGATGCGATGAGTACCACATCGCATCGTAGAAAGCGTTACAGCGCTATTTCATTGCAGGCTCTTTTCGACCCAACGATATTCTTTGGATTGGAAATTATCCTGCAAGCAGATCGTGCATTTTCCGTTGCGGCACTCTGCGTAAACACTCCAGTGGAATGCGGGTGTATCACAGCTGCCGGAAACTGATTTAACAAAGCCACCGAGCTCATGCTTTTTTGCAATGGTAAGTTTGGACGTGGCGATAGCTGAGCGGAGCTCAAACGCATCAAACTCCACGGTAATTGACCCAGCTGGGAGCGTCACTTCGTTACAGACGGAGTACAGTTCGCGAGGTACGGTAAAGCAGGTATTAGCCAGCGCATATTGCTCAGCTGTTAGGTTTCGTGGCGACTCCACTGCACAGAGCAGCGTATCCCATGTAATGCCGATGTTTGCATCATGAGTTCGATCCACCAGCTGAAGCGCCTTGTGTGCCTCATATTCAGAAATGGGTTCCATCTCATTGTCAGACAAAACTTGGTGGATGTCTTCAGTATCCCACAGCTTGGAAAGCACAACATCGTATTGATTTTTTGTGGACAGGTGCGCGATTAACTCTTTGACTGTGCAGTACATAAGAAACCTCTTTTATTGATATTGTTTGTTTTGTTTACCTCTTTATTGAAGCATGACCTCAACCGCTGACGAAGAATAGATAGCAGAATAATTAATTTATTAGTTGCCATATTGGCAACCAATAGTTTAGATGCTACAATGTTGACAAATAGGAAACATGAGAGATGCAATGCACGTAATATCAAGAGAACCTTTTGACCAGGCATCCAAGCGATTTCCAAACAGTGCTCAGGCGCTATCTGACATATATCGAACACTCAAGCGCGACAGTTATCAAACGCCTGATGAGCTTAAAAAGGTTTTCCCCAGCCTTGATCGGATGAAGTATAGAGAGAAATGGTGGGTCATCGACATCAGTGGCAATTCATTAAGAATGATGTTTTTTGCCGACTTTGACCGGGGGAAAATATTCGTGAAACATATAACAACCCACGCTGAATACGATAGGTTGACTGATCACTACCGGAGAACAAAAGCATGATGTTTCAAGATGCAGTAAACGCAGCACAAAACCTGATAAGCATTGTGCCGTTATTGGGAAACAGCCATTCTCGCGAAGACTATGAAAAAGCCGTTCAACTGGTTGAGCACCTTGTCGAAAATGACCCAGACAACCCGCTTATCGACTTGATTTGCGCGAAGATTGATGCGTATGAAAAAACAGCGCCCGAATTTGCTGAATTTAACGAGCGCTTAGCAAAAAGCAATGGCGGTGTAGCAGCATTGAGAACGCTGATGGATCAATACCACCTTAATACGACAGACTTTCAAGATGAGCTCGGTTCGCGCTCATACGTTAGCCGCATCCTCAACGGTGAACGAGGATTAACACTGGAGCACATTAAAAAACTGTCTGCGCGTTTTAATATCCCTGCCTCCATTTTCATAGACTAAACGGTTACAATCGAGTTCCTACACTAACAAAAAACCCGCTTTTTATGCGGGTTTCTTTTTTGATTCAGTGGACAATCTTACCGAATTAGCTGCCGGTTGTGCAGAACAGTACAGGTCGCACCAAGACCCGCATGCAGCACGAAAGCTATCAACACAAATCCCCCTGAAGCTGGGATATGAAACGAGTCTAGGAAAGCCGTTGTCACCGTCAACATCAAACCAAAAAGGCCTATGTATTTAACCGCCAACGAGAGACACACAACCACTGGACTTCGCAGCCCTGGCAATTTGTGTGTTTCGTGATACTGGTACTTTGCATACAATCCACACAGCACCAGCAAGGACAATGTCATCAACGTTAAAGTGCCGATCAGTAGTGCCAGCATGACAACCCCCTTAACCCCAACTTGTCAGCCAATATGGCAAACGCTTTTCCACAGCTTTCGCGCTTCACCACTCACGTCGAATGAGTAGCTCTCACCCAACTCGTTATCATCGAACTTGCACACCAGGCCATACGGCGTAATGAGCATGTGCGCACCCGATACGCTGATCCCAAACAACCGGATGCTGATATGTACGGGAACAGACATCACCCCTTTACCCCTCTGGCGATATCGCTCTAACGCCGAACTGAACATGCCGCGATTAATCAGCACCTCCAGCAAGTGTTCGTTAACCCAACTACCCTGGCCGCCAAAGACGGTTGAATTCGGATTTACGCTGATAATGTTTCGTGGCTTCATCTATCCCCCCAGCGCTCTTTTCAGCGCCTCACTTTGGATGGCGTTCCCCCCCGGTATCGGGAAGTTCCAGTATCACTCAGCAGATATCGCTGACGAAAAAACCGCCCGAAGGCGGCTTTGACATTGGCTGTTAGAGGTCAATTTCCAGTAGAACAGTTTTGACCATCGTGCCGGACTCTTTGAAAGCTTTGTCTTCCAGTTCAGTGAATGAGCCCCCGAGCAGTTTCACACGCTCACGGAAGGCCTTGGTCAAGGCATCTTCACGGAACAGCACGCCCGCAGACAAAATGCCCCGCAGGCGACCACCTTGCGTATACACCCCACCTGAAAGCAGCAGATCCAACGCTCGGTTTGTATGCTTAATGTCGGCCTTATTTTTGAAAGGCGGGTTCATGATGATGACATCGAATTTCTCGTCCATTTCATGGCTGAGAAAATCAGCATTGACCAGTTCAAGGCTTGTGCCCGTAAATTCAGGGTTTACCAGCGACGTAATTTCAGGGTCGCTGTTCAGTTGCTGAACGCGCTTTTCATCCAGCTCAACAGCCACGATATTGAGGTTTTTTGCCGCTTTAGCCACAGCTTTGACAATACGCCCATCACCGCAGGACGGCTCCAGCACTCGATCCCCGTCCTGAATATTGGCACTGGTAACCATCGTATTGATGATTTTTTCCGGCGTTGGAAAAAAGTTGAAGTCGTCTTTTGGCACCACAACCGATCCAGACAGGATAATGTCGTCGATACGCCCTTCCGCACTGCCATCAAAAATATGGGCTTTCTCTTTGCGGTTCCACTTCCCACCAGCGGCTTCAAGCACCTTGTTGGTGTTGGTGTACAGGCGACGATCCAGCTGGCCTTCCAGGAAGAGTTTGTTGCCCTCCACACGCGCTTCAGACAGAACTGCGAGGACGTCATTTGATACTTGCATTTCTTACCCCAATTTATTGATATTGAATTAGCCACCAGCCCCACGCTGACGGCTTAAATTGCTTTACCCGATCACTACGACGGATTGATAGCTTTCAGCAGCCAGTACGTCGTCTTCATCGTTGTCCTGCCAGAACATGGCTGGTAGACGATCAACTTCAAGATGGCTTGGCATCCATCCCAGAGTGCGTGCAACCCAGAAACTTCGGGTATGCCCAGCATTATCGACAACGGATACCCGTTCGCCTTCATAGCCCACCAGCTGAGGACTCAGGTTCCCAGTGCATTGCAAACCGGTGCGCTTCGCGTACTGATGGCCTTTTTCCATCATTGCCATACACTCGGTGTAATGCTCGAAAGAGCCTGCTTTGCTCTTCGGTTCGACAACCCCCATCCACTGAGCCACGGCTTTTGCACGCTTCGCCAGCAGGGCTATCCCGACCTTGAAAACACCACGGTCTTGAGTGAAAACGTATTGCTGTTTTAGCTTGTCGATTTTCAGCTGGTTCATAACGGGTTTCCTCGTTGCGATAATGTTCGGCCTGCGATCAGACCGAACGATTAGGTGTCAGACTACGTACTGTACGTTTAACTCTTGATGAAGCTGCTTTAGGACTGTTTCCCCACTCAATTCCAGCGATTCCATTTTTCCACCGATATAGGCAGCGCCAGTCACTTCAGTGTGGAAAAACGCGCCACGATAAATGATGCTATTCATGACAATGGAGATAACCCCCACGCTGCGAAGCTCATACAACAGCTCTTCTGCCGTCCATTCCATCGCATTGATCCAACCACGCAAATCCTCCAATGCCCCTTCATCTGGCGTAGGAGCCGCAAGCAGTTCATCCAGCTGCTGCACAAACTCATGGTCTGGCTTAAACGCTCTAAGAAAGCTACCAATCGCTTCTTTTCCACTTAGTCGATTAAAACCGAATGAGACACTGCGATTAGATGAATGGAAAAACTCCAACCCTTCTTTGGGCAAGGATCCAATGGGCGCATCTGCACTAAACGTGACGATAAAACTTTGGATAAATTCTTGCTTATCTGACATGTGAATCCTCTTTTCTTATTGGTATCGTTGTTTTGTTTACTTAACCAGTAAAACATGACCTAAGCCGCTGACGAATAATAGAAAAGAGATTATTTTGAGAAACAATATCGAGTAGTGAAAATGTTATTTCCGGAAGGACTCCACAGCTATTTTCCCGTGGTAATGATGAAGCGCGCGAACGCTTTCCTTGTGGTCGTCATCACCCGCCTTGCCCGATTGGCTGTATCGCTTAGTTGTCTGGTATCGCTCAACCAAAGCCATATACTCCGGATCATTTGCCCGGTCATAACGGACAGCAAAGCGACGGCTGACCCCAAACTTGTTTCTACGGTTGGCACCCATGAATCTTCCTTTTAAACCCGAGTTGGTTCGATAGGAAGATCATCCCACAGGTTCAGCGCTGACAAAGAGGTTCAAAATAAAATACATTCCCCCTGTTTTTACTGGTTGAACAGCCTCCCAATTATCAAATCACTACCTTTGCTCGTGTAATGTATCCCGTCATGGGTTCGTACCTGCACATCGTTCACGGTAAGGTTAAACTGACGCCCAATAGCGACCTCGGGGTCGAAAAAAGCGATCTGTGTTTCATCCACCGCCTGACGGATTGCTTGTCTGGTATTTACCAAGGCGGCTTCGGTGGCAGGATTCTTCATTGCAGGTGGCAATATCCAGATAATCGATGCACCGGGGTTGCTCTGCTGGATTTGCTGGATAAACTGTGTTGCCTTCTGCTGGTAGTTCGTGACTTGGTTTGCACCGATGCCGTCATTAGCCCCCAGAGAGATAACCACGGTCTCATAGTCCTGAAAACTCATTGTCTGAACATAATCGTTCCACTTTACCGAACTGCGGTCGGTAAGCCCTGTGCTCTCCTTATAAAGGCCGTCTACTGGGATGTGCTTCTTTGCGCTCGTCGCGAGGGTATAGGTTAAGCTATCACCGATAAACAGTGGCTTAGCCAATGATATTGCAGGCAGGAACAGGGTAAGAAATAAGGCAGTTTTCATAACTATTTCCAGGTCGATACACTGCCGATGATTTTAAAAAAGATACTTTTTTAATCCACGTTAAAGGCCGACGCTTTGCGGACAAAAAAGCCCACACCATCTGGTGCAGGCTTGGAGTCGAACTTTTTAGCACGCCTCATCAGGCCATTGCGGTTTCGGCCAGAGACAAAGCTTGTTCTTGAGTTTTAGCGATCCCCAACCACAAGATCCTTGCTGAAGGAAAGTCGAAGCGCAGGATGTTCAAAGCGCGCTGTTCATCCTCAGCAAACACGGGCTTGTATGCCGCGACACAGCGCTCATACTCAGCACCTTTTCGTAGCTGAGGAATTGCATAAACGATGAAGCAACGGTCTTCTGGCTCACCATATTCCGGTCCTGCTATTGATACAGCGTAATCGAACGCAAATTTTTTCACGTCATAGAAACTACCACTTTCTTCATGTGACATCGTGTATTCAATTTTTGTCCCAGCATTAGCACGTTTTTTCATGTGCTCAGTTTGCTGAGCATTGTTCCAGCGGTGCAATTGCATACGGCTGGCTTCTTTGCCCTTCAGGACAGCCTTGGCGTTTGGCTTGTAGCCTTGCGCGATCAACGCGTCAATCCACTCGCGGACAGTCACTACTGAACCGTTGAAACGGATTGCTGAAGCTAAATGGTTTTCAGCACGTTTTTCGTTTGCATTGACTAATGGGGTCATCGTAACTTCCTCGGTTTATTCATTTTGTTGACCCAATCATTCAAGCATGAGATTGACCGCTGACGAAGTGATTACACGCTGATTTTTATCATAAAAAATGCCCATCGAGGGTGATGGGCATTAAGGGGTATCGTGGGTTTGGGAAGCCCACTTCATTGATCAGACGCTAAGCATGTGTGGCAGCGTCGAACTCGGGTGAAAACACTGGGTTAACGCGAATGACTGTAGCCATTTCGACTTTCAGATTTACCTCCACATATTCCCCGTGCTTTAGAAACTGAACTTTCTGGTCGATACGACGCATTCCAATGCCGTTAGATTGAGCCTGAACCCACCAATCAAAGTCGGGCGGGATTGTCAGAGTTAATCCGTGCCATTGGGTCATAAACACGTTACCCATTGGCTTATACGTTTTCTGAGGCTTGCACCAGAATGGAAACATCAGCTGAACTAATGCACCATTGCGTGGGTCTACAAACTCCAGGAAAACACCAAAAGGTGACTCTCCTAAGACCTTTTTAAAATCCATCCACGCAGCGTGACAGAAGGTATTATCTCTCAATACTTTAACCATTTTCACGTCGTTCATTTCATTCAGCCTTGTTGGTTTCTATGTAATTAGTAAACCATGACCTCAGCCGCTGACGAATAGCGTAAACTATATTATTTTGAATTATTTCTTTTGTGATTGGTTTTGCTTCAGGCAAAAAAATGCCCACCGAAGTGAGCGATTAAAACGGGGCAACTTAACCTTTCCCGTTGATGATCCGAATCAACCTTTCATTCTGCTCCTGTGCCAGTGCTTCCGCCATTTCCTGAACGGCCATCATACGTTTGGTTGGCATGGGCTCGCTGAACAACGACGCAGTAGCAATAGCTTCAAGATACTCAGACTTCAGCTGATTTGCCTCTGCATCAGCGATGGGGAAAGTAGGTAACGGTACGCGTTTCGCGATGGAGGTTGCGACAGATTTCTGCGTTTTCATCGCTGAATTAGTCACAACAAATAACAGGAAATATCCCGCTAAGATACCCAGGCCAATTTTAGCGATCTTTGCTTTGACTCCTTTCGCGGTCAACATGGCTATCGCTGAACAGGTAATGCCCAGGCAAATGAAAAAGAGCGCCCCACCAGAGGTAGAAGCCACTGCGGTGAATAAAGTGATCATATTTCCTCGCTTAAGTGTTGTGGTAGACCAGGATATTGTCCCCCGTAGACAACCGGTAATGAAATTTCTAATCCTCATTTTAAAAATCAAGCCCCCTCTAACTTGACAAGACCGCTAGCGAGGATATTGTTTTGATTAAAATTAATAACAAGGTGGTTAATATGGACAGTCGTCTTCGCGACCTAATCAATGATTATTTAAAACGCGTTTCTGAAGCCATTGAGTTAATGAAGCTCTCAGGGTTCGAATTGCCAATATCTAATAACGCGTGGGCAGGAAACAGCATTCCACAAAGCGGGGAGTTGCATAGTGGCATCAGGTATTTCAAACATGGTTACGGATGCGCCGTGCATTTACGAACGGGCACTATCGATTTTGATTTTGGAGAACACGGGGAATTCAATGGTTTCGATTTTTGGCGCTTATCCGGCTTTGCAAAGGACAATTTAAGCCAATATGGATTTCAAACACCTGATGAATTAAAGCAATGTTTCGACGCTGAAATAACGAAAAGCAATCTGCTTTATTCTGGTTACATTCTTTATTATCTAAATGAACAGCAATAGGCCGGAAACCGGCCTATAAAAACACATATCGCCTACTTATCCGTGAAAGAAAATAGGCATGTTTAATACTCCGTGAAAGAAAATAGGCATGTTTAATACGCCGCTGATAAAGTCCTTTTCAGCTTTCAAATCACGGTAAAACGGTGAGTGAGCCTCTGCCAGTGCCAACAACGCACCACGCTCCGGACCAAATTCATTCACCTGCTGGGTGATCTCCGCAAAAATTTTACGGACGGTTTCCAGGTGACTGGCTGGTAAGCCGTCTTCCTCCAGTAACTGAAGGAATTCCGTGAACATCACATTGCGCGGGATCGGGTTATATTCTTGAGACACATTCACCTCCTAAATGCCCTCAGGGGCGGTTGATAATGCTATTCATACACTGTATTAATTACGCGTTGTCCAGCGTGTCACGCCTTCAGGCAATGGCACTTCCACCTCGGAGAAGTAACCGGTCTGGTATTTTCTCGCTTCTGAGTTACGCGAAAAGATGTAATGCAACGCCAGTTCTTTGTTGGCAAAAGTCATCCTGGTAAAGGTTTTCACTGGTGCAATAATGCCCTCCAGACATTGATTTTCGTTGTACCCAACAGGGCAGATATCGAACCAATGAGCATGGTTGAATGGTGCTTTTGTCTTCGCAATCTTCGCTTTATTCGGATCGTCATAACGCTGAGGCAACGTCACTTCAATCACATCGACAGGGGCATCCTGGTGGAGGTGAGGACTACCAAGCAGTGTATCGATCATAGGCCTGCCGCTTTCATCGCGTAGGCTCTCTGCAAGCCACAGCGTGCTCTTAGAACGATGTGGATGTGACACGTATTCCTGTGCGTAGCGCCAGCGGACATCAAAGCTGTGTATTTCGGATACAGAGTTGCTATTCAGTGAATAGTCCAGCCCGCTGTATTCGAGATCCTTGTTCGTGCTGAACATGTTCACGTCGGGCATTTCCTTAGAGGAAAACATCCACATGTCAGCAGCCTTTGTGCTCAGTTCTTTGATGCGCCCTTCAGGGTGTTTGTAGAACGATGCATACATCTCCGCCAGACCGCTCTTGGCGCTCTCACTTTCCAGCAACTGATAGATGCAGTGTACCGATCGGCTTATAGAGCCCACGTACACAAAGTTCCATTCACTGCCTTCAATGCGGATGCCGATCGGGATCATCAAAGCTGGAACCTGGACTTGCCCACCCGTCTCATGAACGTAGTTCATCTCGTAGTAAGCTTCTTTCCAAAGATGAGACATTTCCGCCAGACGTCTTTGGTTGGCTGGGTTTAAACGATGTAGATCACCGGCTCTGCTTTCCACAAAGCTAAACGCTTCCTGTTTTTCTTCATAACTGCCAAAAGCAGCATTCAGATTCTTCCACGCCTCCGCCTCCGGCCATTCAAAAATTGTTGTTTCCGCCACATTCGAGGCGTTCAGTTTCACCCAGCTGCGTGAGCCTTCTTTGATTCCCGTTTTCGTCAGGTTGAAGTTAATGCGCTGCACCCAGATATGCGGCTCTATCCGATCATCACGCTCACCATCCGTTGGCGCAACGTACAACGATAATTTACCATTCGTGTTCACAATGAGGCGCAAAGGTGCGGCCTTAATTATGCGCGCAAAATCGACTATCTGAGGCAGCATATTCATGCCCCGGCAGGCGATCATGTCCATCACGCCCAGCAGGTTTTCCCACTGCGCTTTGTCGGCCATCGCCTCTGCCAAAGGTGCTCCACGGTTCGCTGCACGCCATGCCATGACTGTTTTGTCGATAACGGTATCTTGGTCGGCTTCATTCCCCACACGCCCTACCACCAGCGCTGCTTTCAGCAGGTCGCGAGACTTCTGCTCTGACTGACGCTCTTCTCGTAGGTACTTAGCCAACGATTTGAACAGCGCAATGTAGTAGGTGTGGTCCGAGCGCACAGCCCGAGAATAGATGTAGTGCTCCAGATGCTCAGCGGTGACCGCGTCCAGGCACAGGTAAGGCAAACGTGCGTCGTCTTCCTTCCACTGTTTGTTGTACTTTTCGATACAGACGTTGACGTTATAGTCACGCGTCACACTTCCTCTCTTGTTGCTATAACTGGTCTTGCTGACTGGCGCTTTGACATTCAACAGGCCGTCTTTGATAAAGGCTACAGCTACGTTGCGGTCGTCTTTAAAGTCCACGGTAAAACTAAAGGAACCATAGGAACGATCGTCATTTTCTTTGGCTGCACCTGGCGCAGTCTCTGGGTTCGCCAGTGAATGCCATTGGCACATCACACGAGAGCCGCTACGTAGGTGACTGTTTGCCCATTCGATGAAACCAGCCAAGGATGGATACTTTTTATTTTCTGGGTTACTCAGCATGCCTGTACCGTCAGCATCATGAATGAAGCGGCAATGTTGCTCTTGGAATTTCATCGACACAAAATTCAGACCCAGACTCCGGTCGTAGAAATCACCAAATAGTTGTTCCCGATGGTCAAGCCCACAACACATAATCAGGAAACGTTTGTAGTGCAGTGCCATGCGCTCATGCGCCTTCAGCCGATCAGAATAAGCGACGTTTTGGAATTTAATTTGTTCCCCATCCATCCCCCGGAACAAGCGCTCTTGCTCATCCCGAGACGGGAACAGCATGTTCGCACCCAGGTGAGACTCCACAGGGGACACGATGCGATACAGGTTTTCGCCGTCGCGAACCATCAAGAATACCTTGGCATTCTCGCTGTTATTAATAAGGTTTTCCATACGGTCTTTGTAGTCGATATAGCGGCGAGTCGTTGCCATGACCAGTACGCAGCGCGGCGAAGGGAAAATTTGATCCACCAGCGCATGGGTATTGCACAGCGCTTGATAGAACTTGTCCAGGTCACCAAAGTCGAACCAGTCACTTAAGTCGTGGTAGATGGCCAACTCTTCATCGACCATCAATTTCTGCTGAACAAAGGTCAGAGGCTCATTGCTGGGAGCGGACTGCCCTTTACGGATCACCTTCACGTTGACGTCTTTGCCAATATAGAGATCTAAAGACTTGATACCGTCCATCAGTTTGTCAACCTGAGAACGCGCATCTTCTGTTGCAGCCAGCTGCGCCGCTGCCATTTCGGCAAAATAAGGCACCACAGCCTGAACTGCCGCTGTAATTTCGATATTACGCTCTTGGATCCACTCGGATTGGATTGTCGCTATTTGATGGTTTTGCTCGGCCGCATCACGCATGTTCTTGATATCGGCTTCAGTCACGCCCGCTGCAATAGCATTACCCACCGAGCCTGTAGCCAGGCGAATAGCGTTATTACTGATAGCAGGCATGGTGCTCGCACTTACACCTTTCTTTGCGGCTTTTTGCTCAATACGTTCTGTCACAATAGCTTTCATCGCCTCAGGGTTAGCGAGAGACTTCGACAGAGATTGAGTTAGATCGGTAACACGCTGCTGGCACAATGCGACTTCAGCATCACGGATCTGACGCGCATCATCAGCGAATACAAAAAGCTCAACAAAGTCATTAAACAAGAATCGGTGCTCTTTGACAGTTCGCTTAACACTGTGAGAAACGCCGTCTTTGTCTACTGTGACAAAGGTTGCGTATTGCTCGTAGTGCTTCGGATGTGCGCGGAGGATGACGGTATGAAGCTGATTTTCAACCCAACGTAGGGATTCGATGAGAAGTACCTCATCCATCAGGATAGCTTCTTCTGGGATATCCTGCATTGCGCGCCAATATTGCCCGCTTTGAAGTGAGTTGAAACGCTGGATACGTTCGACGTGTTCTTCACGAACTACAATGCCTGTCATGGCTCTGCCCTCAATTGTGATTCATTTTCTATTACTATCTTTACACGTAGTGAACAGCTGACGAATAGGTCACAGGCGCACAGAAAGACATATTTGAATAGGGATAGAGGGATCTGACCAGCGCATGTTTGCAGGGCGAAACCACCTTCATTCACCTGCATGTTTGCAGGAGGAAACTCCGCCCCATCGTTACGCGTCTGCGGAAAACAGCATACTTGCAAGGGGTAAAATCAGCTCCTACGCTGCATGTTTGCAGGGGAATAGCATATTTGCAGGGGGTAAACTCAGCCCCTCCGCTGCATGTTTGCAGGGGAATAGCATATTTGCAGGGGGTAAACTCAGCCCCCTCCGCTGCATGTTTGCAGGGGAATAGCATATTTGTAGGGGAATAACACTGCCGTTCCGCTGCATATTTGCAGGGGAATAGCATATTTGCAGGGGAAATTCCCTGCCGTTCCGCTGCATGTTTGCAGGGGAATGCATATTTGCAGGGGGAAACTCCAGCCCCTCCCCTACATGTTTGCAGGGGAAAAGCATATTTGCAGGGGAAATTCACTGCCGTTCCGCTGCATGTTTGCAGGGGAATGCATATTTGCAGGGGGGAAACTCCAGCCCCTCCCCTACATATTTGCAGGGGAAAAGCATATTTGCAGGGGGGAAACTCCAGCCCCTCCCCTACATGTTTGCAGGGGAAATTCACTGCCGTTCCGCTGCATGTTTGCAGGGGAATGCATATTTGCAAGGGGATAAACTCAGCCTACTACTGCATGTTTGCAGGGAAAAGCATATTTGCAGGGGGGATATAACTGCCGTTCCGCTGCATGTTTGCAGGGGAACAGCATATTTGCAAGGGGATATAACTGCCCCTCCGCTGCATGTTTGCAGGGGAACAGCATATTTGCAAGGGGATATAACTGCCCCTTCGCTGCATGTTTGCAAGGGAATAGCATCTTTGCAAGGGGATATAACTGCCCTTCCACGACATGTTTGCAAGGGAACAGCATGTTTGCAGGAGGAAATCACGGTTCCTCAATAACATGTTTGCAGGGGGACGCATACGCCCTGGAATATACTTAATCCAGGTCGGTATTTTTCAACAAATCTGGGTCACGCGAATTGATTGAGAAAAAAACTTGTCGCTTTCCTTTCGACACCCTATAGCCTTCAGTGTACTTGAGGTATTTGACGTCTTCTAATAACTTCATTGCCCTTCTAACCATTTCAAGTTGCTTATAAGGGTCTGAGCGCATATTTAAACGCTTCATCAACCTTTCAAATGAGACTATCTGCACCCTATTCTCACTGTTTGGCAACCCTTCAAGAAAAGCATAGATAGCCTTTGCCACTTCATTTCTTTTGATCGCAGGGAATACCTTCAGCTTCAGAACGCGCTTGTAGTCCATTTTGTACAAGTCACTTAATTTTGGATTGAATTCCAAAATAACTTCGTTTGCAGCTGTATCCACCCTGGAGAAATTCAACAAGTGAGTTGTAGCACTAATCAAATCATCGCCAGTATCTTTGTACACAGATATTGAAGTGGATGTAATTTTTCGAAGTGATTTAGCGACCCTTTCTTTCAGGATTTTGTTAATTTGCCTTGTGTTGTAATCACACATCTTTGCAAAATCACTGAAGGGAAGCACAACTTTATTGTCTACCATTGGATATTCACTGAGTGACTGAATTATTGAAAGCCAGATACGAAAGTCTGTATCCATATCTAATTTAGGCCCAGATATGGTGACTCTGTCATAACCTTCGCTATTAACAATCTCAAGGTTTCTCAGCTCTTCCGAAGCATCCATCACCCTGCTACCAACATTTTTCTTTTCCCTGCTACTAACGGGACTAAAAACACTAAGCCTAAGCAGTGAGATAGGTTGAATCGATCGCGTATCTGTTGATGATATGTAATCAATTTCGCCCGTCGTCTTGTTTTTTACTTCCACAGACAGGCCTAAATCATTAATATCCTTAGCCATAGTTATTCCTAAAATATTATTATTTGTTAACAGGCATTTTGAGCCTTTGCATATTTGCAGGGGGATGTATAACATGTTTGCAGGAGGAAATCAGCATATTTGCAAGGGAAAAATGCATGTTTGTAAGCTGATCTTGCATGTTTGCAAGGGGAAATAACATGTTTGCAAGGGAATTTAACTCTGCAACTGGTTGAAAATAAAATAAAATATCAACCTTAGATCACTTAGTTGTTTTTAGTTATTTAAGATCACAATAGATCCAATTATTAGATCACTCCTGTTAATAACGGGGATAACTTCCTTACCACCCTTCAATTTACTTTAAAAACTCTAAATGTATTTCCATTGGGAAAAATAATTTCAAATCCTACTTTTTCACTCCGCATCTCTATTAAAAACCGATGCCTTTCCGTCCCTAGAAATCAGTGGATTATTCAGTAATAACTCCTTTCCTTCATTCTTGCATAAATCAAAAACCACCTTTAATTGATTGATTTTAAAGATTAACTATAAGGATTTGGTTTCCTTTATTTGTCCACAGCCGGAAGTAACATATACATGTTTGCAGGGGAATGATTTGCATGTTTGCAAGGGAAAATATGCATGTTTGCAGGATGATCTTACATACTTGCAAGGAGAACTTACATATTTGCAGGAGGAAACAGCATGTTTGCGGGGGAAAAATGTTCTATAATACTTTGATAGTATTAATCAATCTCGCCCTTAGATCCCTTAGGTCTTTTTAGATCAGTTATTAGATCAAAAGATCCAATTATTAGATCATCCCTGTGAATAATGGGTATAACTATTTGAAAAGCGGACATCTGGAATGCAATCCGCTTAAAGTTTAAGTAGCCACACGGGATCGAATTTATTTAAAAAGCAATATTTTTTGCCAGACCAAAAACAAAATCATTAGTGAATGTAAAATCACGCCACACCAGGCAACCATCCGCATCACGAATTTCTACCTGAGTTGATGTCTTACTATAACGAATGATCTCAATAGTCTTTCCAGACAAACCACCAGCTCTGATCAATGCTTCTGTAACCTTCAGACCTTCTTGTTGACGAAGGTCATATGCATTGTCATCCGATTCAGTGGAACCCTGTTCAGCACGGGCAATTTGAGCCTCAGCAGAGCGAAACAGGTCAGCCAATTCTTTCCCTTTATTTCGCTCTACACCTGCAAAAACTTCTTCTAAATACGTCATATTTTACCCTTGTGACCAATTTGAAATGATCGTGCTTGTGAAACCAACGATCTCTTTTGAGATCACTTCTTCGGCTTGGAATACTTCGATGCAAATTTCTTTAGAGCCAGAAGCGAGTTCTACCCGACACAATGGAAACGTACCCATAATGTCCCGCTTAAGCTTCGCCAAAAGCTCGCTAAGTGATTTTCCAGGGATCTTTGGAGCTAAGTGAGCAGGAACTGAAACTTGCAGGCAAATCGCCTCAGGGGCGTTACAAGCGCTATCACACATCAAACTCATCGTGCCATAACCGACCAGTGAACGATGATAGAACACCGCTTCACGGGTAGCAGACTCGTGATTGGAGATCAGCGCATAACCATTTTTTTCCAATTCTAGATAGTCGCTATTAGCAATACGCTGAGAGTAGTCCTCACCCCAGGATGCATTATTACGGCCTTCAAAACGGGCATGGTGATAGTGAGACTTTAAAAAAGCATAATGCTCTTCACGGGAAGGCATGGGAATGTGTGAGTAATTCATCAGTGTTTATTCCTTTGCGTATCAGACTTTCAGTATCAAGCCTCCCATGCAGCTGACAAAGGGGTAAACACAACGGAAATCGAAAAACAAATTTAGTTTGTGGAAATGGGTGGGTAATCCCACCCACTGAAATTACTGGCCGACGTTGGTTAACACTTCACGAATGCGATCAATGGTGGTTTGGGCTTTATCATCCCCCACTCCCGCCCCCCTATTGTGAATTTCGGCCGCAATATGACACACTTGGTCAATGACCATTTCAGGAACTGCCTTCACCACACTTTCCGGACGTGCTAATACGAGATTCATTTCGCAAACAGTGACACCAGCACGACGTGCCATAGCTTCACGTTCACCTGCCGCTACACGCAGATCGTCAATCGATTGCAGCATCGCTTCATTATCTGGCTTACACCCCAGTTCATCGGCAATCTCTTTAATGCATTGCGGAAGCACATCGTCTGAGAAGTGCTGAAGCCGGAACTGGATCAGCGCCAGCTGTTCATCCGGTGTTAAGCTCACGCCTGCCCCCCAGAATGAAAGGCGATTTTTCATGTCCACGAGTCGGGCATGGTTGGTCAGAATATTGGCGTTGCGGGTACCATCAACATCAGGCCCAGCATTCGTTTTTTCAGGTGTCGGATTCATGAAAACCTCATTTTCGGAATGGGTGAATTTCTCAACTACAGTTGCACTTCAACATGAGTTGCTGAAATGTCATGTCGGACATTTTCACTACTTTCTCAGGCACTTCAGCACCGAGACTCTTCAAGTGTGCTCTCAGTTCGTCCCGCTCCTTCATCGTTTCAATCAAGAGCCGAGACACCTGTGCTGACCACTCTGGCCGCATGTGGACTGGCGACTCCGGATAATTGTTCCAGTGCGCCATCATGGTTAAAGCCACGCGCAATGTGTCGCGTTCGAAAACCGAGAGTGACTTAACGCAGATCCCCGGAGGGAATTTTTCCGCCTTAATTAATTTAAGATAGTTAATTTGAGGCCGATTGTTTGCCAGGCTCATGATGCCTCCGTAAAAAAGCAGGTTTTGTGATAATAACGTCCACATCCATGCAACGATTGTCCTGACACATTTGCGCCTGACTTTTGTCGTAGAGCATCAACGCGACACGCTCGCCGGGCAGAGGCAGATCTTTTTCTGCCGGGATCTCACCCACTACATCAATACGGACGGTACTTTTGTTACTGTACAGGCTTAACCCGTCACGTTTTTCAATATCGACTCGGTATTCAGCGATGACAGAATCGGTTTTCTCCTGGCTGGGCATCAATTCGAACCCAGCGATCAGAGCGCCCCCTAACACCATAATCAACGCACCATCTAACAACACATCGGTCATATTCGTTTTCATCATTCATATCCTGTATGAATAGTAAACTTCAATACTGACTCAACTTGTACTGCCGACGAAATTAAGCGTTTCACGCTGCCTCCTGAACGAAGCGCTCCATTGTTCTCACCACGAGACGGAAGTGTTTGCTTAGCGCAACAGGGTCCCGCCCAGCCATTTTGGTGATGGGATCGGAGTCATGCTTCAGCATCAAGCCATCATCCAGTCGCCACAGCATCCGCAGATACTCCAGTTTCAGTTGATTGACGATCACTTCTCTCAGATGCTGAGAGAGCCCCTGGCAGCTTGTAATTGCATTACGACGAGTATGTTGATGGTAACGACGAAAAGCGCGCTCAGTGGACGTGCCGGACTTACTCAGCTTCAACGAGCACCAAGCACTGGTATGTCCGATCACGAAAACCGAAAGTGTGTTTTTGGCCCTATTTTTCTCTTGCTGCATGGATAGTTCATCCTCGCGCGTCAAAGATGCACGGATCCATTGACCGGTTGAGGTCTGATTCGCCAAGTGCCACTGCATGGTGAATGCCAGATTAGCCCACCAGCGTAGACGGATGATACTGGCGTTCACTTTGTTGGCGATCAGAAACTGATAGCGTTCCGTCGTTAGTACACGCAGGTCTTTACGAGACGCAATCCCATCCATTGTCTGATGGCCGTTTAAGCCCAGGCTGCGATAAGTTTGGCCGCGCTGCATCATGCGGTTGTACAGTGCTGACTTTCCTTTGCACAGGGAAACTGCACCGAAGCGCAGATAAAATTGAGCAGCACTGCCGGAGGTGTATTGCCCAGCCAATACCGCTTCACGCAGTCGAGGATATTCCTCCCAAATGATGAACTCAGCAGCATCCGCGTCGATGGTCACTTCACTGTCCTCGCTGAAGCTAACCACGCGACGTTTTCCGTTCGGCGTATTGATAATGCGGCTGGCACGCTCATCGTCGGCACCGTTAAAATAGGCCATTTCAGCGATGGGATCAGCCAGGCCATCCATACCGGAATCATTACCAAACTGCCCGACCTTGACCCACAATGCTTTGGGCATAGGGGTCTTTGGGGTGACAGGCATTTCAGGCTCATCTTCCAGTAAGTCGAGCTCACCTTTTGCCCAGACGCGGCGATAGATTTCCAGAGCATGAAACGGTTTTTCGTTAAAATGGTGGAATGACCACATGAAGTCTATATGGATTAACGCAACCTCACTGACAATGCGAAATTGAGGTGACGCCATGCGGCGGTTGTGGGCGGTGTTTTCCAGTTCGCCCGATCGAAGTTTATCGGCTACATCCTCAGCACGCAGCTGCTCAACGTAGTCCATACTGCAACAAACATGCAGCAGGCGCTCCAGGAAGCGCGGTGAATAGACATCAGGCTGAACCTTGATGAAGCCTCCAGCATACAAGGTGCGACCCACAGGATGCCTATCTTCCCACGCATTGCGACGCTTGGACAAAAATCTCTGAATACGGTTGAGCCCAGCCATGTAACCGTGGCGATCGTCATCAGAACGCAGAAGGTTTTCCATTGATTTATCGAGACCGACCGCCTGGCAAGCCCAACATCCAAACCGGCTCCCACAGGCTTCACTGGATTTTTTCTCAGAACCCGACCAAACACATTCCCCTGTTGCGGCCTTGTAGAGCTCAGCGGTGTCGTTGTTGCTGTCCAGGTAGCTCGGCAGCAGATACTTAGAAGCGCTTCCGGCGCTTAGCAGAAACTCCCACACGTCGCCCTGTAACCAATGCCTGATGGGGTACAATTCGCCGCCTTCTTTTGTGATCTTAACCTGACTCGCATTCCCGCCTTTTAAGGCGATGTTTTTGGCTCGGATAACGCCCTCTGCATCGCGGCTTCCCAGCAGCAAACAGACGCGTTTACCCACGGATTTTGGCAGGCTTTTCACGTATGCCGTTTTGGCGCGTTTGGCCGCAAAAATCTTCAAGTCGTTGGAGCACTGACGCACTGAGCTGTTGGTGAACGTGGGCAAGCCACGCCCCGTCAGTATCCGCCCCGTCCAGCTGGAGGTGAGCCCCGGTTTTGCGAGAACAATAGACAGCGGCAGGTTTTCTTGATCGATGAACTTTTCAAGCGCAGCCAGTTTCTGATCGGCGAGCCAGCGTATCTCAGGGGTTTCAATGCCAGTATCGGTATGCAAAAGGTAATGGTGTTGGCTAATAGGAATTCCCGCGCGAACAGCGCGCACCAACGCCATGAGGAATAAGTGCAGGACAATTTCGGAGTCTTTACCGCTACTCCAGGCGAGGGAGATCGTCCAATTATCAGCAAGGGCTTGGTAGATAGAAGCTGTGCCATTATGGATGAGATCAGCCATGCTGACTCCACGACTGGCATCACGATAGTTCAGGTCGGCATCTTCCTTCAGTGTTTGCCATACGGCCTGCCACTTATCCGCTTTTAAGACTGATATGGAAGGTAGTTCCGGATTTTTAAAGTTGAAGGAATGCTGCATAAATCACCTGTTATTTGTTTTGTTTACAGGATATTTTCTCATGAGGCAGACAGCTGACGAAGTAATGAGCGCTAAAAACAATTCTTTAGCTAGATAATTAAATTTATAATATTCTGTGATAAATTAGACTAAAACCTAAAAGGTTATCTCATGTGGCAAATTGAACTGGAAAGTATAATTAAGAAATTGGATTCAGATTACGAAATTGCGAAGGAGGAAACATTATGCTGTTCAGGGGCAGCTTATTGTGCTTTTGAAGCAAATACAGAAACCTTCAAATATGCAATTGGTTTTATAGAAAGATTTTTTTCGAATAGCAAATTCTTCACCTACATCCTAACATCCTATGAAAATCAAGAAATAATTAATCAGTATATTTCTAATGATGAAAGTAAAGACATTTCATTCGTAATTAAAGGGGCTGACATTTATAATAATTGTAACTGCCTACGCAGCCACCGAAATATTATTAGCCTTAGCTTTATCAATGAGCATAAAGAAAAAACAAAATGGAAATGCCATCATGGCGGCTCTTATGCATCTTGGTTGAGTGGTGCGCACGAAAGAATTGATGTAGCAACATATAACTTGCAACAAATAAAGTTAATTAAAAACAAACTTGAGTTATTTGATTTTATAGAAAAACGATATTACTATCCGAATGAAACATCAAGTGTTAATGATAATAAAATAACACAACATAAAGACAATTATAAGTATTACCATATTTTAGATAGTATTATAAAACAATTCAATAGGGATAAACCGAACGATCTAACAGAAAGAAATGTCGATATCGAATCAATTTCTCAGGAATACAATGCCAATGGAGTGAAGCTAAAACTGGTTGACGCACAGTTTGCCCGGTATAGCTTGTTATCTATTAATGAGTTTACTAACATAGAAAACGACGGTCCGTTTGGTGCTGTGTTTGACAGTCGAATAAATAAGAAATTGCAAATTAATACTTCTCCAAAGTTATTAAATATATTTAAAGAGTTGATCTCCTGTAACTATTTAAAAAATCTAGCATTAAAGCCAATGGGTATCATTGACGTAGGTTTCGGATTGGAATCTATAGAACGAGGCGCCCCTCTTGGTGCATCAATAAAAATGCTACCTTCATTATCTTGTTTTTATGGTGTGATATATAATGATAAATTAATAGTTTCACACAACAAAGAAAAGCAAGAAATAACATTTGAAGAATTAAGGGATGATTACAATCTATTGGATGACGGCTGCGTTGTTACTCAAGTTATTCACATTAAATATTTTATAGTCAAGAATGTGGAGAATACTTCATTGAGCATCTAGATCATGAGTATATTTTATATGATTCATCTGAATATACATTAAAAGAGGAAAAACCTGAACAAAAAGGCAGTGTAGATAAAATAAAAACATTTAAAATTGACAACTCGAAAATTCCTTTTTTCTATAAGCATAAAGGTAATTACTTGCTACTCATAATTCTTGAGCTATATTTTATGAATAAAGAATTATTGCGAGAGTATTTTGAAGAAGTAAATAAGAACAAATAGATAAGTTTAAAAAAAGCCAGAATACCCTGGCTTTGGTAACATTCAATATTCTTCAAACTGTGGTCCGGTGTAGTTGTCAAATCGCGACCACTGGCCGTTGAAGGCCAAACGAACCGAGCCGATAGGCCCGTTACGCTGCTTACCCAGGATAATTTCGGCTACCCCTTTGTGCTCGCTATTCTCGTTGTAGACCTCGTCACGGTAGATGAACATGATGAGGTCCGCATCTTGCTCTATCGAACCCGACTCGCGCAGATCCGAGTTTACGGGTCGTTTATCTGCTCGTTGCTCCAGTGAGCGGTTAAGCTGCGATAAGGCCACCACGGGTACCTGTAGTTCCTTCGCAAGCGCCTTCAAAGAGCGGGATATTTCTGCTATTTCCTGTGTTCGGTTGTCTTTCAACGCCGGAACCCGCATCAACTGAAGGTAGTCCACCATGATCAGGCTCAAACCACCGTTTTCACGAAACACTCGCCGTGCCCGCGATCGCAATTCAGTCGGAGTTAGGCCGCTGCTGTCGTCGATATAGACGTTTCGTTTTTCCAGCAAAATGCCCATCGTGCTTGAAATACGAGCCCAATCTTCGTCATCCAGTTGGCCCGTCCTGATTTTGGTCTGGTCAACGCGGGACATGGAAGCCAGCATACGCATCATGATTTGTTCACCTGGCATCTCCAGGCTGAAAATCATCACAGGCTTGTCCTGTGTCATCGCTGCGTTCTCACAGATGTTCATCGCAAAGGTGGTTTTACCCATTGAAGGGCGCGCTGCGACGATGATCAGGTCGGACTTTTGGAGTCCGGCTGTCTTTTTGTTCAGATCGGTGTAACCCGTATCGACGCCTGTCACCCCGTCATGCGGTGTTTGGTACAGCTGCTCGATGCGCGTTACAGTTTTCTCCAGAATGGCATCAATGCCCATCGGCCCGCTGTCTTTATTAGTTCGAGCCTCTGCAATCTGGAACACACGGCTTTCGGCCAGGTCCAGTAATTCAGCACTATTCCGACCCTGGGGATCGTAACCCGCATCCGCAATATCATTGGCCGCAGTGATCATTTCCCTCACTACGGCACGCTCACGCACGATGTCGGCGTAGGCTGTGATGTTAGCGGCGCTTGGGGTATTTTTCGACAGTTCGGCCAGATAGGCAAAGCCACCGACCAAGTCAAGCTGGTTGTGTTGCTCCAGTGCTTCAGCAAGTGTGATCAGGTCAATCGGTCGGCTTGATTCCACCAGCCGTTGCATCATGGTAAAAATACTTTTGTGGGCACGGGTAAAGAAATCCCCTTCCACAACACGTTCGCTCACCAAATCCCAGCGTTCATTGTCCAGCATCAGACCGCCAAGAACGGATTGCTCCGCTTCAAGTGAATGGGGAGGCATTCGAAGACCAGCCAGACGCATATCTTGTTCAGTGGCGATCGTGGACGAACGTTGATTTTTCTCTTTCATCACCGGCCTCACAGCGTGTTTCGTTGCGCGATTTGGCGTTCACATTCAGCCGCCAAGGACGGGTAATGCTGTGCAATTGCAGAATACAGTTGCTGGCTCATGCAAGAGGCTTCACGTTCCTGCCCAGAGCTACGATACGCATTTTCTTTATCGTGATCGTAGTTGCTGAGCAGCTGTCGAACGTAATTCACTTTTATGCGAGCCAGAAACGCGTCGGTGTTTTTGCCTTTTCGGCGAATGGAATGGCCTTTCCCCAGCGCGCGCGGCTTACAGCCTCGGCTTTCATAGTGGGAGATAGCTAACGTTTCCAAGGAAGCGTCATCAATGACGCGGATGGTGATTTTAGGCAGGATAGGCAGTGCGTGATCCATAAAACCTCCGAGCTGCCGTGACGTTATTTTTTTATTGAACGGCACGGGCGGTGTAGTGAAGTGAGATAAAAAAGGCCGGAGAACCGGCCTAATCTTGCGAAGACAGCGCGTTGGTTTATGCCTCAGCGTCGCCCTCGCCTTCACCGTCATGAGCCTCAGTGGCTTCTTCATTGCCTTCGTTTTCAGCCTCAGCAGCTTCTTTCGCCGCCTGTTCGGCTTCCTCTTCCAGCTTGGCCGCTTCTACATCGCTCAGCGCTGCCATCAGCTGGCGGGCAACTTCAGGGGACAGACGCAGCACCACTTCTTCCGGCACGGTCTCAGCGATTTCAATCTGGTTTTCGTGCTCAGCCGTTGGTGCGGGAGGGATCTGCGAGCGCAGCTGATCCAACGTCGGCAACAGGCTTTCGAAGGTTTTGCGCACGACTTTTGGTTTCACCTTGGCTTTCTTCGGCGAAGACACATAGCGCGCGGTGACGCGGTTTTTACCTGCTTGCTCGGCTTTAGCCAGAGAAGCCATCAGGATGTCGAAAGCGTCACGGTCGGTGCCTTGGCAATCAGTGATCACGTCAATCGCAACATCACCGGACACTTTATCGTCTCGTACCAATTTTTTAATGCGCTCTTCGGCTTTAGCCAGGATCAGGCTGCGACGAACGGTTACGCCGGACAGACCCAGACGACGAGCGATAGAGTCGATTTCGTGGCCCCAATCAACCAGACGGCGGAAACCTTCAGCGCGCTCAATCATCTTCAGGTGCTTGGTGTTGGCGCTTTCGATCATGTTGAAGACTTCTTCGTCCTTACCGCCTTCGAACTCTTCAATGATCAGCTTTTCAAATACTGCACCTTCAGCGATAGCGGCCATCAGGCCGGTGAAGCGGTGGTGACCGTCGATGATTTTCAGGCGAGTCACACCGTTCACAACAACCACTTTAACGCGGATAGCCGGGACGCTGCTCGGGTGGTTCAGGTAGGCGTTCTTGAACATCTCTGCGCGCTCTACATCAACCTCACGCAGGTTCAGGCCTTCTTCAACGTACAACCATGAGACGCTGACCGCGTACACGTTGTTTCGACCAACGTTCAGCTCTTCAAACAGCGCGCTGTTTGCAGCTGTTTTGCGCTCTTTGGATACGAAGTCGCTCAGACCACGCAGCGTGGATGGGGCCTTGTCCATCTGACGCATGATAGCGCCCAGATTGCCCATCAGCTCGTTGTCACGGGAAGCTTGGAAGATTTGTTGTACGTTGATAGTCATGATAGTTACTCCGCAAATTGTTATTGGTTGTTTACGTGTTTGTGCTTACTTCTGAATCCAGTTAAACACGGCGTGTACCGGTGACGAATAGCAAATGCGGAAAAAAATAGTCTTTTTTCGATTGTTTTTTTATCGATGGGAAATGGGCGTAAAAAAAGCCAGTATTGCTGGCCTTTGGTTGGAGAGTTCCGTTACTGTGAGTTGGCTTTCGCTTCCGTCATGATTTTGTTCATTGCAGCGGCAAGCTGCTCGCTTTCACCTTCGGTGTAATCCGGCCAAGGAACGAAAGGACGATTTGTTTTGTTCAGCAAAGAGAAACCTGTAGGGCACCGCCATTGCATTGGAGTCGTTTGACCTTCAGTGAAGTTAACCAACATCAGTTCTTGCTCGCAAGTGACATCTTTCACACCACCGATCTCAATCAGGCGGGTGCTCATTATCCCAAAATGTTCATCTGCAAACTTCAAGTGGTCATAGGCCGCAAATGTGCTGTAAAGGCCGACCCACAGAAGGATCTGGATATTAAGGATAGTGCCTATCTGTCCGAGAGTTTTTTCTTTCATGGCTTTGCGTAATAAAAGCGCGGCACCAAACAGCAAGTACAGGCCACCAGCCAGGAAAAGCCATACAGGTAAATTGGAGCCTGATTGGTCCACCTGTTCAGAGCCTGCATCCATCAATGATTTGATGAATGGAGCAAGGAGCAAGAAGAAAGCCGGAACATAGAATAGCCAAGTCAATTTTACTTGTCCGATAGCTGCTATACGTTTTTCCTTGTCAAGGCTCGCTTCTTCTAGCACAACTTTCATTGTTTTTGCGAAGGAAAATATCGCTGCGATCATAAATAGGACCGTCATTATTAAATACATTTACTCTCCAAAACTCAGGAATACATACTTTGAAGCAATGGTACAATGTTAATAATTAAAATAGTAATTAATTCAGTCGCAAATTGAGGGGCATTTTCAGGTAACGGTAAATGAACTGCCACCCTTCCCCGTGTGGTGTACGGTAATCCAGGCGCGGTAGATGCTGCTTTGCATCGTGTTGATTATAGTTTTTCGATGCAGTATTGAATTGGAAAAAATGCGCGAGCTCATGCGCTACCAGCGCCCGAAGATGGTCTAGTCGGTTAATGGAATAAAATGAGCCAATTTCCTTATCCTTGCAAACATGCGCGTACTCGTGAAAGTAGCATGCAAACATGCGCAGGCCGTATATTTCGACCAAATCCGTCTCGAAGATGAGTAACCAGTACTGAAAGGTTAGGTGCTAATATAGTACCTAACCTTTATTTTCAATGTGTTATGTGAATATTCGCGTGCTGATGGTAATTCAAGGGGCACCAATGGCACATGTACATTTCATGTATATTTCATGTAATTCTCGTGGTTATTATATTTGGCAAAAGTCATATGTAGGAAAGCTAATTCGATTTGACTTGAGAACTAGAGATCTACAAATCGCTCATAAACGTTCAAAAATTCTACTTAGTACTTTTCATCGATTAAAAAAAGAATGCACTGATTTTGATGAGATCAGAGCACATTTAATTAATGAACGAGATATGTTCATCGAAGAAGGGATTCATTTAGAGGCAAACTACATTTATTGGATTAATAGCGGGAATTTACCTAGTAGACAGCAGAATGATAGCCGCTTTCAAGCTAAAGGGCATAAAATTAGCCAAGTTGCTGATGAGTGGTACAACGAAATGAAATCTGAATGGAGGCCATTAACATTTAAAGGTAACAAGGCTGCGATTGATTATTTAATTAGCCTATATGGTGATAAAGATATTCAATCATTTAACAAACCAAAGGTAGCTAGTTTTAAAAAGGCTTTAAAGAATAAGTATAAGTCTGAATTCTCTAGCCAATCCATGTTTAAGAAAGTATCAGCTCTTTTTAGCTTTGCCGCTGATAAAAGGGATTATATTACTAAAAATCCTTTTAGTAATATGGGATATAAGAAGATTAAAAAAATTAACCCTAGAATCTCAGTATCCACTGAATCACACAAAAAAGTACTTGAACTTATAGAGCACAAATCTCATCTGTGGTGGCTTATACAGGTACTATATTACACAGGTATGAGAGTGACCGAATGTATACAGCTAACAGAGCAGGATTATGTATACATTGCGGATAAAGGACAAAAGATAGCTTGTATAAGTGTTAATGATAGGGATGGTAAGAGGATTAAAAATTCAAGTAGTATAAGAACTATACCAATTCATAAAAATTTACTTCAAAGCGGAATTATGGATGAGAAGCCTGTATTTCCATGGGCTGTTCATAATCCAGTATCTAATGCTGTAGCAAACCTATTTAAAAAAATAGATGTGTAGTGGTCAACTAAAATTGGCCACGGTTTTAGAGTTTTTCCGGTATTGGTTTTCTGATTCGTTTGGTGGTAATCCACCGTTATATTCATGCGGCCTGACTTCGCTGTAATACCCGACGATATAATCCGTTATTGCATGGGCTGCTTCACTGAAGCTGATGTAGCCGGTCACCGGCACCCACTCATTTTTCAGACTTCTGAAGAAGCGCTCCATCGGGCTGTTATCCCAGCAGTTACCACGCCTACTCATACTTTGTTTTATCCGGTATCGCCACAGTAACTGTCGGAACTGCCTGCTTGTATAGTGGCTACCCTGATCACTGTGGAACATGAGCCCGGATGGCTTATTTCGTATTTCCCATGCCATTTTCAGCGCTTTGGTTGTCAGTTTGCTGTCCGGAGAAAATGACATTGCCCAGCCCACGGGTTTCCTTGCGAACAGGTCGAGTACAACGGCCAGGTATGCCCAGCGTTTACCGGTCCAGATATACGTTACGTCGCCGCACCATACCTGATTGGGCTCTGTCACTGCGAACTGTCGCTCAAGGTGGTTCGGGATAGCAATGTGTTCATGACCGCCACGTTTATACCGGTGAACAGGCTGCTGACAGCTCACCAGCCCCATCTCCTTCATTAGCCGTCCGGCAAGCCATCGTCCCATCCGGAAGCCCCTGTGTGTTGCCATTACAGCGATACTTCTTGCACCTGCTGAGCCATGACTGAGGCCGTGCAGCTCCTGAACCTGACTACGTAATACGGCTCTCCTGCCGTCCGGATTGTCAGGCCGGTTTTCCCGGTATCTATAGCTGCTGCGGTGAACTCCGAACACGCAGCAAAGAGTGGCCACAGGATAATGCGCTCTGAGTTTCCCGATCACCGAGACCTGTTCAGGGAGTCTGACATCAAGAGCGCGGTAGCCTTTTTTAATATTTCGTTTTCCATTTCAATACGTTGAATTTTTTTCTTCAGCTCACGTATCTCAATTTGTTCCGGCGTGATAGGGGATGCTTTCGGTGTTTTGCCTGCCCGTTCGTCCCGTAATTGCTTTACCCACCGCGTCAAGGTGGAAAGCCCGATATTCATGGCTTTCGCGGCATCTGCAACTGTATAGTTCTGATCCACAACCAGCTGGGCTGATTCACGTCTGAATTCTGCACTGAAATTTCGTTTTTTCATTAAGGCACCTGTGTTGTTCTGAGGTGAGCATATCACCTCTGTTCAGGTGGCCAAATTTATTAAACCACTACATAGGTAAATACCATCCATTTTTATAGGAGGCTTACCAAATGCTATATAGTGGCATGCAGCAGTAGCTAAATATACATCTCGAGTAAAATGTGTGCCGTCTGAATCTTCGTATAACTCTTCAGGTGTAGCAATCTGATTGTGCTGAAGAATTTTACGAATATTAGAGACTGTTTTATTTTGCGGATCTGGATACGTTGCGGTCAGGAAATTAGACAATACTACCTTACTAGGGAGGGACACCCAGATACTGTGATTACCAATATCACGGTGAGCCACATCTATATCATGAAGATTCGCAAGACGACTAACAAGAGCTTGAATTAAGTTAATTCTATTTTCTTCAGTAAGTTTTAAACTATTCTTTCTAATAAATGTATCAAGACGCTCTTTTTTGTTTGGCCACTCATACAATTCAACAAAGTCAGAAGATAACTCACTAGGTAAATATTCTAATCGCAAATATGTATCCCTAAGATCTTCATCCTGACTTGCTATATAACCGAGTACATCACTTTCTCTGTGGGCAATTAGCGACCTCTGTTCAGGTGTTCTGGCATGCTCAATGATACAAGGAGAAGTAAAGTCCCAGCGCCGCATTAGTGCTTTATAATTATGATTATCAGAACGTTGACTCAGGTACTCTGCATAAAGTCCATCACGATGCCGGAATTGAGGTTTACCTTGAAGAACATAATTATTGATAGAAAAGTCTTTGGCTTTAAAATCAGCACTATTATTAGAGAAAATCCTATCCCACTGTTTCAGGTTCTTATTAGGCGCATCTTCCTTACGCTTAATCATCCACGACTTATCTTTGAAGTATTGTTTATAAATCTTATCATCACCAATTTTTGAAAATTCTTCTAACGAGAAAACGTACTCTTGTTCGTCAGGAGGAAGATCATCTTTGGTTGCGGTTCCACATAGAACCACACAAAAATCAACCCAAGGTATAAACTTATTGCCCAACCTTTCTTTTAATTTGGTTGAGAGTATCTTTGCAGATCTACGAGACTGATTAACTCCATGTTTTCGATGTTCTTCATTACCATTAGGAAACTGAACTACCCATTGACCGTCCTTCGAAAAAACTCTTCCTGACCACTTTTTAAACTCAACATTTATTATTCTATCGTGAGTGATAATAATTAAGTCACCTTCAAATTCTCCACTTTGTCTACCTCGCATTTCCAAGGATGAATAACCTTTCCAGTTTTGAGGTAGACTAGCTTCAAGTTTTTCATTAGCTTCTCGTTCATAACTGTTAATTCCTAAAGGGTCCAAGCATTTTATTTTCATTATTTTTATTCCTAACTAACCTAAAACATATTGGTTATTGACGTACATAAATCCTGATTTATGATTTTAATTTCTTTGTAAATATGTTATTTCTATTTTCGACCTACGCGTTCTGACTTTCTACAGCCATTGCATTCTCTTTACAAATAATATCAAATAACTATATTGCTGTTTTAATGCTCGGTTGTGACCGATTTCCATCATTTCATCAGGTTTTTATCTTTAAAGTTGTTCCAACGCACATTGCTTTCATTTTATCTAAACATTGACTGGGCACTGGTTTGTCCCATAGTTCAGCGTGTTCAGTATTTTTTAGCTCATTTTAATGTCAGATGAGTAAAAAGTAAGAACTACAAAAATGGGATTGCAATACCACCTGTTCAAAATTTCCCTAAATTTCATCTAGTTGATTGAGTACTTCCCTGTTAACATGGAGTTTCCCATCAATATGATCAGCCAACTAATTTACTTATATTGGATTCATTTTACTGAATAAGCGCTACTTTAGCATTTTGTTTTCCTAGTTATAGGACCATTATCCCGGCTTTTGACTGCTGGCAAAGAAAAGCCCGGACATTGCCGGGCTCAGTTCGCACTCGCTGATCTTACTTCTTGAACAAACGTGAGATTAACTTAATCCCGAATTTATCCAGGCCGTCAAGTTGCTTATTGATGACTTGTGACAGCGTATGGATTGACAACAGACTCATGCCAATGAACACACAGATGAACAGCAATGTGATGCATCCCGCCCCACCAGCAACGAGGTATCCCCAAAACGTTGTTGGGGCATCAATGATGGTCAGACAACCGGGCTCAGGTTGCCATTGCCAAGAAAACCCTCGGAGCGCATAAGGGAAAGCATCAAGCCCGTTCATAACGGTGGTGATCAGCCATCCCGTCCCGAAGAGCAATGCCACTCCAGAAGAGAACAGCAAGAACATAAAGGTAATGCCCGCCCCTCTGGGCAATTCGCGGCTTTGTTTAAAAGTCATTACGGCCTCTCGATTTTGACAGCAACACTCTGCTATTGGTTTATGGCTTAGCCTTTGTGTTGACTGCTTCGGAGAATTGCAGCCCAGCTCTTCTCAGCCAGAAGGCCACCGCCTTTTCAACGGCATCTTTGGCTGCGGCCATATCAGGGAAATGTCCCAGATCGCCTTTGAGGCCTGGCAGGCTGCAACGGGTAGCATAAGCCTCCTGCCCACGCGTATGCGTCGCATCGTAGTAAGCTGAACCGATCTTAAATTGACCCAAATAAAGTTGCTCGCCTTGGTTCCAACGGCTTTCGCTCGGTTTCCAGTTAAGAGTTGTCATTGCGGTGTCTCGATCGTGAAAAAGGTGCTTTCATTATGCGAGCAGTAAGGCGGGTGACGAAAAAAAAGCCCTGCATTCCGGGCTTGATCAGTTTGGATGAATACCCATTGCGAGTTGCAGATCGGCGAGTGTTATCATTAGCATCATAGGGTCAAGTGGTGAAGGGACGAAACCAATGTGTTCATAGAAGCGTTTAGCATCATCAGTTAGAGCGTGGACCACTATTCCTCGTATGCCCACCAGCCCAGAGGCCTGAATAACACGATGACAGGCATCTTTGACCAATCCCCTTCCAACTCCAAGCCCTTTAGCTCTTGTATCCACTGCCAGTCTACCGAGAAGGATGACTGGTATGTCAGAAGGCATATTGCGGCGGAATCGGCCAACAGCTTGATTGGTGCTCACAATCCCGGAAGACAAGGCATAATACCCCATCACTTGGTTATCAGAAGTGGTTACAAATGTTCGTGAAGCTCCTGAGTTTTGATTACTCATGGCCCGATTTTTTAGCCAGAGATCTAAAGCCTCTTCACCAGATGAAAAGCCTTCCAGCAAATGGCCTGTTTTGAGGGGTTCGGGTGCTGTCAGCTTCAATGTCATTTCTCCCAAGGGGATTTAGACATCAATGTTTTTCGTAATGCCTCATTGTTCCTTGGTGCGGCATCAAGCTGATTAATAAACTCCTGGTATACCTCGGGGCTGACGTTAATAACCCGCAGGTCCGCCAGTGTCTCTTCAGCAGCTCGTCGAGCGGCTTCCAGAACGAACTCAGTTCGATTTTTGCCTACCGCATTTGCGGCGCGGTCGATCAGGATTTTGTCTTCCGGTTTAATTCTCAGGTTCAGAGATGAGCGTGTTACCGCTACATCATTTTGAGTTGCCATATATGCCTCCCAATTAATTGCTTATTCTGCTAAGTATATAAGAGTGTAATGTCGTTGTCATTACAATTATAAATAGGCTACTGCACAAGAAACCTAGCAAAAACTAACAATTTACAGCGCTAGGTATCTAAGAGAGATGGAAGAGTTAATCTAAGTGTTTGTTAAAGATATGATTGAATAGATTTTTAACTAGATTGCACCTTAACTTGATTATATCGCTAAAGTCCTCCGTTTTTCTAAGAGGTATGGTGACATGATCAAAAATGTCACTAAAAAGCGATGCGTTAGGGGTCAGCTCCTCCCCTCCATTTCGATAGAACTCACTGTTGGGTGATATTTCATGGACATATTGCTGCGCTAATTCATTACCTATAGATGCACAATCGAGCTCATATCTTATCCAGCTAACAATATCACCTTCGCTTAAGCTATTAATTAAGAAGAAATAAAAGAAGTATAAAACAGTTCCGTCATGTAAGTGACTTGCTTCATTTAATACCAGAGGGTAGTTGGATAGGTCGGCAGACAGTTCCTTAGCTTTTACCAGTTCTTTTATGTGCCTCAGAGCCCCTTGATGTCCTTCATCTTGTGATTTTATGAACAATTGCATGGAATCTTCATAGCTATAATCACATCCATTTCCATTTTTATACATTAGTGCCAAATTGAATGTAGCTGAAGTATGTCCATATTTAGATGCAATCTTAAAATTATTAAAGGCCATTTTAAAATCAGCTATTTTTAGATATTCAACACCTTGTTCATATATTTTATTTGCTGATTCGTTATCGCTTTTAATGCAACTTGAAGACACAGAGTATTCAGTATTGGTTTTAGGGTAACAGTACACCTGTGCTTCAGGTTCACTATGTGTAGTTTGTTTGGTATGCCAAAATTTTTCCTTCAGCAAATCCCCTTCCCCTTGCTCGAAAGTATCTTCACTAATTAAATAACCAAAGGTTTGGTTGGCGTTAATCAGAAAATTTGTACTGTTTTTATTATATAATTTATATGTGTACTCATACTGAACTGAATATCCTTCCCACGAAAACACACCATTAATACGATTGCTGGAAAAGAATCGCATCAAAGATTGCCCAACAAATTCAAATCTATCTTGTAAGTTAGCTTGTAGAGTGAACATTATATAGGCGTCATTTTCATCAAAGCCAATAAAGACTTGCACTTCATCCTTTGTTGTTTCACCTAAGTATTTGTAGTTCACTACGCGACCTTTGAAAAGGCGGTCACCACCACGATCGACCTCAAAGAGGTTTTCTATTTCATGGTTTACATACAAAACATCGCCATTCTTAATTATAAAGAGGATATCCACTTCGGCATCGTTTAATCGCGCTCCGTTACTCAAAATTTTCTTATCTACCAGAGGTTTACGGTTTGGTCTGGAAAATATCTTATTGAAGAATCCCATTTTAAATTCCCTATTACTAGTGAGATGTTATAAACCTAATTAAACCTGTTAAATCATGCGCTTAAATACTCTTTTTTAATGGGGTAACTATATTGTTATTCCTCTAATCTATCGCAGGCCTTGTTACTTCCAAGCGAACATGACTTCTTAAATAGTTTGTTAGCTTTTGATTTATCCTTTTCAACTCCGTTACCTGTTAAATACAGCAAGCCGAGAAAGTAATTTGCATCTGCATTTCCTTGCGCTGCTGATTTCTCAAACCAGTATTTTGATTTTTTATAATCTTCTTTGACATACCCATTTGAGTCACCATACATAAATCCCAATTGCAATTGAGCATAGGCATTCCCTTGCTTGGCCGATAATTCAAACCATTTAAAAGCTTCCTCATAATTATGGCTGTTATAATAGTGTGAGCCAAGGCCATATTGAGCTTGGTCATTTCCTTGTTCAGCCTCCCTTTTAAGTATTTTTAATGGTTTATCATCCATTATTCCAACTGTACTTTTACCATTTTCAGTTTGATTATTTAACCTTGCCAGTACATCAGCAGCCTCTTTAACTCCTCTGCTCGAGGCTGACTGAAGGTATTTAATACCTAAGACTTCATTTTGCTTCACCCCCTCACCGACCATGTACATAGAGCCCAAAACTACGTCAGCTTGGCCAGAACCGTTCTCAGACGCTCTCTTTAGCCAATACAAAGCTTTTGAGTAGTCTCGTTTCCCGTCATAGCCCATATAGTAAAAAAATCCAGCCTGAGCTTGAGCTTCAGGGTTATTTTGTTCTGCTGATTTCATATACCATTTAATCGCCTCTTCGGGGTTTCTTTCGACTAGCCGCCCCTCTAGGTATACATTGCCTAAAGCTTGTTGAGAAAGAGCATCGCCATTGTTTGCCAGGGTTGTTAGTTTAGATATCAAGGATTGCTCACTTTTGACAGGCAAATTATTAGCAGTAGCACTGAGGCTTAATATCAATGTTAGCGATATAAAAAAAATCCGTTTCATATGTAAACCCTTTAATTGCTTATAAATACTTGGTGATTTTTGATAATTATACGTATCAACCTAAGATTGGCTGATCAAGCTGAAAAGTCTAAGAAATAGTATTTTTAATACCTTTAATTAAAGACAATAAAATAACGTATTTTTTCAGTATACATAAGGGGAATTTTGATATCCTCACGTACAGGTCATCAGCTGTTAATGATTAAAAAAAGCCCGACATAATGGGGTCACTTCATAAGCAGGACTTTCTGGGGGAAGTAGGAAAAAGAAGGAGAGGTGTTATTTTTGTACTTTGACCGCTTCAGCCTTCATGGCTGCATCAATTTGTTCTCGCAGCTTAGTGGCGTGATGATCATCCTCTTCATCGGTTATGGTTTGGGCTGTGAACATAGCCTCACTTCCATAGCGAAGCGGTTTTCTAACCGCAACATGATGCGCCACCAGCCAATTCATGCGCCGGGCATCGTCTGCTAACGTGTAACAGCTACTTACAGGCTGAGCAAGCAATGCGGTGCGGTAGGCGTTCCAGCCTTTGCACTCAGCAATAGCTTCGATAACCTCTCTATCTTGGCTGGTAGTGTCGAGATCTGAATAATCGACAGCATCTGGCACTGCTGGCGCTGGTGGAACGGCGACATTGCATAGAGCAGCACGTAGACCGACCTTGATTTCTTCTAGTTCGTCGTTGCCGATACTGCCATCAGTCAGGGCGTGATGAAAGTCGAGCGCCATCCGTTCTGTTACTTGAACTGCCTGAGCCTCTCGGCTCGCCCGCCCTTTCCACCCTTCCCACATGGCCGCAGCCATCATAAACCAGACGTTGCCACAGCTGTCTTTTTTGTTGTCGAAGAACCAATTCACAAAGTCCATCGACATGGCGTTATCTTTGGCAAACTGCTCACGTTCGGTCATGCTATCGTTTCCTCTGACTGCCCGGCCAAAGCCAGGTGCTGTTGCAGTGCAGCCCGAACGATGTCAAACATGCTATTCAGGCGGATAAAGACTGGGTTCGGCACCGTCGGCCACGGCAGGTACCACGGTTCAGTGCTGAAGTATGGCACCTCACTGATCACTGAAGAATAGGCACAGACTGTGCTTTTGATATCGTCAGATCCGTCGATTTCCTCCCAGCACACACGGGCTTGGTCTTTGGATAACTCCCCTTCCCGGCGCAGGCGCAGCACTTCACTGAACATGAAACGCATATTCGCCTCATTGTCATTGTCGATTTCGCTGCTCACGTTACCGGCCATGCAATTGACCAGGTAATCATTGCCGCAGTCACAGAAAAACTGCTCAACGGAGCGGTCGCTCATTGCGAACCAGGAGCCTGTCCACGCCTTGCCCTCACACGTTATCGTGATTCGGCCACGCCCAGGCCCGTAGTTTTCAGTCACCACGCGGATCGGGTCAAAGTCCCGAAGCTCGCTGATCTCAAGGCTCATCACCTTGGTTTCAGTTACTTTCATCGTCATTACCTTTTGTATAAGTTGACTTTCATCAGCGCGCGGGTGGCTTAAGCCAACATCTACTGATCGGTTAGTTTTACCAGCAAATTCCACATCACAACTTCTTCATCAGTGGCCGGACAGCACCCACCGCCAGACTTCCATTGTTTGACCCAAATACCCGAACGGTCTTCAATGAAAAAATCCAGATCCTGGAGAATTGGATTTTCCGCTGGCTTCTCTTTTGCAATTGGCATGATTAACAACCCCAATAATTTTCAGAAAGATAGAACACGGTACTTTAACGCTTGAATTTTTGAGTCTAACACCGGGTTCACCTTCCGGGAATTACTGACATTGCTTTTAACTCTGCTTGATTTCAGTAGGCAGATCCGCCTCAGGTGAAGCACACATCGCCGCAGCATACTGACGGGTAGCGACATCAATGTCGTCTTCAGTCTTTTTCGCTGACTTCGGCCCGTTGTCTGGGTGGCGAAGGTGTTCACGGTAGATCGCAGGCCACTGCACTGCGAGCATCGCCCGCAGCTGTTCGTCGGTCGGTTTTTTCGGTACCAGCATAAACCCGACAGGAATATGCAGCGCTGGTGGAGCGGCAAACACCGGCACCGGGTTTGTAATGCGATCGGCACGGTCAACCGGATAAATGAAGCCTTTGCCGTTTTCGGCATAACCCAATGGAGGCGCTTCCTTCAGTTCGGCCAGCTCTTCCAAAGCATCAGCATTATCCCGCAGCCGTTTCGTTTGCTCGGAATAGCCCATGTCTTCCCAGCGCAACGCCTCCAGACGAAATGCCGCAGCGCGCGTTTTTAACTGCTCTACTGTCATTGCCATTACGATTTCCTGTTTTGCTACGTCAATTAGAGGGTATGTGGCTTTTCAAACAGCTCACGGAACTGGTATGAACCATCGGTATGAATAGCCCGCATACGTTGGTACAGCGATTCGTTAGGGATGGAGTGCCGGCGCTCCACATACTGCGATCGGAAGAACTATACCGGTATTGATACTCCGCCACCGGCATAGGCGCTGTTGCCCTGTATAGTTCCGCCTCCACAGAGGCCTTTTCACGGCGCGCAGTGTCCAGGTCTGTCTGAAGCTGAATAACCCAGCGCGCGAGCTCACCGGTTTCATTCCGGAGGCGGCTCAGGTCTTGAATCTGGTATTTGTCAATTTTGCCCATTAGCAGGGAATCCCTTTTCAGTGAAGAAAGCCAGCCCTTCGGAGTACATCTGCTTCAGTTCAGCAGAACCCGGCTCAGCAGCGCACTCCGGCGACCATTTCGCCATGTCGGCCAGACCGACAACCAGCTTTTTAACGATCACACGCTGAATGTATTCCCGTCGCTCTTCCAACAACCAGGCAGAAGCTTCAGTCATGTAGAAATGCAGGGTCTTGGCGAAGCCCACTCGCTCTGTCGTTTCAGCCCGGCCAGCCAGATAGTCGCAGCGTGCGATCGCAATGCTCAGACCATCTTCAGTGAGTGCATAAGCACTATCCCCCTCGGAGTGGGTTACACCGGACTTCATCACGCAGTAAGCATCTTTATCGCGCAACACCCAAAATTTTCCATTCTCGTGAACGATGTCTTTTTCCTGCATGGGGTATTACTCCTGCTTTACAGCCGAATCGAAGTCAGTTGCCCGGAACGAACGGCAGGTATTGAAGATTGCCCAGCAATTGGGACAGTTAACTTTTGCGCCACGAGGTGCGGGTTTGGTTTCCATCGCCGTGTCGCTCAGGCCACCATCAAGGCCGCACAGAGTCGTATAGCCGCCACCCGTGCCCAAATCCCCCACGGGCAAGTGAACATGCTCTTCCCCGCCGTCTTCCAGCAAAGTCACAACAACCAGGCGGCTCATCGGGCATCTTCCACGACTTTGAAGTCGATCACCCAAACCATCGGATTGGCCTCCCAGCAGTCAACGCCGTGGATAACCGACCACTTACGGGCGAACACATCGGCCAGGCAGTCACCGCTGCGGGTATCCCTGATAGAACAGCCTTCCCTCAGCGCATCGGCATCACTGATGTCGCGAAGGGGCTCAATACGAACCGCCGTAATCTCCAGCGTAATTCGCGACTCAAACTGCGTCATTTGCTGCGCCGGAAACCAGCGTTTAACTTTATTGGCTGAGCCATCTTCAAGGTCTGCACGATAGACCAGTCGCACACCGCAATCGCCATAGGTTTCACGGACCCACAACCGATCGCCTACATGCCCGAAACGACAGAAAAACGTCGGCCCAAACTTGGGGGGCAAAACCTTATCCACCAGCGCGCGCTGGCGTTTGGTCAGGGATTCCGGGAAGGTATCGAGGCAGATTTCTTTGATCAGTTGGCGGGTTTGCACCTTCTGGCCGCTGTGGATTGCCCGTACCTGTTCGTCGGTGAAATTGATAGGAAACAGTTTCATGCCCTTTCCCCCTGCAAACATGCTGCTTTGGTTTCGGTATCATCCGTATGCTCATTAGGTACGAGCAAGCTGAATACCGCATGTGGACGAAGGCCAGTCTCGAAAAAGCTCAGTCGGCCGCGAATAGACACTGGCTTCAGCGTCTTGGCATCCGCCAGCGTGAAGCCTTTCGGCCCGAAGAACCACGGAGATTCGCTCTCTTCGACACAGCCTGTGATTGTGGCTACGCCGACAATCGCGCCGTAAGATAAATACTTTCTTTCAGGCAGCATCAGGGAATCGCCATATTTGGCGCGCAGGATCTCCCGCGCCTTTTCCATGTCGGCTTTGGATGCCAGTTGCGCACTGGCGTGAATGAGCACCGGTCCGCGCTGGTGGGTGTTCCAGCTGCGGTTTTCGATGTCCTTGTGGCCGTGAGTGATAAGCCATGCCCACGGCTGTCGGATAGATAATGCTTTCATGCTTTGGCATCCTTCGCTTCGGAGCGCTTAGCTGCACTCAAAATGGCTTCCACCACGGATTGTGCGATAACGGAGCTACCCAGACCGCCGACATATTTCACGATCTGTTCACGGAACGCCACAGCACCCGGAGCGCTGATCGTTTGGCTTATTTCAGCGCGCTGCGCCGCATCAATCACTTCATTAGCCCAATCGCGGTCGAACCCTGGCATTGCAGGCAAACGTGACACAACATCAGACGGCAGCGCGTCGATGTAATCGCGCATTGCAATGACAACTTCCAGCAGTTCGTTTTTCATGTCAGATCCTTATCGCGCTGATGGCGCATAAATTATTTATGGATTGTGTGGCGGTGTTGCTTGCCGTGAAACCAGTATTACCCCACCCGTTCAGCTGACGAAGTTATTGAAGGCGCCTATTTTATTGCTTACCGATCTGATTTTTGGCATGAGGCATGAGTGATGTATAGAATGGATATTTTGTGTTGGAAGGTTTGGCACTCACAACCTTCCATACACTTTAATTTGATAGTTGTCATTCGCTACAGTTGCGTTAATGAATTATAGTGAACGTCGTAACGGAATCTGTTATTACTCAGCTCAATTCATTTTTGCTAGAGGGGCTTATGGAATTAAATAAAAATGGCTATCCAACTGGCTTGCTAGTGCGGGCGGTTTGGGACTGTTGTGATGATCTTTATGAAAAACTTGGCCGCGCTCCTAGCCGTCAGGAATTTAACAATGAAATACGAAAACGTGAGCCCCATCGAACTGGTATTAGCACTCATTCTCGGCAATGGGGAGAATGGATTCGTTTTCATAACTTTTCAACTTATGTAGCAGACATTCCGGGGATTATTCCTGAAGAAATGCTTCATCCTCAATAACTTCGTGTTTGGTATGCTGTCACTCAGCTTAGTTCTGCTTCAGCAGTGGATATTGTCAAATGGATTCTTAATAGCAATGCTCCGTTAAAGGAATCTGAAGTTCGTATTCAATTAGATGCATTAACAGTTAACAGCAAGGCCAGATATAGATATCTTGGTAGCCGCAAAAATGCACGTTCTGATCAGGGCAGCCCATATGACTTATTATTCCGTACAGGAAAATTGAGAAATACAAGATATGAGCTATATGTTCAGGAGCTTCATGGAGTTTGGGATATTAGTGATGATGGCAAAACGCCAAAGCGCATTATTTCCCCTAGGCAATGTGATCGCTTAGTTGTGGAAGCTAGGGATGAATTATTTGCTGATTTATCTGAAGAAGAAGTTGATTCCCGATTAAAAGCTTTACGTGAAGTTGTTATTCGACAAGGCCAGCCAGCGTTCAGAAGAAAGCTGATTGAAGCTTATGAGGGTAAGTGCGCTGTGACAGGGTGTTCTATCCAAGTGTTATTAGAGGCTGCTCATATAATTCCCTATGAAGGCCTCTGGCACACCCAAGTCCAGCATGGATTGTTACTTAAAACAGACATTCATACTCTTTTTGACCGAGGCTTGCTTTGGATTGATTCCAAAATGTTAATTAGGTTATCTGATTTGTTAGCTGGAACAGAATATGCAGAACTTGATGGGCAAAAACTAAGATTACCAAGTGATAAACGACATTGGCCATTAGAAATTCACTTGGAAGAACATCGTCAATATTGTAATGAAGAATTAAATGAAAATTAATATCTTTTTTATTCCTTATTTACTGGAACTCCAATCAACCCCCGATGTTCTGTTATGAGGAAAGCAGAGCTATCGTACTATCTTTGGCAGCCTTATCGTGCCAAGTATGGCATATTCAAGAGGGGGAAACCTCTGAAAGGAGATATAACCAATGTTTCGTGTTGATGTAGAAAATAAGTCATTAATCAAACTAAAACCAACAAGCTTTTCGGAGCTTGGGCTAAAGGAACGCTTTGATATTCAGGAGTGGATCGAAAAAAGTCCAACTATTTTAGGCCAGGAACTCCTTGTTATTGGAAAAGAGGTCACCCTTACTTCCAACAAGCGTCTTGATTTGCTTTGCGTGAATAAATCGGCAGCACTTGTTATTGTAGAACTAAAAAGGGATGATTCAGGCTCGTCCGTTGAATGGCAGGCAATAAAATATGCATCGTATTGCTCAAGCCTTTTACCCAGTGAGATTTTTAAGCAATACGCGTCGTATTTAGGTAAATCAGAATTTGATGCAACAAAAGAAATTGAGCAATTTATCGATGCTGATATCACGTCACTTAACACTAAACAGCATATTATCTTGGCCTCAAAGGAGTTCAATTCGGAAGTCATCTCAGCAGTATTATGGTTGCGAGAATATGGTGTAGACATTCAATGCACTCGCTTGGCTCCATATGTTGATTCCAATGGGGAGCTATTTATTAAGCCTGAAACGATTATTCCGTTACCGGAGGCTAAAGATTATATTGAACGAAAAGAAGTTAAGCAAAGAGTCATTGCTTCAAGTCAAGATGATTGGACTGGTAGTTGGTTCGTGAATGTAGGTGAATGCGAATATAGAACTTGGGATGATAATAGAAAATTTGGATTCATTGGCGCAGGTCAAGGGAAAGTGTATTCATCTGCGCTTAAGCGACTTGCAGTTGGTGACAAAATTTATGCTTACATGAAGGGATGTGGTTATGTCGGTTTTGGAGAAGTAACCAAATCAGCAGTTATGATTCGCGATTTCATTACTGATTCAAATGTTCCTCTTCTCTCTGCCGGATTAAAAGCGCAATACCCAGACGAAAACGCTGACAATGAAGAGCTTTCAGAATGGGTTGTTGGTGTTCGCTGGATCAAACAACTTCCGAAAGAGCAGGCGAAAACGTTTTCAGGCGTCTTCGCGAACCAAAATGTCGTTTGTAAATTACGGCATGAGCAGACATTAAAATTTGTACAATCCCAACTTGGTCAGTAAGAACTGCTAAGTTGGGACTATAACTGCCTACTTTCACCTTTCAGTTCGCTGATCATCTGCTCAGCCAATACCGCCGCAGAGCGCGCCTGGTTAATCAGCGCCGTGCTCATGCTGTCGTCCACTAGCTGATTAGCGCGCTGGTACATGCGAGCAACAAAGCGCTCCAACCCAGCGATTTCAGCCCCAGCCAGCAAAGGTGCAACGCCTTCAGTCAGCTGGTTAAGCGCTTCGTGCATACCGTCCACAAAGCCTTCGCAGTAGTCGCCGCTTTTACCTGTGCGATCGCTCACGCAGTCCATATCATCGCCATCCAACATCCGGCGCATCGTTGCCTTCAGGTTGTTCATTGGCCGTTCCCTACATGTTCCGCCAGCACAAGGAGGCGACGACCGACGGCCTTGACAACTTCCTGGCTAGTTTCACGCGTCATTTCCTGCGCAATGTTACCGGCATGGTTTGCCGCTGCGATGGTGGCATCCTTCTTGATTTTCCGCAGGCCGCGTTCAATCGCCGGGTAGTCCGTGTTGTGGAGAGCGTCGTTTGCGATCATAGCCGCAGTACCGGCCGCGCCTTTGTCCGTCACGTCGATGTGCTCAAGAATGGCCGCATGAGCATCTTTCAGCATTTTACCTTCAGCCATCAGCTGTTCCACTTCAGACGTCGGGATGTAACCTTTCGTCGGGCTGTTTTCCAGTGCAGGCATCAGTGCATAGCCACAAACCTGAGTGATGTGACGGCCCACGCTGTCTTCCGGCCCCACTTCGCGCAGGTCGGTCTGACTGGCGCGTTGCACGACGATACCCCAAACAACCTGGTCTGTTTCTTCAGGCCAGCCGTCACAGGCCTCTCCCCGGTAGTAGTCGATATGCTCTTCAGCGGCTTTTCGGGCTTTGTCGGCGCTGTCGTGCTCATCGTAACCGCCGTCGGTACTGTAGGAGAAAAACTCCAAACCGTCGGTCACGCGCTTGAGCTCTTCCACCAGATGGATGTTCTCAGCGCGCATCTGCTCGCCTTCAGTCAATTTGCGCGCCAGATAATTCACCAGCGGCTCGTTGACCTTCATGTCGCGAGGAATGCATTTGCCGTCCAGCAGACCTTGGATCTCAATTGGTGTCATCTTTCTTCTCCTGATATACCAGTTTGCCAGTCAAAATGGCGTCGCGGATGGTGTTGAACTCCTTCGCCCAATACTGCGAATCGACGAAAATTTCCAACTTGTTGTAGTCGTGCTTTTTGCGTTGAATGAAGGCCTGCGCGGCTTCGCGCGTGAAGTGTGCGTTGACGTATTCCCACTCCCAGACGTAGCCGGTTACGGTATGCTCTGGTAACTCGCCGAGCACATCCCATTGCTGATCGACGCGAATAGCCAGAAAATCAGCTTGGTATTCGGCCTGGCATTTTTGGTTGAGCTCGTTTCGCTCGTCCGTATCCAGGTCATCCCAGTATTCTTGGGGGCTAAACCAGCGAGCATCATCTACGGCCACCAGCCGGTCTTCGATGTAGTCCATATCCAGCCCCGTGATCAGGCGTTTCTTTTGAACGACGAACAACGGGTCTGCGGTACAGTGCTCATCAACGCCTTTGCCGACGCAGTGATATTTCAGGCGGGAGACAAAATCAGCCCAGGTTTCCGCGTTTAATGGCGCACCGGTCGCGAGCGAGGGTTTCTGTTCAGTAGTCATTGTTTCGTTTTTCCATCCAAAGGGCGCTTATATTCCACAACCAGTATCGCCCCGCCCTCTCAGCCAACGAAGCTATTGCAGGTACAAAAAAAGGGGCTTTCGCCCCTGTCATTTGCAACATGACCAGAAATGTTTGGCGTGCTCTCCTGGCAATGTATATTGCTTCAGCGGCGAGACGAACTCAGTCAGCAGCGGATCCCTCATCCAGACGTTGAACAGCGTCGTTAACGTGAGCACTTCATTTTTAAAGCACTCACCTTCAGCCAGATCGCGCGCGCGGATGCGGGCTTCAGGCGACAGTGTTTGCCCCGCAATCTTCTCCAGAAAATTCACCAGTTCTAAAGGGATCCGGCCTAGCGATGATGGTGCAGGTGGCTCATTTAACAGGTGAGTGATGATTTTGAGCCAATCATCATTGTTAACGACCACCAGGGGGATATTGCCAGGACGGAAATACTCAACCGATACAGCCCCGCCGTCATAGGCCTTAACCGTTGCACAATCGGATAAGACAGCCCTGTTTTTGCCTATCACATAATACCCCTGGTGATCGCTGTGCGTGCAGGTGTGAATTATCCGCAGCCCCGCTTCCAGTATCTGTTCGCTGGTGGTTTTAGCTGGTGAGTGGCTCATTACTGCATATCCTTTTTTTCCTGCCGACGGTATAGCGCTGTAACGATGAACACAATCAGCGCGGCCATAATGAGTGGGTTTTTAAACGGTGGTTCAAAGGGACCGAAACCGATCACGATCGGCCCGCCAAGGGCACACGCCCACAGCGATAACCAATAGATGGTTTCAGGGAAGTTCTCTCGGACAGAAGGCCTGGAAAAAATGAGAACATGAGAAACCAGCGCAATCGCGACTCCCATCCACAGTGAGTTGATATCCAACGCTCCCAGAATTCCCGCGACGCCTGCACCAAACAGTGCGTATGCCAAAGCGGCATACTGAACCAGCATGGCAAGTTCCCGACGGTCGGCTTTTTGCTCTTCCGTTAATTTCATCTTTTTCTCCAGGGTTAATGAATGAGGGAAAACTTATCGCTAACCTGCGCCATGTAGCGGATCATCTCAATCCCTACCCACTCGCCGACGTAGGTGCTGACACCGTTACCGATCTGCTTATACGCGGAGGTATCGCATACCGGGAATTCAAACCAGTCTGGAACCCCTTGCAAACGTGCATATTCACGCACTGAATACGGACGCGCTCCCAGAGGGAAACGTTTATCAACGACTAATCGTGTCGATTTATCCTTTGCATAGTGAGCTACACACGTCGGCGCGATATCGTCTTTGGCCGGGTCGCTAATGATGGGTAAATCGCGATATCCGCCCTGTAGGCGTGTTTCTACCGACTTAGGGATACGAACATCCGGGTTATCCTCTAAAATCGCGCTGAGGGGGATTGGGCGCGTATTTTCCGGCGGGCGGATATCGAACGGGCGTCGTGTGCCAATGATGATCAGGCGGTGCCGACGCTGCGGTACCCACAGCTCAGATTTCACGGGGCAGAATACCTGAATGAAATAGCCCGCCAGCTTGGTCATGGCTTCCATAACGACCGGGAAAGCCTGCATGCCCGGCACGTTTTCAATGACATAGAACTCAGGCCGGGCGACAGCCAGGTGGCGCAGTGCGTGAAGGAATAGCTCATCACCCGTTCGCGTGCCGTGGATGTCGCCGATCGTCGAATACTTCGTACAGGGATAGGTAAACGACATGCCGTGGCAGCTATCCTGCTCCAGCACCATTTCCTGTGTGATATCGCAGTGTTTGATATGGTCGCCCAGGTTGTGGCGATAGGTCTTAACGGCATCTTCGTCCAGTTCGAAAGACTGGGCGATCTGAATACCGGCATTCTTCAGGCCGATATCCATCAGCCCGGCACCGCAAAAATAACTGTTCATCAGAACTGGTGACATTCGACTTTCCTCAGAGATGGTCGATGATTTCTATGGCTATGCTCAGCCATATTGCACAGAGAGAAAGTGACAACATCACGCGGTAACGTTTAGGAATGTCATTCTCGCTGTTGAATTGAAAAAGGGCCCAACCGAATATCACACTCATCAGCCCAAGAAGAAAATAACCCAGGGTAGCGTGCCCTTCTGGTGTTTTACCGATAGCCGATAAAATCTGGTTTAAATGGCCCATTAATGACAAATCGCCTTAAGGTCTAAGCAAAGTTAATCCAAAGAATTGTGGCAATTGCACCCAGCCCAGCAATTCCGCCCGCCACCATCAGACCCAATGATGGGCGAGGGATACAGCACGCTACGACGAAAAAGAGGATGAAAAAGGCCAACATAACAATGGCAAAGGGTGAAATGCCACTCGCTCCTGATACAAAGTCGTGTACAGTCATTATCGATACTCTTAGTGATTGGTTTGACGTTCAGCGGCATACAGGCGAGCCAGAATGCCATCCAGCGCGCCATCCAGCGCTTTGTAAAACGAATCTGTGCCAGCCATTTCGTCACGCATATCCAGCAGCGCTTCCAGCTCGGCATCGTCGATCGGCTGCACGGCATTGCTGGTGGCCGACACTACTTCGCCCGGATCAACAGGAACCCCGGCTTTAAACAGTACGTCGATAGCGTCCTGTCGGTACATCACCGGACGGCCGGAAGGCGGCGTCCAGTTGATAGGCTCCAGCATCACTTTCATTTCGACTTTTGCATCCACCAGCGCTTGTGTCAGCTCGGCGAGCAAGACAACGTCAGCCCCGCTTGGTGGTTGAAGCCCTAAGGCTGGAGGGATTGCGACGGTTTGATAGCTCACGGCATTCACCTTCTTACTTGGCTTCGCCAGGAGCCGAAAACAGTTCAGGCTCGCGCATCTCGATCATGACACACATCCGGGTATAACCAGAGATAGCATCGCCTTCTGGCTTTCCGTCAATCAGCGCCTTGATACAATCGGGGCGATAACCCGACCAGGACACCGCTTCGCCTGCATCAGGCTCCACCAGCACAACCGGCGCAGACTTGAAGCCCATATTGCGGAACAGCTCGCGATGAATTTCGATGCTGCCTTCTACGAACTCAACACCGTTTGCGGCCAGGCGCTCTTTGGTCATACGGCAAGGCTGGCAATTTGGGAGGCTGAAGATAATGACTTTCATGGTGACCCCTGTTATCGGTTAGTTTGTTTACCTGCAACCAGTATCCCCTCCCCCCAACGGCTGACGAAGCATTTGACATAAAAAAAGCACCTCGAAAGATGCTTTTATTTTGGTATTTTAAAACGCCAGGCCCGCATGATGTTTGGTGGAAAAATGGGGGGCGCTGCAACCGTGCTTTTACTGATAATTGGAAAGTGGTTGACCGATCATCCCAGTGACCTTCAACAGTTCTCCAGCGGTGACTGTGCGCAGCATTTCGGAGCGCCCGAACTTAACGTAATCCTCACGGGACATGGTTTTGTAATCCGGATGTGGCCTGTCGTTACAAAGCTGCCAATTCTGGTCAGCGCTATCGCGGCGAAGCACGAAGACATCGACCGACATGTGCAGGCCAGCGCCAAACATTGCCGTAGCAACAATTTTTGCCTGCGAACCATCATTGCGCTGAATAAGCTGTTCCGCTTTGGTGACCAGTTCTTGTTCTTTCATTTTTCGTTCCTCAGCTGGTGGTTGTCATAAACAGGGGGAACCCCCCTGCCCTATTGGTTATGGACGGTCTTCCAGTGCCAGGATCTGTTTATCAATCGCCTGAAGCTGTGCAGCGAAACGCTTTTCGATTTCGTTACGCAGTGCCTGATAGGCAAGTAGCTTGGTCGAATACAGCGGCAAGCCACCGTAGAATTCAGTTGGGTTACCGGCCGCGCCGTGTGAGTTAGGTTTTGACCAGGCCGGATAAATAGCAATGGTTTCACCTTTGAACGAACCGATCTTGGCAGCGTCGTAGGTAAAGCCAGTAGTTTTACCTGAAGCCGGGATAGCAATATCAGGCTGAACCTGATCAGTAACACGCAGAGCAGCAAGAAGAGTTTTCATGATGATTCCCTTATGTTGTTTGTTTTGTTTACCTGCAATCAGTATCATCCCACTCCACCCGCTGACGAATAGCTAAAACAAAAAAAGCACCAAAAAAGGTGCTTTCTATGCATAGTGGGATTTGCCTTACAACGACAGTTCGTTAATCCTGCCCTCCGGCCGTTTACCCAAGGTCGTCATCTCGCCGAATTCAAAGAGGCCGCAAATCTCTTCCCCGATCGGAGCCACCAGCACGCGCCAGCGACCTGTACCATTCTCACCCCAAAGCTTAACACCAGCAGCGTCCAGCTCTTCTTCTGTGGCGAAGAACTTTGCTCCTTCCAGTTTATCGACAGCGATCAGTAACTGGCTATCTACCGTAAAGCATATCCCGTGCTGGTTCATGAAGAACAAACGACGTTGTGCATCACGGGTAGAGATAATAGTTTCCCCGTTTGGTAGCGGGGTGGCTGAAGTGGTTTTCACACTAATCAACCGCCCTGCTTTCTCCAGTCCACCGATCAGGATACCTACGGCATTGGTCAAATCGCTGTAAGGCGGTAAACCCACCAGCTTTTGGAAAGCCATACGTTCATCGTGTGTTTTCAGCTCCGTAGTGCGAGTATGAATTTTACCATCGTCGTGATCGGCTGCGCCCTGCTCTGCCAGAATTTTTTGCAGCATCAGGTTGCCTGCTGTCCCAGGGTCATTCCACAGTTTCTCGCCCTTCAGTAGGTTTTCGGCAAACAGGCTGCTTGTGGAAAAAGGTGCGGGCACTTTGCCTACAAACTGAAATACCACAGTGATGACACTTTCATACTTTTCCATTACACACCTATTCATTCGTTTTGTTTACCGAATGATACCACTATCTGATCACACGGCGAAACGGCGGAAGCGAGTCGAGAATGTTCTGGCCGTACCGTGTGTTCTTGATGCGAGAGTCCAGTATCGTCACTGCACCTGTATCGGTCTCGGTTCGGATGAGTCGCCCCACAGCCTGGATAAGTTTGATACACGCCTGAGGAACGGTTATTTCTTCAAAGGTGTTACGCCCCGCCTTCTCCATCCACTCAGTCATCGTCTGACTAACCGGATCGCTCGGTACGCTAAATGGCAGCTTGGCAATAATCACGTTATCGCAGTAATCCCCAGGCAGGTCCACGCCTTCACTGAAAGAGGCCATGCCGAAGATAATGCTTGGCTCGCCACGATCAATACGCAGCTTATGACGGGAAACGATTTCCGTTTTCGGCATCGTGGTCTGCATGAGGATGTGCTCTTTGATGTCCTCCGGCATACCCTCACACACCTCTGTCATTTGCTTGCGGGATGAAAACAGCACCAGACATCCTTTACGCCGTAACATCAGCTTAGGCATCAACTCGATCAGCTCATCGGTATGCGCCTCGGCATTCTTTGGGGTACTGCGCATCCTGGGTACGAACAGAACACCGTTGTTCTCGTAGTCGAACGGGCTTCTCGCCAGCAACGTTGGCGTGTCCATTTTCAAACCCGCTTCATTCAGGTAGGCATTGAAGTTGCCCATTGTCCGCAAAGTCGCTGAAGTAATGATCACCCCATAGGCTTCGTTCCACAGCTCTCTATCCAATTGCTCACCAGCATGCACTGGGCTGCTATGAATAATGACCTCGGATTTATTGTCACGCTTGATGTTTACCCAGCGCGCTACCGGTACTGCAAACTCACCTTTCTTCGCCGGGGCAGCAAAACGACTCATCGCTTCAAGCAAGTTTTCTACACGGTTCTTTAAATCACCGATAGCCATTTTGTGGCGGGCATTATCCTCAGCGACAATTTTATCGCCTGCCTCATCAATGATGATTATCATTTTCTCAACCAAACTCTGCATTTGGTTTGCCAGGTACAGCCCGTTTTTAAACAGTGCGCGCACATCATTGGGTACGTCACCTTCAGGGAACCGATAGACGTCAATGTTACCGTGGTCGTTCCGGAAGTTGAGTGAAGATAAAAGAGTTCCGCGAACTGTCATCATCTCGGCAGCCGTGTCCGATGCCAGCGCCACCAGCTTGTAAACGTGGTCATTCATCTTCTCACCGTAAGGGGTCTGCATGTCCATCACCATGTCACTGACGTCACCCAACCAGCGCGCCGTGTTATCCAACGAGGCATTTGCGGCAAAGTGCTCAATGGCCTTACTTGTAAGGTGATGGCCTTCGTCGAAAACGTAGATGGTTTCTTTCGGCGGTGGCAGGATGACACCACCACCCAAAGACAGATCGCTCAAAACGATATCGTGGTTAGCTATCACCACATCGACTTCTTCCAGTCGGCTACGCGCGGCAAAGAAGGGGCAGTTTTTGTAATGCGGGCATTTAATCTTAGGGCACTGGCTGGCGACCGCATTAACTTTGTTCCAGGATTTGTCGGCAAGCTCCAGCGGATATGTATCACGCTCACCATTCCAGTCACCACTTGCGAATTCGTTACCCAGACTCGTCATGTCGTCGCGAACGTAACCATACGCATTATGCTCGGCATCGACGTGCGCATCGTAGCGCAGTCGGCAGAAGTAACGGCCACGACCTTTCGCCATAGCGTATGAAAATTTAAGACCGCCCTGGCTTTGGATTTCCGGCAGGTCTTTAACGACAACTTGCTCCTGAAGCGCCACGGTTGCTGTAGACAGAACGAGAGTCTTTCCCTTTTCCATCGCCAACGGGATCAGCGGCAGGCAGTACCCCAGCGTTTTACCGGTGCCGGTACCGGCTTCAACTACACCGACAATAGGCTTGTCGTTATCTTCGGGAATGTTGGTAATGATGGATGAGCAAAAGCGGATCATGTCTTGTTGACCAGCACGCGGCTTCAGTCCCTTGGATTCCAGGAAGTTGCTGTATGCTTTTGCCGTTTGTTCTTCGGCGGTCAATTTGGTTTTGCTGCTCATCGTTCTATCCCATAGATTTATTATTTACTGATTTAATTTTATCGCACCACCAGCGCTGACAAAGTGACATCCAAAATTAAACCGCCACAAAGGCGGTTTAGTTCACTTACTCCACAAACCAGAGCGAGGCAAGATAGGCGCACCCGGCAATCTTTTGTTCGTGCTTCGGGTCGAAGCTTTTCAGGATAACCACGATATGCGCCAGCGCCCATTTCAGTTCGACACCTTCCTTGGCTGCTGGTGGGCATTCAAGCCCGTGGTAAAACCAACGCTCAATGAATGCAATCCAGGGGTTCTTTCCCTGTTTGAATTCGTCAGGGATGAGATCCCATTTTGGCAGAAACTTTTCAATGTCCGGAGGCCCAAATGCCAGAATGACCTGTGTGATGTTCTCGTTCGGCGTCCACGTCTTCATGATTTTCCTTTCCAGCGTCAGGATTTGGTTTTCAGTGATTCGGCAATTTTGGTGAGCACCGCACGCAGCTGAGTTTCATCGGCGATGATAGCCGGGATGGCGTTCAGGCATTCCTGGGGCAGGTAGATATTACCGAAGAATACCAGCTGATCTTGAGTTGGTTGGAAGCTGCAAATCCACTCCCAATCGTTATTGGTTTCCCAAATACACAGCAACTCGGTACCGTCGTTGTTTTCGGTCGTCAGTTCCAAACCGCGACGCTCGGCAAAGCTATGGGTTGTCTTTGAGATCTGCATTTTTAATCCACGAGTAAGGGCGGTATTGAGTTCTATTATCCAGCAGTTCTACAGTTGACGAAGGGGGATGGAGGTGTTTTTTGTTTTGGCGAACAAGGGGGTGGTTTTTATTGGTTTTTCTTCTGCTTTAGTTGATATTCTATCGTAACACGCTGTTTATTAAGCGATTTTAAACTTTGGTTTTTTTGGCGAAAAAAATGGTTTTTGCTACAGGAAATGAGGGGAGGGGAGGGCTGTAAAGAAAAAGCCACCGGGGTAGGTGGCTTAGAAAAGAACTTACTCACTGTCTTCCTGAAGACTTTTTGTTAGCTTCAGACGTATCAGACGCTCTATGTCTTCGACGACTTTTTGATTGAGCCTGTTAAACTCAAAGCGGACTTTCCGGCCGTTACCACTGTAACTGATTCGTGCATACTGATCCTTGTTCTCGAATGCGACAATATCAGATGTTTTCCATGCAGCGGCGGGCTTCGCTTTATCAGCCATGATTTCCAACATAGTGGCTACTTCTTCCAGGATATCTTTCTGCGTCTCCTGAATATTCTCAACAGGCTTGTCCTTACGGTTGTCTTGGACTTCCTGGCACAGCTCACCAATGTCGATCATTTCCTTCTTCGCCGAACCCTGCACCTTCGCTAAACGGCTATAGAAAGTATTCGGGATACCTTCGCAATCTGGGAACAGAGCGATCAGGCGAGGGTCGATTTGGGCAGCTTGAATCCGCTTACGGACAGACTCGGTACTAATGCCGATATGCTGCGCAAGTTCCTCATTGGTCGTGAAACCATTCTCTTCCATCAGTTTCAAATACTGCATACCAACTTCGCGATACGAGAATTTGCGAGAGCTTTGTGCGGCGCTGATGATAGAGAAGATATCTTCGTTTGAGATATCGTTTGGTAATACCCACAGCGGTAAATCAGCTGATAGCTTTTCACAGCAGTAGCGGCGTCGGCTACCTTCAATGAGTTGATAGATTCCATCTACGCGGACAGCGATACCTTCGGTATCCACCCCTCTTTCCCTGATCTGCTCAAGGATGTCACGCATGGAGTTCTCGTCGAGCGCTTCCTGGTTGCGTGGGTTGAGGGCGTGAACCACTGTTTGCTCAGATACTTTACTGCCAGGAACGACAACATGCTCGGCATCGACTTTACGGCCATCTTTTAAGGTGAATGTTCTCTTAGGTGCGCCTGCACCCCGCAGTGGTGGTAATCCGCTTTTTTGCTCAAAGCCGGTTCGCTTGCCTGCACCCAGATACATATCCTTGCTTGTGCCTCTTTCTACGTCGGTCATTTTTATTTCTCACTTTTCGCCGAAAAACTTTTGATTTCATTAATAAATTGCTGATACACAGAAGTGACTGACATTTCTGCCATGTCAAATTGTTTTGCAGGGCACAGGTCTTCTGACTTCTTGATATCCAAGACGGTGCGGCCTCGTTCGGCCGCAGCAACAAACGCTTCAGAGTGTTTGATGTTCGTAGTCATAAACTTGTCCTGCACAGTTCGCACCAGCTTATTCAGAGTGCGAACTTCGTGCTGGCTTTTATCATCGACATTAACAGCCAGCACCTTCATCCATTTGATGTTTTCACCCCTGGATGGAAGTTGTTGCAGACGAGCGCCGATCGTCAACATGTAGTTCGTCGTGGATGCAAAGTCATATTCACGCGGAGTGATAGGAACGAGAAGGGCGTCGGCGGCTTCGTTCGTAGACCAGATAATTGGTGAGTCCTGCGGTGGGGTGTCGATGAAGATTAGGTCGTAATGCTGTTTCAGCACAGGGATAACAACATCTCTAAAGCGCGTTAAAAGCGTATTGCGCTCTTCCTTGTTCAACCGCCAATAGGTATCAGTAAAACGGTCATCAGTAGGGAAGGCCGTGATGACGTCCATATTTGGCAGGTGAGTGCTAAACGGAATGTTGGCAATGATGTCCGCTTCTGAGTAACCGGCGTTGATGTACTGTGAGAAATCACCCTCAGGCTCGTATTCGGCTAACAGCACATCAGTGATAGTCAGATAGATATCATCTTCGCTGGTGGAGCGGATCAGGTTGTTACCGATAGACCCTTGGGGGTCAAGGTCAATGATGCAGCAACGCGCGTTCAGATTTAAATCCAAAGCTGACGCCAAGGCGATCGTCGCGGTCGTGGTACTTTTGCCTGTACCACCTTTGTGGTTTTCAACGACGATAACCCGAGACTCATACATGTCGGAGTAACGGGGCGCGCCCAACTCATTCATGATGGCCTGCACGTCAAATCGTGTGTAAAGGTGGTTTTTGTTTTGGAAGATAGGCTCACCAATAATTTTCTGATCTTGTAACTCGGTCAGAATTTTAGTGAACGTATTACGTGACTTGCCGAAGAAATCAGCGAGCATCGTTTTGTTCAGGCAATGGTTATAAATGAGTCTATCTAAGCCATCTACCTGCTCATCAGTGACCTTGATGGTATTGGCTTCGGTGATGGATTCTTTCAGAGAAATTTGCTCGGCTTTCATTCGCTGGCCGATGACCAGGATTTGATCAAGAATTGACATAAATAGCCCTCTAATTGTTTTTCATTATTATTAATGCAAATTGAGCGCAAGACAAGGTAAAAGTGCATTGTAATGCATAATTATTAAATATTCGCATCGTGAATGTCAGGGTGGGGGTTGGCGAACAAGGGGGTTGTTTTCACATTTAAAAGATAGGTCACCCCCTCCAATGCACTGGCATTACTGTGTTTGAGAGGGAATGTACGTTTGACGAATTATTGAGTCTGTAACGCAGCGACTTCCGCTCTTGTGGCAAGGCGCTGACTACCAAACAACCCCTTGATCAGAACAGGTTTCTCTTTTTTCCATCCCTTGATGGAGTTCAAGCCAAACGGCTTCGGCTTGTTGTGATTCCAGCTTGCGATAACACTGGTCTCATTGACCTCGACGATCAGGACAGGGTGTACAGACACGGTGGGAATATTCGTGCTCCCCAGTTTGTGGCGAGTGATAGACCATACGGTATCGCCCACCTTCAGTTTGCTAATGACCATAGCAGAGTTCCCGGCAGATAAAATGAAGCCGCCCGCAGGCGGCTGGTGGATGGACGTTAGGAGTTAACCCAGCTGGTGGTTTGCTCCAGCGCGAACTTAACGATGTCACATTGGTAAACGTGCCCCTCGTTAGCATCGTTCGCGATCTTAGCGCCGATAACTTCAGCCACTTCGTAATACCAGATGCCCGGCCCTTCTTTCCCGGTGAAGGTCTCATCGCACTCTTCAACGATGTCGATAGCCAGTTCACGGATCCAATCGGCACATTCGATTTCACCACCACCAGCAACGTTGAAGTCGATACGTTCCTGCGCGGTGTCATCATTCACGATGAGTGGGACGCGGGTTTCGTTGAAGCTGCTGAAGATGAACATCGCGACCAGAGTTGGGTTCAGAGACATGGTGTATCCTCGTTTGTGTTATCAGTTGTTGGACTTCCAGTATCCACCAGCACCAACCGGTGACGAAGGCAAAAGGATGAAAAAAACATATTTATTACCGCTGCATCACTTGAGGGTTACCGCAGTTCCGATATACAGCATGCCGCCGTTCAGGAGTGGTGTTGCTTTAACACCGTACACGGCATTCGCCTCGCCATTTGACGCCTCGGATGCAGCCGCACTTAATTCCTCCAATGCGACGCGAGCTTGCCTTGACGGTATCACTCCCCGCCTATTGGCTTCAAAATTAGCGATGACTTGAACCATCCCATGAATTTTTTGTATGGCATAAATATCAGGAATGAGATCGGTTGTAAGTATCAGCATTGTTCTACCTCACGCGACTTGATTCACTCGCTACGCAGCGGGTGGAACTTCTTTAACGACCAAGATCTCAACTTCAGCGCCCTGTTCCTTTTGCGTTAACTCGACACAGCGCAACGCCGCAGATTTTGCAGAGCACCACGAGTGCGCATACCAGTCACGCTCTCCAGTTCGGCAGGCAACAGCATGGGTAGCTTTCCACGTCAGTTCCGCTTCTTGCACTTTGCCATTTGGCAGTGTGCAGTAAAATTTGCGCAGCCCCTTTTTCATTTGTCACCGTCCTGTTGGGCAATACCCAGAGCTGCGATCTCTTTGCGAATATGGTCAAAGCCAGCCCCAGTATTCACATCATAATCACTGACTACCGCATTCAGCACCTGTACCTGTTCGGCTGGAGTAAGGGCGCGTTCCAGGGAAAGGTCAGAAGCAACATCCGCGACGTTTTCGAGCGTCAGTGTATCGATGGCAATCATCTGGCCTTCTTTGAAATTGCTCATCAGATAATTGATCAGGTACTCACGAGTGCCGAAATTCATACAAATTCCTCAGATTGGGAAATTAGCCCCCGTAACCGGAGGCGATACAATTACGCTCGACGGCAATATGCCTGTCTGAGTTTAAAGGCTTCTTCAGCAAGATTGAATGCCACGTTAGCCGCTTCGCTATCCCTCGGCCCCGATGGACGGTTATTGTCCCAAAGGGTAGATGCCACACCCGTAAGCGCGCTTGCCAAGAGTGAATCGAAAACAGCTTGTACCTCGTCAGAGGTGATGATTATCTCATATCCCATTATTGCCTCGTTATTGGTATAGGGAAGGGGGAGTGACCGCCGGAGCGGTCAGTCGTCAGTCAATTAAGCTGCGAGGAACGTGATCTCATACGAACTCAGTTTATCGTCACGTTCCATGCCTTCAGTCAGCGCGATGATTTCTTGCCAGAGGGCTTTGGTCTTCTCACCGCCACCTTCAACCATGCCATCGACCTTCAGGTAGCGTTCTGGGTGGGTGACGGTCAATCTGCGCTTCACGGGATCCCAGCCACTGTAATGACTGATTTGAATATCGATATCCGCCAGCTTTTCCGGCGCGGTACGTTTGAGGTTAAGCACAGCATCGAAGGTAAAGACAATACGGTCGTTATTGTCTTCGGTGTCGTACCAGACCGTGTAACGAGGCTTCTGACGCACACCGCGACCGGAGCGACCCCAATTGGTCGTGTGCTGACGGATGGATAGCAGGGTACGTTTATGGGAAGTGATACCTGCGTAACGTAACAACTCAGCTAAAGTATGCATCGGTTTTCCTCGTGTTATTTGTTTTGTTTACTCATTAAATTCTCACACGACCCGAACTGCTGACGAAGTGAATCACGATAAAAAATACGCGCCCTTTCATCCCATTCCCCAGGAAAACCAGAGCCAAACTCTTGGCCGCAAAATTGGCAAGCAGACATACCCCGCTCGACGCGCGTTCGGGCAGGGTATCGAGTTTTGAAATGGCTAATCAGTGTAGGGATTTCACCAATAGGCCGTTATCGCGGGCATGTATTAGCAAAGCATTGTGCCGTGACTGTACATCTGCCAAGTCACTTACGCTGCCGTTAGTGATCAGCCAACCATTGGTGCCTGGGGTGCTGTATTGCACCATGCGCTTGCCACCCGCCTGAGTGTAACGGTGTGCGCGCACCTCTATACCCTGAGGAAACATACCTACCCCCTAACTTCGCTCAATGAGGAATTGCATAGCATCATCGTTGCTACGCAGAACAACGTCTTTGTGCTCCACCCACTTGAAAGCACCGTTACTGCATTGGACAGGATCCCTGACAATCAGCGAACCATCAGCGCCAATGACATACTCATACCCAGCTTCTGCAATTGCTAAGCGATAATTGGAAGCCACCAGCATTAACAGTGTGTCGAATACTCCAGAGGCCAAGGCTTTTTTAGCGGCTTGAATGCGTGCCGATGTTCCGGCGTTTGGTTCCAACTGCTGAATACGCGTTGCATCTTCCAGGAGCATTACGATCAGGCCCTTCAGTTCGTCAATCATGGAGGTAACTCTCAATGCAGGGTGCCCCGAAGAGCACCGAGGGTTTTATTCAGGCTTGAAGTCCGAAGGGACGACAACGCGGAAAAAATCGAAGTCCTGCACGGTGGCCTTACGCATGTCATCCGATGGGGTGATCAGCTGCGGCTCCATAGACAGGCACGCACCTAACTGCGGCTTGCTTGCCAGAACGCCTAAGATGTTCGGTTGCTCAGGAAAGGTATAACCAAATGTGTGGCCGTTCTTGACCCAGTATGTACCGTTGATTGCGCTCATCGCTTTTGTCCTTACGCTGGTGGATCAGTGGGTCAGATAATGGTTGATGGCACGCTCAACGAACGAGACCGGCAGACCACTGCCATGCGCCAGGCGCTGAGTGTTAGAACGAACCAGCTCACGCTCATAACCAAAGCTGCTGCTGTAGTGGTACCACAACGTGCGACCTTTCTTGAACAGGTCGGACTCGTTTGCTATGCGCATGAACTGAGCCGGAGTCTGGCTCGGGCGTTTTGGTTTTTGGTTGATAGCGTTCATAGTAATGACCTCGATAACTGTTATTCGTTTTGTTTACTGCCTCTAAAAACAGTATCACCCACGGGTAACCGCTGACGAAGCAAATCGAAGGAAAAAAAGATATTTTTTTGAGAGGGGAGGGCAAAACAGAATGGGGGAGATCCCCCCATAGTTTAGATGGCGTATTACCGTTCGGTAATGCTGGTGGCATTTTGCATTCCGGAAAGTTTCACCCAGGCCATAACTTGTTCTTTGTCCAACTGGCCGCTCAGGGTGATGTAAGCCGGAGCGGCAACCAGGAGCGAATTACCGATAGAGAAATGGACGTTCACATCAACGCGGGACGCCCAAGGTATAGCAAACCAGAACACGGCATCGAATGGGGAGTGGATATTGATGCCATGTATCAGCTTCACTTCCCAGCGAACACCATATTCACCTCTGATGCCACGATAGAGGTGACCACGATCGCAGGCCCAGTCATCACCATCTACGTCACGCCAGATAAGCAGTTTATCATCTACAGCCTTAACGCTAGCCCCATAACGGGATAACAGATTCAGGATGGCCGCTGGTTCCTTAGCGAGGATGCTTTCAAGAACCACTCGCGAATCACCACGAACCTGTGTCACCGTCACAGTATCGTTTTCACCGAACCAAACTTGATGACCACTTTCTGCCAGGTGAGCAATCAGATTTAACATTGTAACTCCATGTGTTAATTATTTTTGTGTTAATAGTTAACCATGACCTTTACCGCTGACGAAGTTAAAAGGACGACAAATTTGGAAGGTGTTAAAACGGGGATTAATTGCAAAGAGATTGGCAAACCACATCATGCTTAGGTCTGCCGATATGAATGGCGCAGCAGATCTCAGTTTTTGCAGTCGAGCTTTTTGACGAGCCAGCGCTGAACCGGGAGGGTCTCTAACTCCATTTCAATGGTACATCTCTGGTCTGCAATGATGGCTTCATAGGTTAACGTGTCTTTAGAAACCGTACCCTGGGAAATGAAAATCTTTGCATTTGCTAAATAATCAAATGCAACCTTGCGAGCGATGTGCTCGTTCTCTTCGTTCAGATGCAGTTTTGGCAACTCACCCTCAGCCGTAGTAGCTTGAGCCAATGTAGGTAACGCAAGGGTCAGCGACAATAAAATAAGCAATCTTTTCATTGGATATTAACCTGTTGGGATTATAATCTGCCGAAGCATATCATTTCTGATATACCTCGGTTCTGTTTTTTTGGGTTATCCGCCAGGGTAAAGCAACTCGAAACGTTGAAGGAAAGCAACGCGGGCTTCCTCCGCCGGGAGAAGTCGTAACCCCATCAAATCCGCTGGTGGATATTTAGCGGGATCCGGAAACGCCTGGGCACCATGTCGGCCGAACATACTCATTTCAGTTGCGAGCATACGCAAATCAGCCACTTTCACCTCCGGCGACTCCACCAGCGGCAAACCATACTTTGCTCGAATAGCGCGATCGACACGACCTTCGATTTCACGGTAGTCCGGCAAGCGCGCTTTAAGAGGGCTGCTCACATCACCGCAGTATGCTTCACTGGCATCATGCATCAAGGCTTCGAACGCAAGATGCGGTTCAACCAAATGGCTGACCAGCACGCAATGCTGAGCCACGCTGTAATGCTGATCCAGGTGACCGGTAAAACGACAGATATTGGACAGAGCCGTCGCGATATCCTCAATATTAATCGCATCAGGGTTGATATCTTGGAACGAAAAACGTTTCCCGCTGTGGGTCAGTATCCAATCCGGGGCGGAGCCTTGTTTTACTTGTACGTGCATAGCTGCCAACAACTGCGCCACCAGCGACCGCTCCAACACAGTCAAATTACCAGACGTATCTGCCTGAAGGAATTCAAGCTGCTGTTTAGTGTACTTCGGCAAAGTCATCTTCTCTCCGATTTCATAAACGCTTTAACGCGCAGATTTTAAAGCCAACTTGTAACGGGTCTTTACTGCTTACTGACTGATTTTGCTCTTCTGAATTTGTTGCCAGGCCTCAATCTCTCTTTGAGAATCAGCATCCATGTCACCGGCCTGCAATGTGATTTGTTCCTCCAGAATGGAATCGAGATAGAGGTGATAGCGAGCACGCCGCTGTATACGCATAACAAAGAGAGCAAATACCAATACCCCACTACCGATCAGCGAGAAGGAAATGGCTGGGAGTGATGTCATCGGCATAGAGGAACTGCCGTCGTTAATCCACATAGACAGCTTTACCACCAGCACCGCAATGACCAATAGAACTACTGGGCGCATGATTGGGCGAATGGTACTGAAGCGGTCATCCCGGATGGAAAGGAGAACACCTTGAGAGGGGTCGTAGAGTGCCATCGTAAATACTCCGGTTGTTAATCTTAAAACAAAGCTAGCACGGTGCATTTGGCTGACGAATAGCGAGCGGCCACAGTAGAACGTCTTTTTTGGGTAAGTGAGAGCGCTTGATTACGTATGAGAGATACCAGAAAAAAACGCCACTGTTGCTGGTGGCGCTTAATCATATCGTGTATGAATTATCGAACGGAACAGACGGAAGCGATTAGATATCCAGCTCAACGTCAGTTCGGGGACGACAACAACAAGGCAACACTTCGCCTGGATTCACAAAGGCCAGGGGCTTAGTCACATACTCCACCGTACCGGCCAGTAAAGACACTCGGCACGAACCGCAGTAACCTTCCCGGCACTGATACTCAACCACAATGCCTACTGACTCCAGTCGTTCGAGGATGGTACTCACGTCGCTGGTGGCTTCAATCCGCTTTTTGCTATGTACTGCATGGATACACCCAGACATAATTCCACCCTATGTAGTGATACTGAACCAAGGGATCTTAAAATGTGCTAAAAACGCCTCAGCGGCTCCCAGAGGCGTTTCTTTGTTTCCAGTGCAATCGTATGTGGATTTAAATCAAAAAGTCGCCCTGAGACGTTTTCATGGCGAATGAGAAGGGATCCCGATCCTTCTCCGATCTACTTTACGACGCCGTGGAGCGACTCACGGCGTCGATAAAACGTTTTTCCCCAACACCAAACAAGAACGAGTCCAGCGCTTTACGGCCCGCTAACTCAGCCCCTTCCAATGCCGTTGCCAGGAAGTCGATCGGGCACACCATGCGGCCAGACAGCTTATGGGTGACCACCAGGTGATGGTCATTCATGGAGCGGGTAACCAGAAACTCTACTTGTTCACCATGTACCGATCGGCTGAAGCTCGCTTCCACTGAAACATGCGCATAACCATTTGCCGTTTTTACCTTGCCTGCCAACTCCATACGCTTCTCCTGTGTCGTTTTCTTGTCTGTGGTCAATCCTACCACCAAGCACCCTCCGACAAAGCGGGATTAACACAACTTGCCAGCGATTCTCTCGGCCAACCCCTCACAGGAGAACAACAAGTTATTTTCCTGTTCACGGTTCCCAAAATGAAAAAACCGCCCAAGTGAAGGCGGTTTCAAATCCAGCATATTGCTCGCGTTATTCCTCGGTCAGAGGCTTCAACGAGAAACGCCCAATCCGGGTATAGCGACCCAGATAGAACCCGACGAACGAGCTCAACACCACACACATGGTTCCAGTAAACCCAATTGGTTCATGCAGTACATGCTGCTGAATGTTCATGATCGCCCACATGCAACCGGCGTAACACAGAAAACCAGGAACGGATACCAAACGTTGCTCTCCGTTTGTCAATGGCCTTAGCCACCCATACACCGCGCAACCAAATAAAGCGAAACAGATAAACAGGCTCGGAAACGCTCCATCAGCCAGGGCATTCATCCCCGCCACAACCAGAAACAGTAACGATACGTTAAACCAGTACAGAGATCCCGGTGCCGGTATTTTAGTGCCAAACAATCCAGACTCACTCGGTGCCTTTGCCGCTTCGATGCTCATGCTTACCCCTCGTTGATTGTTAGTTCGTGATCGGCCAATCCAATCACTTGAGCCCTCGACATCCCCCACGGATAACGAGAGCAAAACTCAGAACTTTAAAACCCTGCCCAGCCTCATCACCAAATCGCGATAAAGCCACTTTCTTCGCCCCCGACAGAGTGACCCACCTTGTGACACAACATCACCAGATGAATATTAAGACCCATACGCTCCGTGACGAAATTGCTTAACGAAGCCAATGATGAGTATCCAATTTCGTCACTGAATGCCTTGCCCGCGAAATCACAAAGTAACTTCACCAAACCTATCTCATCCACCAGCGCCAGGCTCAACGTCAACGCAACTACCTCTGTGCGCTCTCCCACCCCAGATGCTCGTTGCGCCGATCGCTCTGTGGCAATTCCGCCGCATCCGACAAGCTCGGCTCCACACTTTTCAACAGCGTGAACTATGGGGACCCCCAAAACTCTCCCTCAGGGCTTCCTTCTCAAATAACCGGGTGGAAAGCTGAACCCTCTTTCACACCCGAGAAACGACTCAAAGAGTACGGGAGCCAAAAAAATCAGGCAAAGGTTATCGGCCTCGTTTTGCGCCCGTTTTGGGACGGACTCAAAACCAAATCCGTTAACACCCCCAGTGGAATAAACCGTAAAAAACCCCAAAACCCCCGGAGGAAACTCACTCCAAAAATCCAAAATGCATTCACACCCCTCAACAACCCCCGGAGGAAAATCATTCGAGGCATCCTGCTCATCTAAACCTCATACTGAACCCGCCATCCGCGACCCGCGAAGTGCTCTAACTCAACACCCTAAACAATCCCACCCATATCATTGCCCGCAATCCCTGAGAAAAAACAAAGCGCCATTTCCGTACCTCATTCTCACTTTGTTTACCCGAATTACATTCACATCGAGAACAAAACAAAAACAAAATCGCTCCTTCTTGTTTCGTTTACCTTCCCACCTTTCCCGATCGCAAATAGTCACCGCAAAAAAAACAAACCCGGCCATCCCGAATTCATTCTTGATACCCCAGCGCCCGTTGAAAGCCCGAGAGTCGCCTAAAGGCTCACTAACTGATCGCCTGAAGGCTCACTTTACAGAGGGAGACGTGTTTAAAATTAGGCGTAAAAAACCGGGACGGTGCCCGGCTTCAGATGTGCTATGGCGATGCGTTAAGTTAGCTCATAGAGGCAAGCTCATGGATTGGCGCGCTCATATTGAGAGACCAGCGGGAGACCTTGTTCTCAGCATCAACTTGATAGCTGACCAGGAACATGTAAATCCCGAAGCACAAGCGTGAAGGCTCAGTGAAGCCCAGCATGCATTTCGATTCCCTCGCCCCGAACAATGCCATCACCTTCAAGAGAACGTCCTGATCCCATTCATCAGCATGATGGATATACACCAGAGTGTTGCGTTGCAGACCCTTCGCAAATACTTCAAGTGCAGCCAGATCACTATTGGTATCAGCCAACACCTTAACGGCCGCGATCTTTTTGTGATTCGCCATTGTCATTACCGTTTCGACAGTACCGTCCAAAACTTCATGGGTCGCCTTTAGTCCCCAAAGTAACTCTTCGTGTTTTGTACCCAGGTTGCGGGTGAAATTTGCGCACACTTCACTGATTGCAATTGTTGCGTGTCTGTTAACGTTTTCGTGAGACATTCTCAACATTCCTCTTGAGTTGATTTTAACCATACCGGTCGTTTTGTTTACGCAGCTATAACCCCACGCTAAAGCTGCTTCCTACTCTCTGTTATCCGCCGGGATAACAGCTGGCGAATTGCCCGGTTCTTTTTCATCTCAGAACGGATCAAACTCAGCTGCGGTTCGTAAGTAACAATGAGCGTCAATTCACGGGGTGTAGCATCCGTGAAAACTTTCGCTGGATAGCTTTCCCCTTTGTTCACTTTCAAATACTTCGGAACCACCCTTGCAATTTCCCCTCCCGCCTTTCGCAATGGAGTCATCCTCGCCCAGCGGATCCGAACGGATGGACCCTGCTTAACAACGTTGAATGAGTAATGCGCTTTTTCACCACCGGCCGTTGCCAGCTTCCAAAAATCTTCTCTCAGCGTCGTTGCTTCGGCAGTCAAAACATCAGCCGATCTGTCCAAGGCTTTGACGCTTTCCTCCAGATGCTTGATGTAGCTTTCCACATCCATAGAGTTACCCTCACTTTAAAAATTCAAAAAGACCAAAAAAACGGAACCCCTATTATTACCCCACATGAGATCTCTTCCGGCTAAAGCAAAAACACCCTAAATAGGTTCAAAAACTCAGCCCCCCCAAAAAAAGCGGTAATATTATTACGCCGCCTTAGTGATCTCATGGACTGTTTCTCTTCTTTTGCACTCTCATGGCGAAAAGAAAGGCATCAGAGTTGTTGGGTGAACACATGAAAATACCTTTTTGAGCAAGACTGCGATTTTGGGGGGCAAAGAGGCTAAATCACTGCCTTTTAACTAACCCCGTATATAATATGGCAGCAGAGTGATCTTGTGGCATTTCCCTTGATTAACACTCTTATGGCGAAAAGAAAGGCATAAGAGTTCAATAGTCGTTACGTAATCCAGTCACCAGGCACACTAAGCACTAAAACAGCACATCAACTCAAGGTTTTTCGTCCCCGAAACGAGGCGCTTTTCCGGCTTGCGATCGAAATCGTCCCATCAAAATCTATCCTGGTAACAGCCGAAACATCGTGGAAAAGAGATGAAGATTAGCAGGTGTTGCCACTCAAAATAATTTGGTTCAATCGGTGAGTTTCTGACCTGTATTTGGGTTAGTTAATTTCGTCAGCGGTTATCCCCATGATAAAACGAGAGGGGTAATCCGTACCAAAAACAAGAATTATTTTTAAGTCGATAGCCCTGATTTACGGCCATATCTAGCCGTAAATCAGGGATAAAAAAGGCCATGAATGAAGGCTAAATCTGGCCTTAAAAATTGGCTAAATATAGCCGTAAATCATGTCCTTTTTCGTCCTCGTTTTGTCGATGAAAAAGGATGTTTTGTGATTTTCGAATGGCTATGATGTGCTCCGATTGTCTCGGGGCGAACGAATTTTTCGGGGTGATATCTCGACTGTCTCACTTTGTTAGCAGCATGAAGTGGCAAGGATGGGGGGGACGGAAGGGTATCACAAGCTGTAATTGTGTTAATAAAAGGTTAACAAATGAGTAAGAAAAACGCGATCGTATGTGGTGTGGACATTGGTTATAGCAACGTCAAAATTGCGACTGGCGATGCTTTTGCTTCTGTACCAGACGTCTCAATCTTCCCAGCGTATGCCACCACGGAAGAAGAAGAGGATGTAAATCTGGTGAAGCGCAATCGTGACCACGAAGTCACCGTCTACCCGAACGGAAACATGTGGCGAGCATTTACTGATCGTCCAGATGGGCGTGAACTACATGACAGTTATCACACCACGGAAATGTACTTGGCGCTGTACTTTGGCTCGTTGGCAAAAATTGCCGAGAAGGTCGGTAGCACCATTGACCTGTTGGTAACTGGTTTGCCTGTAAGGCTCGCCAGTGATGATAACGAGCGCTCCAAGTTGGTCGCCAGGTTGACAGGTACATTCACGATTAATCCGTCCACAAAAGTGACGGTCAAGCAAGTGATGGTAATCCCGCAAGGTGTTGGTGTTATCAACGATGTCGCGAACCGCGAAGGCTTTATCAGTGAAGATGAACTGTCAGAATCTAATATTCTGGTCATCGACCCTGGTTTTTTCTCGATGGACTATGTGGCCTTCAGTAATGGTAGCCGCGTGATGGGCTCCAGCGGCTCTTCACTGAAAGCCACCAGCACGATCATTGAAGGAATTGTTCGCACTCTCAATGAAGAAAACCCGCATGAGCGGCGTGATGATCTTCCTGAAATGGTCGAAATTGCGTTACGCAAAGATGCGGCTTCGTTCTTCAATGGTGCCCGCCACATTGAAGTAAAACCGCTGCTAAGCAAAGTTATTCCGCAAATCGCTGGTGGCGTAGTAAAAGAATTGCGCAAAAATGTCCGTGCGTTAGGGGCTATTCACATCATTGTGACCGCTGGTGGTGGAGCTCCTTATTATGAGCAGGCCGTGCGCGAAGCGTTCCAGAATGCCCGTATTGTAACGAGCCCAAATCCGGTCGCAAGCAACGCAATTGGCTTCTGGAACTACGGCGTTGACACCGTCATCTACGGTGACGAATAACGGATAAGGATACGTAATGCAGTTACGGGTGACGATTAATGACATTCTTTGTCCCGAGCTCGCTGCGTACCTTGAGTCCTGTCCACCAGGCAAAAGAAGTAGCGCACTGGTTGCCCTGGCGAACAGGGCTTATCTTGAAGGGTTAGGGCGTGAGGCAACGCCCAACATCTACAAGAAAGGAAAGGTAAGCGAGAAGCCGCGCTCACAAAAATTGGCAAAAGGAGGAAAAACAGGGCAGAATATTTCGTCGCCGGTGGGGACCGGTCTACAATCGTCTTATTCTGAAAACCAACCTGAGTTAGCAAAGCAGCAAGTAGCTCAGCCGTTGGCATCAAAAGCAGTAGAAGCAGTATCCGTTATACCAGGAAGCAATATTGAGTCTTCGGAGCCGCGTGGGGCGGTGTTGATGAAGAGCGAGGCAGGAAGCGAAAATACATTGTCGGTATCAGTAGATACTCAATCTACTGAGAGGGATACCGATGTTAACGCTGAAAAATCGATCCATACAGAGACCGCGTTGCCGCGTAAGCGGTTCCGCTTAGGCTAAGCCACTCTGTTGGGTTAGGGGTAAACAAAATGGGTAAATTACTGTTAAGCGCCAGTGTGGCAGCAGTAATCCTCTCATCTCAAATACTCCCGGCACAAGCTGGGGTGGTTGATTTGAAAGGAACGGCATGGGAAAAACATGCCAAGAATGAATGCGGTCTGGACCCGCATCTCTTATACGCCGTTGCTTTGTGGGAAAGCAAACAGCGTGCCGGTGGCGGCGGTTATGTCGCCCCAAGCCCTTGGGCACTGAATAATGCAGTTTACGGTGCCTACTATCCAAAAAACTACGAAGATGCGAAGCGCGCGCTTAAGCGCTACATAGCCGCATCTAAAGTAACCGATATCGGTATCGCCCAGGTCAACTATCGCTGGAACGGGAAGTATGTCAGCAAGCCAGAGGATCTTCTGGATGTAGACACTAACATTCGGGTTGGCGCGAAAGTGTTATGTAACGCTATCAAAAACTCCCCAGATGACATCGTTTTAGCAATAGGTAGTTATCACACTCCGAACCCGGAACTGCGTGACAAAGCGCGTTGGTACGGTACGAATGTGCTCAGAATCTGGAAGAGGCTGATTGAAAATGGTTAATGAAAACATATCGCTATTGAGCTGCGCTGCTTCACTGGAAACACGCGCGCAATCTTTTTTCCGCAGTCCGTTTGTTCTGTCTGAAGATGATCGCTTAGTGTTAAAAGACAAAGACCTTCTAGCGCAGCTGACAAAATCTGTTAAATCATACAACGTACCTGTTTTTATAGTTGACTACATGCCTGGACGCAAACTTACAGAAGTGGATAACTTCGTCCGGCATGACTCCTATATTCTTCGGCTTGCACTTCTCGTGTACAGCATCAGGGTGAAAATTCTCAACGGCACGCTGGCCGAGTCATTTTACTGGTTGGGCTCCGATGAAGCGTTGAATTTCATTGAGCGGCTTGACGATAGTCAAACCATTGACGCCATCATCAAGGGCGAACTGTATATCAAACCGGTTCGTTCGCTGCGGGAGCTCGCTTCTGGGGAGTGGAGCTCTGTTTTTGGCAGTGATAACCCGCACATGACTTTGCCAGCTTATTTGCAATTACGTTTTGAACATTGGAGCACAGATCTATGAAAGCCGCACTCGTAAAAGATGAAGACATTTTTGCTTTGGCACAGCGGATGGTCAAACTGGGCTTCCGTCGTCGTATCATTACCACGTCGCTTAATGCAAGTGACCGACTCATTGACCATTTGAAAAAACAGTTCGGTCAGGAAGAAGTGGCAATCGGACGCTTGAAACTGTCGGAAACCTTCTTGGCTTCGCAGCCAAAAAAGATGGAGGCAACCAACTTTATGAGCATCTATCTACGTCGCGCGAAGGACCCTAGCAATCAGGATGACATCAGTGAAGTGGTCGATTCGTTTGAAGTGTATCGCGAGTTAAATATGCGATTCAGACCGACTATTGCGGCGGATGTTATGCTTCATCCGAACGAAGCCTGGACACTGGCGCGTGACTTCCGTTCTGATGAGATCCGAATGGTGAAATGCGTACATTGTAAAATGTCCTTTATCACTCCCTTTGATGGTGATCGTTCGAATAAAAAGCATAAGTGCCCGTTCTGCGAAGATAAGGCTCATTAATGCAAACGCGAACTTTGATTGGAATATTCACAGCGTTAGCTTTGCAGGGATGCACTTTTCATACGTTGCCTGGCAGCCAGTTGGTTGCTCCCGGTTATATGCGCGTGAATCTGTGCCAAAAGCTGGACTCGCCCGAGCTTTGCAAGTCGAAGTTTGGCGAGTTCAAGAAACGGCTGATCGTGAAAGACATTTCCTCCACGGCGGGGTATATCATTCCAGATTCTGTTGGTTGGGGATGGGTGGTAAACAAAGTGAATGCACCTTTTGTTTTCTACGACCCGGAACTGAAGACAGAAATCCCCCCTCTGGAAGGGGAATTTATTCCGGGAAATTTCGAACCAGCCCTTAAAGTACCTTGCACGAAAGATGCGACATGCAGCCACCAGCAAGTGCTAACCGCTTGGAAAGATTCAATTTAAATCAAATTCACAGTGTTAGATCCCTTATTTAAACAATAGGGGATTTTTTTTAGCCAGATTTCTTCGTCAGCTGTCATGGCGGGGTTACTATGCTCTCAACACGAAAAACTACTTACCTGCAACTCTACGAATAAGGTACCGAACATGAAAAAGATTCTGACCGCTTCTTTGATTACTCTGGCAATGGCAATGACGGGCTGTGCTTCTAAACCTGTTCCGATGCCGGTGGATACCAATCCGTCGGAGGCTTTACAGTTTGCCCGTGCAATGGAGATGCGCCAAATTACAGATGCAGGTGATAATTATGTCATCTATAACAAGCTGGTTGACGGCGGGCGTATTCTCCCACTTGAGAATCCAGTAAGAGCAGGAGAGGTTGCCAAAACTCAACGGTCAGGTGCCGGTACGGCAGATGTTGTTGGTGGGTTGGCTATTAAAGATCCATTCATTGCTTTAACAGGTTTTTTAACCGCGAAAAGACCTCAGCCTTATACTGATGGGGTTGTTTTATTCGGTTCCTGGGCAGGGGGAGACCGGGAAGTAGATCAGTCTCAAATGTTTGAAGCCTTTAAAACCTTCGCCCCTAAAATGGCAGGTTTTAATGAATATGAACTATGCGGGCAGGACAAGAGCTGGAGTTGGTTCTCGTTAAGTAAAGCTAAAGAAACCGGGCACCTACCAAAACCGCCTGTTTTAGTCAGCCCTGAAGAGTATCGCTCTGGGTACGCATCGGCCTGTTTCTTCTATCTTGCGGCGAAAAAAGAAAACATGCCATTGATGAAGGAACTATCTGTGGCCCTTGGTGCAAAACGAGCTCTGTTTGTGCCAGCCTCCCAAGAGCATGCTCCGTATGTGTTTTACAACGGTAAGGTTCTTGAATTCAAAAACTAATATTACAGACGAAAGTAGAAACCCCGCCAAAACTGAGCGGGGTTTTTTATGATTAACGCACTTGTATTGAAGCGCCTGCTTTATCCTTCAGGTCATTTATATCAACGCTATCAACGCCATCCTTGAAACGGTCGAGGCTGTTTTTACGTTTACCGTCAACGTTGAGAATGCTGCCTGAACCGGTAATGCTGTCGAGATTGACTGATTCGGGCGTTGGCAGTAAATCGGCTGAGTAAAGTGAACCAATCCATTCCGACAGATCGACTTTTTGGAAGTCAATTCGACCAAACTCTTCCAACGTTAAGCCACGGCAATCCGGATTCTTGTTATCACCCCAACCAATGCCCAACTGGGCGCGCCCTTGTTCTTGGAAAATTCGCCCAATCTGTGAGTTGAACGTGCAGTAACTTGACCGTTTTTCAATGCACTGCCCTAACACTTTGGATTGGCACCAGCTATCGATGAAGGTCGCAAGTTTGGTTTCTTTTTTCACAGCAAGCTTAAATTCATCTGCTGTACAAGCCCAGATGATGTTTACCAAGATGTTTGCAACCTGATATGCCATGTAGGCATAACCGACAACGGAAATAGCGGAAGTAAGGGTGGAAGACAGCTCTACAGAACTGGCTAATGCGCCGTCGGACCCGACCGCAGCAACCGATTCTGACCCAGCAGCTGTGCCCCCGGCCTGGAATAACGCATTTGTTACGCTCGAACCAAAGGTGTCCAAAGTCCATTGAGCAACTTGTTTAGTTAAAGTGCCCACCGCCTGATCCATCATTTCTCCGATACCGAGATCTGCAATTTTATCTGCAACCGCTGACCCTGCATTACCAGTTAAGCTATCCAGTGCAGACATTGCAGGTTTAGTGATTGCATCAATAGCACTGTTAGCCAATTCAGAACCCATGTCGAACATGCCTTTACCTTGCTCGAACATGCCCGCTTTAACGGCCAGCGCATCTGAAACTTTCAGGGTGTAGTAGGTTAGCTGAAGATACTCAATCCAGCTGACATCAACAGGCTGGTTGCAGCAATCGACCCAGCCACCCAGTGCTGATTTACAAGTAGCAGCTTCACCTTTGAATAAGGTGCAAGTGCGATTGACGTTGATAGTTTCATCACCGCAGGTCATTTCGTTAACCGCGTAAGTCGCCGCTTGAAGCATTGCGACTGCCGTTTGGAAGTCTCCACTAGGTTCCGATTCTGGCGTTAAACAGGTACCGTTGATGCACTGCACCGCTCCAGCACACTGGTAAGTCTCGGTTTGTGTAGTGCTTGGCACTGTAACATCTTGACCGCAGTCCCAGGTCTCAGAAGCTTGCCAACAACCGCTTTGCCCACCAGCTGCGCCTGTGATGCAGGAAGACTTAATAAATTTGCAGGCATTGTTATTATCAAAGTCTTTGCATGAGTTATTCACTCCGGCATCAGTACCACAGTTAGATACAACGGTTGCACTACGGCAGAATGGGGAAAGCCCGCCGATCGGTGGTGTTTTAAGATCCTTTTCGCACACAGTAACCCCATTGATATAAGCGCAGCCATTCGCGTCAGGTGTGACTGTTTCATTGCAGGTGACCGAATAGTTTTGGCAATAACCCTGATTGACTGCATCCAGAAAAGTATTGAACCCTTCTTGGTTGTCGGCAATCCATTCATCTTTGCTAACGGCCTTAGATGGGTCGTAGCGAACTTCCAATTTCGCATAGCCTTCACCATTGCCATAAACTGAAACGCGTGTTTTGAAAATCAGTTCATCGCCGTCTTGTACTTCCTGGAAGTTCTGAGTCACGTCAGCCTGTGGATCAACACGCCAACTGGTATCCAACTCGCAAGGCCCTTCGGTTTCTGGTGGGAATAACTCACCTTTGCTGTAGTTCCAAGGTCGGTATTTCCCATCAGTACCTGCATCCTTCATTCCTGCAACAGGGCCCGCAAATACTTTTTTCTCACCAAGGTAGATCTGCATATAATCATCCCAGGTTGCGTAAGTCAGTTTTGCACTGGAAATGGCTTGCGGGTTGTAAACGCGAACACCTGTATATTCTTCATATATTTTACAACGACCATCCCAGTAGTTATCGCCGACTCTACCCACCCAAAGAGTTACGCAGGCTTCACCGCAACCTTCAATGTTGGCAGAACCGGAGCTATGGCTCAGGAAGCCTGCCACGTAAGGGTGGGTTAAACGATAGGTGCCACTGACGCTGGTGGTGCGAGTGCACTCTTTATAATCAGGAATGTGTTGCTTAACACCGTCCGTATTCAGTTCGGAGGTCATTGAGCAGTCATCCAGATCCTGCATGTATTTATCCTGGTTCGCCAAGAAATCTTTGTGTTTGTCAAAGATAGAATCCGTGGCTTTCAGTTTTGCAGTCGTTTTCGTTGAGCCTGAAACGGCGCGATAGGCTTCGCCTCGCAATGACGATTCAGAGGCAAGTGCAGAACCAGTATCAAAGCCTAACTTTTGGGTTTCACCATCATTACCATACACGGATTTCAGCTGATCCAGGGAGGTGGATGACGCCTCGCCAGGATACACGTTATTTAAGTTAACGGCCTCACCATCCCCATACTGAACAGTGCCGTTACTATTTGCAGAAAGACCGGGTAGAGACTTATAGAATTCAACCGCTGACTGAGCATTTGCTGCCGAGTTTGCCGAGTAAGCGTAGGGGGCATACATCGCTACACCCAAGTGGCTCATCGTGAACAACGTGCAGACCGTTTTTGAAAACCAATTTTTCCTAAAAAGGGTTATCATTCGTAATCACCTTGTAGATTGCAGGCATTGATGGCTAGGCGTATCACAGAAAATTTCGTCACCTGAAAGAACTGTGAGAGAATCAATGCATAGAGACGCCATTGAGCAAGCATAAATCAATGACGTATACGGGCAACAAAGAAGGGCAGCAAAACGAGGTGCTTTTCTTTTACTGATATTTGGGAGTAAAACATGAGTACATTTGGCGCACACGGCGTAGCCTATCTACCCCCCATTGTGGTTCACAGAGTTCCAATAAGCACGAAAAAGTCACCACCCAAACCACCGGGGATCCAAAGAGACATTGCGCTTTGCATGTTTTGGCTGGTACTCAGCGTTCCCGCTGCTTATATGCTCTATATCGGTTGAGTTTTTTAGGCCAAAAAAAAGCCTCCGACTGGAGGCTTTTGTATGTTAAGGGTTATTTCTTCTCGTTATCAGACATCAGCGCCTCGACAGATTCTTTTACGACATGAGCATCAGTACGATGCATGTTGCTCTTCGTGGATTCTACCTTGCCAATAATCGCCATTGCTAGCTGCTGATCGCCGCCTTCAAGCCTACCGTTCACATATTCACCGCCGGTTGCGAGGGTGACAGCGTGGAAGGCCTGAATACGAGCGTGTTCCATTTGCTCTGGCGTATTGTCTTTGTCTTTGACGGTACCGTACAAGTGTGAGATGGCATTTTTAGCGTATTCGCCTCTTTCACCTCCAACACCAGTTACTTGAGAAGCCATTTCCTGTCCCTGACCGTAACCTTCCTGATAAGAGAACCCCCCCGGCTTAATGCCGTTTGAAACCTTGTCTAAGGCGCTTTGAACCTTAGGCATCGCATCCCCCGTCATTCCATAATTTGATTTGTTCACCAGTTCATATCGTGCAGCATTGCCTCTCATAGTGTTGAGTTCTTGGGTTGAACGGGATTCATGATTCTCAACCTGTCCTTTATTATCGAAATGCTGATCAATAACGTGCCCCTGGGCTGTGCCTGGTGCTGATTGGGCATAATTACCAGCTATGCCTGCTGCTGCCTGACCCTGGGTAGAACTTGAACCATTATTAACACCACCAGCAATACTATCGATATGCGCTTCGGCTTGCTCTGCGTTAGCTGCGATCCCTTGGTTTGCCCTGGCAGCATCAGCGCTGACCTCTGGTTGTTGCGAACCTCCACTAACGAAACCTGACAGTTTAGCTACTTCGCCAGCTTGACCTATTGAAGCCGCTGCGCTGAACTGAGCGAATGTATGCGCATCTTCCTGTGTCATCCCTAGTGAAGAGAGGCGTGCTGTATCTTCGTTGATCCGCTGAGATAAGTCTTCGCGACCAGCCAATACCTGAGTTAGTGCGGCTTGAGCTTCGTTGCTACCTCCAATGGATTGCGCAATCTGTGCTGAGTTCATGTTTTGGCCCAGAGAGCTACTCATCGAATACTGTTGTGCTTCAGAATAGGATTTTTGAGCCGACTCCTGTTTTTTATAAGCTTCACCGTATTGTTGGGTTGCCGCAGTGCTTTGTCCTGCTGCCTGCATGCTGCTGTAATAAGCCATTGAAGACTGTGACCTGATTTGACTGAGTTGCGAGCTTAGCGCGTCACTGTTTGAAGCGTTATCACTGCTTGAGTAGCTCGCGTCCGCCGTGTGAGTTTTACCTTTTGAAGCTGACTCATTACGCTGTAAGGATGCCGACCCAGAAACTGAGGCACCAGACCCTCCAATTTTCAAACCAGCAGATGCCTCAGCGCTACCTTGAACAGAGCCCATATTCAAAGCTGTCAATGCTTCAGCTTCGGAAGTCCCGTTACGCGAAGCGACATCTTGAACAAACGAACGCTGGGAAGAGGTTAGAGAACCCAAAGCAGCTTGCATGGCATCCTGGCTTTGTTGAGACTGGGTTCCATTTCGCATGTTGGAAGCAACCTCTTGGAACATTTTCCCTTCTGATGCAGAGCGTTCAACCGAGGCTGACTCGACGTTCTGTTTAGCGCTGGCGAGGTTAGTAGAAGCAGATTGCTTCATATCAAATTTAGGCAATGCGGAAGATGCACCACCCATGACAGACCCACTGGAGCGATCGAAGTTCACATCAGCGCTTCGGTTGTTCATGGCTGGCGCGTTCGATACATCAGGAGCCATCTGCTTGGTATCAGCTGCGTGAGGCGCAGCGGCGGAGTTTGCCAGTGAGTTAAAGGCGACCGAACTACCCCATACGATAAAGCCACCCAATGCAGGGATCATCGCATATAAATTCCCAGCAAGGCCGATGCTTTTTTGAGTTTCAAATAGCATCAGATATAGCTTATCGAATGAAATCGGATCTATACCATTGAAAATGGCAGACAAGTTAGTTTGAGTGTGAACAAGCACGTACATGTTTACAACTGCTGCCAGTGGCATCCAAGTCTGAGTCCAGATAATGACCAGAAAATATTTCATAACCAAGCGAACACCCATAATGCCCAGACCGAATAAAAAGGCCATGAATGGCGTAAGAGCATAGATTAGCCCTTGGAAAATTGGCATAAACGCCGCCATCCAAGACAGGAAAGACGCGCCGGAGGATGCCCACTGGAAGGCTTGTTGGGTTTGCGTTTGAGTTCGGGTGATAGCAGCGGCACCTCGGAAGGAGGCTTCATATCCATACTTAGGCACATCACGAAGGTAGGGGTACATGATCATCGTCATTTGGAAATCACGCATCGTTGTACCGCTTAGGTTGTAAAAATTCATGATCTCCTGAACTTTTCTGCTCGTATTACAGACGTCACCATCGCCCTGACAAGTCCGGCCCAAAGCGGCATAAGAACGCTGGTAGGCTTTACGGAACATGTCAGAAGAGGATGCATGTTGCATGATCAATTTATCAAAAGCATCTGCACAAGAATATTGTGAAGATACACCTTTCATATCTTCCATTCCTGGAGCCCAGCCCACCATATTGCCATCATAAAGCACGACGTGCTGGAAGCGGTCATCAGATCTCAGCCCTTGCACGCCTTGAGTGCCTCTATAAAGAGTTGAGTAGGTTTTCGCCCCCCGAATAACATCTTTAGTCACGCAGGTTTTCATATAACTTTCCACGCTTCTGGCGAAATCTACACGCGGTTTTTCGTTGGCTAAAAACCAGCGCATTGGGTTTTTTAATGTGTCATAAAGAGACGTCATTGCCACCAATGGATCCAATGCACCATACTCAGTCATTGAAGGAGTGGAGAATGCTTGCTCCATTTTTTCTGTAATTGAATACCCGACAGTGGATATGATGGAGGCCGATGCTGCAAGGCCTGCCGGAACGTTATCAACTGCACGGAAACGTCCGCTAGTAACATCTTCGATGTTGACACGAGCCGAAACCTGGAAGAACACCATATACATGACAATACAGACGGCCATGTTTTGGAAGGAGACGGTTTTACCTGCTGAAATAGCCGATGAAATAACAATCCCGATCACCCCTAACAATGCAGCAATGCGAAATAGATCTGAGAACATCCCACTATTCATTAGCATTGCAACTGCGTTGAAAACATTATGCATAAATTCAATGTCACCAACGGTATATACGTTCCACTGAGTCATTTACTCATATCCTCTTAGAGTGCGCCGTCTACCGACCCTTCACCTTGATATTCAGTTAAAGGCAGGGATTGCATGTAGGACTGGAAGGTTTCCTGGATCTTCTCTTCACCGCCGTATCTGGCCGCTAATGTGCTATAGGAAATTGCCAAATTACGTCGCGCATCTTCTATCAACTTATACATCTCTTCGTAGTAAGCTGAAGCAGAATCATCGTTAGACTGCGCCATACGGGCCCCTGTTGCTGCGGCCGTTAGTAGATCACTGAGGTATTGATTCGCAGCCGAGTAGGATAGGACAGGTGAGATGGCTCGAATATACGAATGACTGGCGTTCAGGTCATGCCTTGCCAAAATGATAGCTTTATTACCAGCGCCACCAACGTTGTAATACCCAGCCTGTTCATGCCGCTCTCTAGATACTTCACCACCCGATTTTGCCGAAACCAGATACCCATCATCAATGAAGAATTTATTAATGGTGTTAGCAACGCCATTCAAGCCAATTTGCTGTTGCACTGGGTTTTCGCACGTTTCGGTTTGGTTTACGCAACTCCACATATGGAAGGCGGGGTCACCATGAATAATAGAATCCAACACGGAGCTAGTTGCCAGAGGGCCAAGTCGAACAACGCTTTTTTTAATGGATCCGTCTTTGTCTGTACTGATATCTTTTCCAACAATAATCGTACCAGTGAGAGACATAACCAATTCTTTCTGTTGTTGCTCAGAGCCTTCGAATTGAGATGAGAACTGTCCATTTTGCAGCAAGCACCACATGAGGTTGCCATAGTCGCCACAAGGCTTACGTTTCCCTGTATCACCTTTGACTTTCTCTGGGGCTTCACCACCACCTGAGTTACCCCACATTGCCTTGAACTGGTCAACAACACCATCAGACGAGAGTTGGGATGACACGGACATTTTGGCATTTTCACCAAATGCGGAAGCTGTATCTACCAGTAATCCTTTTGCTAATTGGCAGGAGTTAACGGTCAGATCGTTCATTTGCTGAACAACAGCCTGCATTTTTGAAATGGCATTATCCAGAACTGCATCCATTGCGTTAAGTGCCAGCTGAAAAGCCAGACCAGCCGCGTTAGCGGCGATGTTACGTAGCATCTGAACAAACTGCTCGGCATTGATAAATGAGAAAGACCCACCAAAAAGGTCGATCCCTCCACAGCCGCCCGACGCGGCAGGAAGATCGATTGTGACTGGCGTAAGAGTTCTTAGTTTATTTCGGAGAACAAAGCCCCCACCAGTGTACCCATCACGAGTAATGCTGTGATAATCTCCCGCGCCAGTTACATTGGACATTGAACCGAACATACTATCGAGCTGGGTACTGATATCCGCAGCATTGGAAGAAGACGTGAACACACCCGACAGAGCAATCGATATTGCTAAGATAGTGCGTTTGAGCCCTTTAGATTTTTGATGTTGTAAAACCATTTTTTGTTACTCCCGCTACTGTTATTTCGCCTTTGTAGATGCTGCGTAACCAGATTTCTTCTGAATGTATTTGATAAAGTCGTCCGAGTTCTCCAGGTACTCTTCCGGCATATCTTTCAGGATGCTCGAATCGATATACCCATTGTCGTTATATGGAAGCGTGCTTTTGTACTGCTCGTTGGTGATGAGCCCCGAGTCATGTGCAATCATGATTGTGCGGGATATCAACTGATCGGCACTGAGAGGCCCGAATGAAAGAATCCGCGTTGCCTCTGGAGGAATAGCCAGTGCGAGCGCAGGAGTGTTGGTGATCTGCAATTTTGCTGCTTGACCAGTATCTGCACGCCAGTTCTCCATGATGTTTCCAGGCATTGGTTTACCATCAATCGAAATTGGAATAACTTTCATACCGGTCATGTAAGTGAACGTATTCATGATCGCCGCTTGTTTCACACAGATTGAGCAATCTTCGCCACGGAAGAAAAAGAAAACCCCAGCGCGTGTGGCAATGTCTTTTATAACAAGCCGTGAGTTTTTTTCAGCCTCCGCAGACTGGTCCATAGCGCCGAAGGTAGACGTAGAGCGACGACTGCTTTCATCAATCAATGGATCTGTAGATGTCACTAAGCGCGCCATATCAGTAAACCGGCTCGCCTTGTCCAACATAATGCGCTGCGCAAGGTAATAGGCCCGGACGTTTTCCTGGGTTGGCTCGTCAATTGCGCGGTCACGTAATTTCTGTACGTTTTCACGGTACCAGGCCACGGTAAAGGCTTCAGGCCCCTCTTCAGGAGTAACCGCAACGGAAGGTTCAGGGACAGGCATTTGCTTGTCCTGCTCTTCGGTTTTGTCCGCTTTAGCAACAGTAGTCTCAGGTTCGATTTCTTTCGGCGGTTCAGGAGGCATTTTTTTCCAGAACCAGCCTTCTTCTTTTCCATCCAGAAACGAGGTACCTCCAGCGGTAACCTGCCCGTTGGAAGCCTTTGGTTTATTATCTTTGCCACCCTCTGCTACCGCATGAGCAGAGAGCACCCCAAATACCAGGGTAGCGATGACTGTTTTATTGAAACTTTGGAATTTCATCTTCATTACCTTTGGTAAGAATTGCCGCTATCCTGTCAGTCCAAAAAAAGGAGTTTTTCCCCTTAAAAACCCTGGCTTTTTCAAGCTGTTGGCACAGTTGATAGTGTCTATATCTTTGTTGCCCGATCTTCTTAATGATGCTTTCGGGTTTTATACCAATTTCCTTACAGGCCTCATCGAGGGTCATGCGTCCGCCGTACTTACGTTCAAGTTCACGCTGCAAGCTGAGACGGTTAGAGTCAGTGCAGAGTATGGCTGGCAGCTTAAAAACAGGCATGAGCATCGAACGGCTGTGAGCACATACGAGAAGTTTCATCAAATCCCTCATCTGATGAATCAATGAGCGGTCATTTTGTCATACACAGGCAAGGAAAACGGCAAAAAAGGCCAGCAAAATGAGGCCAAAAACCGGTGTTCTCAAAGGGTTGAAGGAATCGCATGTGCTTGCGTTTTGTTTACCATCCTTCCGTTGTCTGTGAATGCAGCTCCGGTTATGGCTGGTAAAAAAAAGCAAAAAAAAACCCTGTCCGAAGACAGGGTTTTGGGTGGTTACCCTAGGCTGGAATTACGATTTGCTCTTGTTGCGAGTAAACGCGATCGGCATCGAGACAATCAAAAGAACTTTGATGACAAAGTCCTCTGTCACCTTGATGCCAAAGTGACTACCGAAAACAATCACCATGACAGCAATTGCAACAGTAAAAACAAGAGAGAAGAAGCGAAGGGTATTAAGTTTCATTTTAGGGCTCACTGAGGGAAGTTAAGCACAACGAGGATGTTGTGCGGAGGGGAAGTTAAATCGAAGTTATAGAGAGTGACGCAGTTTCATAATTTTACCGTAGACATCCTGAAGGATGAGCACGATGAAATAAGCGGCCAATGCAACACAACCGGCAGCAATGACAGACATGACAACAATAACAACTACCATAGTCATGACATCAAAGCTGAAAAATACCGTTGCAGCTACAATGATTACCGCAGGAATCAGCGGCAGGAATTTAAATATGTTTTTCATACATCACCAGTGAAAGAGAGTTTGTGGACAGCAAAAAAGCAATTAGTGAAACAGGTGTGCTTTTAAACCGATGGTGTAACGAGAGTAGATACCACCAAAGAGAGAATCTTTGAAAACATCCGGTTCTTCATTATCAGACAAAACAGCCTCAGCCATCTCCACGATACTCACCAACATCTGCGCGCAGAATGAGTTTTTCTTAAACAAATCCCGGTACAAACTGGTATGAATCACCCCATTCAAGTCCATCGCCAAGTTAATCAATAATGCTTGATTAACAGACAGCGAAGGGCAGTCAGGGTCATTGAACGATTCCGTACCAACACCAATTCGGTTCATTGCAAGCAATGTCCGAACCTCGCCTTCCAAATCAGCAAAGCGATGATTGATGTCAATATAGGTTTCTTCATTAATCACCACACCGAGATCATCGCGTAAATCAGAACCGCGCGAGTAATCTTCTTCATCAACGGGCACAATTTCCAAAAGGATGTTGCGAACAGCGATAGGGAAAGTTGTGGTGTAGCTATTGTCAGAGGTAACGTAACGCATGAGAAATACTCCTGTAGATAAAAATGAAGGGTAAGGATTACCAAACACATTGTTCTTTCATGAACTCGGGCTCATGTGCCACGAAACGAACAGCCTCAGCCATCGTTGAGTCGAAGAACCTGGAACACAAACTCCGGCCAAGCATGACTATCTCTTTTTTGAGAAGGTCAAGGCTAGGGTCGGAGAAACGGCCACATGCACAACAATACGCAAAACGAGTCGCCAGCTTTAATACCTGGGATTCGTTCTGATTAATACCAAACGCAGTATTGGCAATGCCAAGTCCACGATCGTTAAGCAATTTCACAGTTAACATATCGGAATGAATTAACGCCAAGTCAGCTTGCTCCTGAACATCAGAAGTGGGCCAAAGGCGCATCTTTTCAGATACGAATCCGTAAATGCTCAATTCGACAGAATGAGACATACGTACCTCTTTAATAGATTTATGAATTTAGAAAATTAAAAGATACCGGGCTTGCAACGAGCCAATGCGGCCAGAATGCGTTCGCGAGCAGGGGAGGGGCTAACAGTTGCCTGAATGCCTTCCATCCAATCCTCAACCGGTATGCGGGTGAATTTGTCGTCTGTATTGCGGATACGAAATGCAATCACTGCCCAACGTGATAAAGCATATTTAATACAAGCTTCATCACCCGGAACGACAACGCCACGCAGTTTCGCGGAAGCGTTATTGTATTCAATCAATGCACAAGCACTCATACAGTTCACCAAAACGAAAGGCCCGCTACGGGGCCTTTGCTTTTCAGAAGTTAATATTATCGTTTACTGTGACAGGAATAGGATCCTGATGTGCAGCAATATCGATGAAGTTAAAACGTTTAATGTTGGTGGCGCGAAGCACTTTGCCAGTAGAGAGCACAAAGGTCTCAACATCAGCATGGCGACTATCAGGCCAGGACTGAGAAATTGAGGTTTCGCGGATTAAATATGACCGTTTATTTGATGTGAAAGACACATAAGGTATCAGCATTGCTTAACCCTCTGAGCCCATCAGACCGTAGCCGTATGTCGTTAACGTATGCACTAAACACAGTGCATCAACGGTCATGTACGGCCACCAATTACCTGTCTCATCACGGAAGAAGTGTATTTCTAGTGAATCCGGGGCCATTGGGTGGTACGTATTGATCACGAAAGACTCTTCAAAAACGGGTAGGTTTTCAAACAAACTAACACTACGCTTTGGTGAATTGCCATGCACGTAACCAATGAGGTCATCAATCATTTCAACGGTAAAGCCGCTTTGTGGTTCAACGACAGAAGTATCAAAATTAATATATTTAGCCATGATGAATATCTCCAAGAGAAAGTAAAACGCTGACAAATGCCAGCGTTATTCTTTAAGCGGTTATGCACACTTCCGAGCAGCTTCGTTCGGGTAGTAGTGATAGAACGCCTTCTTGTATTTTTCGAAACCGCGACGCTGTGATTCAACGAAGTCCATATTTGATGGCGCATCGTAGTGGTTCGACTGAATTAAACGATCTTGTTCAGCCAGGTCATGCTTCCAGCGATGCAGAACACTCATACGAGTCTCTTCTGGGTCCAGTTTGGCGAAGAAGCAGCAGCTAGTGAAAGAGCACAGATCCGACTGATTTTTATCAGAGAAGATCCAGAGAATTTCATCAACACGCTGTTCAACGTTGCTTCTGGGGGCCGTCATGATGTACAGAGAGTCACGAATAATTTCGTAAGCCATCTGTTGCGAATAACGCAATTCATAACGATCATCTTTGGCAGCGCAAATTGCTTCATAAGTCCGGTCGTCAGCTTCAAACAGTTCGTTGAAGGACAGCTGATTTTCATGAGCAAATGCATTTTTGGACATAGTCATTTTGATCACCTTTAATAGATTTAAAATAAATTTAGGAATTAAAAACCCGGCCTCATGCAAAGCAGGAGGCTAAGGATTTGTTTAGGAAGGTTTTAAAATTAACGAGTTAAAGCTTTGCGGGAGACTTCGAGAAGCTTTCCGCGAAGGGCAGAGACAGAACCTACAGCAACACCAGTATCATCGAATAGAGAAGTCATAATGTTTGAATTAGCACCGCCGAAGCCAATACCAATAACAATCACACCTTCTTTTTTCGCGTCATTAACCATCTGAATAACAGGCCCGGAGTTATCGGGCTTACCATCAGTGACCACGACCATGACATGGCGATCAGCGCGCGCATTTAGCAAGTCACTGAACGCAGGCCATAAAGCTTGTTCCAGTGGCGTACAACCATTTGCGCTAATACCAAATTGCTTAGCGTTAACCGCAGCCCGGAAGCTTTGTTCACGCGCTTTTAGCAAGCCAACGTTATTTGCGGTGGCATGTGGGAAATGATAGGCCGAAGTCGAAACACCTTTGATGCCGTCCAACGCAAAGAGCAAGGAGACAACAGCGGCTTCAGCTTCAACCATGTCAGAACCCAATGAACTGCTTGAATCAAGCAGAACAGTAAAGGCAGAGTTGAACTCAACAGCTTTAGATTTGTGTCGGAATAACTTGGTTTCTCCTAAAAGAGCCGAAGTCAGCCGACGCGTATCCATAACACGACCCGTTTCTTTGTGTGTACGACGAGTTTGTTGCATACCTTGTAGTAGCCCGTGCATTGACTGACGAAGGCCAGACGCAGCCTGAACACCTCGGAGAACCGAAGCTTCTCTGGTTGCGTGACACTTAGCCGGAGCAATACCGAACGGGGTAGCAGCAGGTGTGCGTTCACTTGGAGAAACGTTGTCTTTAATACAGTCATTCAAGCGTTCACCAGCACCTTTAATAACCTCGTTGAGATTATCATCAGTGACATTGGCAAAAGGGTCTGAATGGTCTGATTTAGACGGTGTTGAGCTGGTAGAAACGCTGGTGGAAACATCACTGCCAGAAGCAGGGCTGTCACCATTTTCAGGTTCATTACCAGGCTGAGCGGAAGTACCTTGAGACGATTGACCGTCAGAAGAGCCATCGCCAGCATCTACATTAGAGTCAGCACTATCATTATCTTCGCCAGGCTGTGAGTTATCACTGCTTGGTTCGGATTGTGAATCGTCACCGGTCTCAGGAGGCAGATCATGTTGGTCTTGTTGATTATCGTTAAAAGCATCTACTGCAAGATCGTAAAGACGACAGGAAATATCCAGACAGTCGGCAATGGAAGGCGCGTTAATCGCCAAACCGAGAATGTCCATCGCTGTATCAAACATGTTTTGTCCGAATAAGCGAATGAAGTCTGATTGGGCTTGATCAACAGGAATGTTAAGTGCGTGATACCGTTTGAAACCACACAAGAGTAAACCGTTGATAAATGCTACAGCAGGATCATCAGTTGGTTTCGTGTCCTCATTAAAAACAAAGTGATTTAACGCTTTGAGAAATGAAGGCACTCCGGGAAAGCGACGACCTATCGCACGTTCAATACGAAGATCTTCGGTTATGTTTACCAACTTACCAAGAACACTTGGGTTGTAGCCTTGTTTGGCACGAGCAGGAATGTCTTCTTTCAGAATCGGAAATTCTGTGTATTTGACATGCGCAGCTTCGTGAACCAAATAACCCAGAAGGACGTCAGACAATTTTTCAGCATCCTTATAGAAAGGAATGTTGATAGTGAATGAAGAACCTTGCTGAGAAGCACAAGCCGTAGAACCACCAACAGTTACATTCACTCCGAGCTGATCGCTCAGGGCGCGTGCAACGACGGGCAGAGAGTTATAAATACCCATACTTACCTCACAATAGATTTAATATAAATTTAAAAGGACGAAAACGAGTCGTTAAGGACGTTTCAAACAGGTGCGAAGGTCACCGTTGTCAGCCAAACGTAAAAAAAACGTTTTGCTATCCAAAGTCACCGAGGCGTTTTGCAGTACCTGTTGCCAGGTAAAGCGGTAGAGAGAGTGAGACGGGCCTAAACGGAGGATGTCGAAATCAGTTTCAGAAACACCAAGCCAGGGCAGGGTATTACCAAACAACACAGCAAAAGCCATAGGAAGCTGCTCACCGTATTTACTAAACTCAACAAGTAACTCGTTGTTGCACAAAAGATACTTTTGCATAACCAAGTCCATATTTAGGAAATTAAAAAAGGCCCGTAAAGGGGCCTTAGATTTAGAACATCATGATCCCATCGTCTGAATCGGTATCAGCAAAATCCAGATTAACTGGAGTAGCAGAAGCCGGGGCATTCAAATCGACAGCGGCAGCAGGAACGACGAAAGAACTCAGCAGCGCGCTATCATCAACAACTTCAACAGAACCAGCAGGCTGATTAACTTCAACAGTGCTTGACGTATCAGCCACTGTAACAACCGGGTCTGCAACAGGACCGGCCGGAGGCAAGTCGAGTGGCAGGTCGGCCAAGAAGCTATCATCAATCGTTTCAGCAACAGCGAATGCGTTCGTGTGTGGAACCACGTCAGCAGGAGTGGCTGGTGTTGTTTCCAAAGCAGGTTGTGCTGGTGGAGAAACCAAATCGGTAGTCGGCAACTCAAAAGAGGCGTCGAGAACCAAAGAGGCATCCAAACCAGAATCAGCTTGCGGATTTGAAAGCAACGATACAAACGACTTAGCAGCTTGTGGATCGCGGAGGTTGTTTAGAAGGGATAATGCATTGTTGTAGTCTTGACCGGTAACTTTGCCTGTCAAAGGTAAGTTATCAAGCACTTGAGACATGTACTCGCACAGACCTTCAACACTGGGGTCAATAAACGCCAGAGTACGAAGTTTTTCAGCAGAACGACGTAGCGGATTCAGTGTGTGTTGACTGATTGCATCTTTGCTATTCAGGTTCTTTAAGAACTTGTCAGCAACGGAGGCAACGTCTTCATAGACTTCATCTGCCAGACTTTTTACCTGACTTGCAAAACCATCTTGAATGATGGCATTGCCATAAGGAGTGATATGAATCGCAGTAAACCCAAATTGAATTTGGGAATCCATATAGCCGATATCAATCGCGGCATCGCGCACAAGGATTGCACGATACTTTTCCTCAAATGAATTAATCCAGCCATTAAAATCAGCCTTCAAAAATTCTTTTTTGTAGTCATAAAACTCTTGCTTCACATCCTTCAGTTCATCGATGAGTGCATTGACCTTATCCGTTGGGACAGCATAGCCGCCCATGAAAGCAACACCGTAGGACAAACAAGCTTTCTTAGCCTTGTTCTTAAAGCGTTCAAACGGGTTAATCAACTGCGGGTCAATCACTTTCTTAGAACCAAGAGACACCATGACTTCTGGTGGCAGTTCGGCATTTTCACCTAAGTCTTGACGTTGCAGCTTTTTACGGCCGCTAATGCAGGAAATCTCAGAAAGAGAAACCAGGATTAATTGGTCTAAAACTTGAGTGTGAGTTTGGTTATTCGTAGACATATTAGTTACCTTTTATTTATAAATTTAAAATATTAAAAAGGCCCAGAAATGGGCCATTATTTATTTAGAGAATTGCATTTAGAGAGGTGTTAACAAGGTTTAACCGAATACCGCTTTGAGGATGGCATGCAGAGCACGCTTATCATCAGCACCGGCACGGTTACCGATTTGTAAGTCGAAGGAAACTTGCAGAGCTTCAGGCATTTTGGCCTTATTCATCAGCGAGAAACGTTCAACCCAGGCAATCAGCGAGCGAGTAGAGCACGTAACAGACAATCGCGTGTCTGGCGAAACAGCGGATACCTTGACAGAAGAACTGTCATTGGACTGATTAAAATCACCAGCGATATCACTGCCGACAAACAACTTACGAATGATGTTAGCGATTTCAACAAACTTACCTGCGAGCACTTCATCTGAAATGAACTTCTTGATTAACGAGGTTTCAACGTCTTTTGGCATGTAATTCGCGTTGATGAACATATAGCGATCGAGGTTCGCGACGTTCAGCACTTTTACACCACCATAGACACCCGTTAAATCACCTTGGCCGATCGAGTTGGCTGTAGCGACAAAACGGAAGTTAGGATGCTTTTTGATCACTTCGTTGGTTTCAGGAATAACAAGATTCCCACCTTCTAAGATCGCGTTAAAAGCGTTAGCACAGCTTGGGTCAAGTTGGTCGTATTCATCCAAAAGGAAAATGAGGCCAAATTTGTAAGCAAGTGCCAGAGGACCATAAAGGAAGTCTGTACGGGTATCACCGGTCATTGTGTCGCAAACGAGACGAAGACCACCGACAAGACTATTAATGTCCAAATCCTGAGAAGCTGTTGTTTTCATCAAAGGCCAGTTCAGTCGAGCGGCAACTTGCTCAACAATACTGGTTTTACCGCAGCCTGTAGGGCCGGAGATCCACAGCGACTGACCCTGAGGGTAGTTAATCCACATCAGGACAGACGCACGCAGAGACGGCTCAAACACGTAATGATCATTTCGGCTAGGGATGGCAGCACTGAATGCATTATCCGCAGCGAAACCAGCATACGGTTTAACCTGCGCTTTCATGTGTTCTGGAATGACAACGCCGAATAATTCCGGAGAGATTGCGACGTTACGAACCAGGGTATCAGCAGCTAGAGTAGTGTTAAAAGTAGACATGTATTACCTCAATAATTTAGATAGATTTAAAAGAGTTAGGGAATTTAAAAGTGAAGAGTCGTCGAATTAAGCAGCAGGAGAACAGCAAACCAGATTGGAATGTGTATACCGGCTACTCATTTGTCCTTGTTCACAGACAATCGACTTAGGTGCATAAGTGGCAAACGCCGTAATACCACGCTCGGAAAGCGCGGTGATCAGGGTTGGCATAAAGTAGGTTTTGGCATAAACCAAAACACCTTCAGCCTGGTGACGGGAACACAGCAGCAAAGCGATATCTGCTAGTTCGTCGGCACGTTGCTGCATTAACGAAACGGTGGGGCAGTCATTGAACGAGAGTTTTTCACGAATGATTTGTGAAATGTCACGTTCAACATCAATCACACCCATTTCGCGTTGTGCGTCGGATGCTTTATATGCAGTCAGATTAACGATGGACATGGAGAGACTCCTAAAATTAATAGATTTAAAAGGTTTAAGGCCTCAGAAAAGAGGCGAGATTTAAGGTATTGCAAAGTTCCAGTAGAGTGACTGGAGGCACTTGTTGTTCTCAGCTTGAGAACGAAACACCGTTTTCGACGCATAAAAAAACCCGCTGCTTAAAAAGCAACGGGCTATCGAATTTGGTACAGATATGCGTGTGCCGTGTGAATGAGAGTAAACGCATTCAGAATGGCGATATGGCCGAAATTAGGTGTTTAGGGGCAGGTTGCCAGAAGTTAGGCGGTGTGTACCGCACCGCTACAATAATCAATTCTTACAGCTGGGTCAACAAGAAAAAACCCGACCGAAGTCGGGTGTGAGAGAGTTAAAACAACAACAAGGCATTGTCTTCAACACCGGTGAGTGCATCTCCTTCTGCCACAACAGGTTTGATGGCTTCAGGTGGAATATAAACGCTGTCCTCTGGGGAAGCTTCATACTCATAGACAGACAGGCTGGAGCGAAGAGACTCCTGAGTCACACAGTCCGGATATTGCTCAGCAGTCACATTAAGACGCTCAGCGATCATTTTCCAGTTAGTGCGACCTTTGACTTTACTTTCCAGATAGCGAAAACCAAACCCATCAATACGGACAGGGTCTGTGCTTTTGAAACCAAGACCTGTTGCAAGACCTTGAATCGACGCCTTAAGCGTTTCTTCAAGATTAGACAACTGGGCTTTCACGGCTTCAAACTCGGCTTCTTTGGCGCGGACATTCGCAACTTGACGGCGGATGTCAGCGATACGAGCAGAGAGATCATCTGGAGCAGTAAATTCACTGGTTTGGGCCAGAATATCGGCATCAGAAACCAGCAGGATGTCTTGCTGTTTATCAAAAGCCGGAGCTACCTTTTGATTTAAACGTTCCCAGAACTCTTTGCATGCAGCAAACAAACGTGTGAAAGCGCCCTGGTTAGGTTTGATAAGGAAAATCTTCGGCTGATCTTTAGCGGACCAGAAAACAAGATAAGCTTGCGGGGCACCTGTTACGAATAACTGATGCTGCACCTGCCAGAAGTAATATTTAAATTCCGGCGAGGCTGAACCTTGTTCGAGGATAGCTAAATGTTTTTTCTCTGAGAGATTCTTGATCTCCAGTACAGAACGGTCATCGAGCTGTCCATCAAGCGAAGCTATCATGAACGGGTACTTGGCATGTCGAACGCAAAAGGGTGAGGCTATTTGCCCCAATTCACTTTCGCAGTAAGACCGCGCAAGCGCTTCGAGTTTGTTACCGGCATCCACCTGCTTAATCGCAGATAGATCTTCAGAAGCAAGCAAGCCTGCATACTGAAGGTATAACTGATAAGGCGTTTTCATAGCTCCAGGCGCACCCAAGAGAATTGGGGAGCATGTTGCCGTAACACCTGTTCTACGCCATTTGTGCCACTCTGGAGTTCCTTGTTCAATATCGACAATTTCACAGATTGAATCAGACATACGATCACCATTAATAAATTTATAAAATTAAAAAACCGGCAATAAATGCCGGTTATGTTTTATGCTGCTTTAGCTGTTGAAATCAGGTTGCACAACATCTCTTTGAGACCTTTGTGTTTGACTGAATTCAAGGCAGATTCAAGTTCGTCGAATTGACCGGACTGAAGAGCTTGAGAGTAGAGCACTTGCATGGAGTTAGTTTCAGCTTCAACAGAAGAAACCCACTGGGCTGCACTGGCTTTAAACTCCCCGTCAGCAAGACGATTAACAAAGTCATTTGCGATCCCAAAATCACACATGTGAACTGACTCAGAAACTTTCGTACTGAGCAGGTCACGGCGCGATTGTTCCAATTGACGTTTTGCGTAAGCCAATTCGCTGTCGTTGAAAGAAAATGCGTCTTTCAGTTCGGCGATCATGGTTTCGTAAGCCAGCGTTTTTTCTGCGCGGGTAACGAGTTTCGCAATTCGTTTGAAACTGCTTTGACGAACACCTGGAATTTCAGACATCGGAACTTGAAGTTCTTCTGGCTGAGATCCACCCGCATCAGACTTGGGTTGAACATCAACTGGAGCTGACTGAGCTTCCTGTGACGCAGGCTGAGATGCCTTCTCAACGGGTTGGGCCGATTGCGCAGGGGGAGCGACGTCATCATGAGCAACAATTTCACCCTCAATAACACTGTCGTCAGCAACAATAGGCTGAGATGAAGCAACATCATTGTTAGCAGCCTGAGCAGCTTGACGTTGAGCCATTTCAGCAGCAGCAGCTTCAACAGGGACATGAGCGGAAGACTTGAACCCTTCTTCACCGTAGGTATTGAGATAATCAATCACTGCGCTGATTCGAGTTCGGTTGCCTGGGATTAAATGAACGGTTTGTTTAAGGGCGGATTTCAGAACCATTTTCCACGGGAATGTTGTCCACGGAGATAATGCTCTTTTATCAACTTTTTTCCAAGATTCAGAAACTGCGCGAGCAGCGGCTAAATCTTCAACAGTTACAAAGTAAACGAGGTTGCGGCCATCTCGCATGAGAAAGTCCACATAGACACCACGGAAGTTACCGCGAGCGCCTAAGGTACCTTTATCCGTCACCGTCAGAATCAAATCCCCTTTGCTAGCAAATGGGTCAAACTCATGGATCGGACTATTACGACGACCTTGTGGCTTAAATACTGCATCATTCTCAAACACCAATTCAGCAACAATGTCTTGGCAGAGTCCTTCATCTGTAGCCATTTTGATCAGGCCGAGATAAGAGACATCCAAGATCACCCGATTATTGCGTGGAACCAGATATGCCTGTTTCTGTGCAGGGTCGAGTGTCAAACCGGAACTCGCTAACTGTAAAAACGCAGTCTCGAAAGAACGCGGGTTAGTTAACGCAATACCAGTGAGATAGTCACTGTTGTTAATGATGTGCTTGGCAAACACACACTCTCTCTGGAAAGAGATATGTGGGTGCATTGCAGCCTTTTCAAACTGACTACCTAGAGTCATCATGTGACGGGTCACTGTGTCAACTCTGACCGTGATGTCAGTGTTGGCTCTTTTCGCGTTATTGTTGTCATAAGCGCGACGGGCATTGTTCGAATAAGACATGGTAGTACCTCATATTTAATAGATTTAAAAATTGACCAAACAGATATGAAAACGCCACTCAACGAGTGGCGTTTACTGCGGAGTATTAACCGCGCATATCGGAATAACTGCCATTACTAACCATTGCACGAGCTGCAATGAGTTGGTCTGTGACGGTAGGCTTTGTAGAAGGTACGAAGATCGCACTGCTACGAGCTGTCACAGTTTGCTTAACGGTAGGTTGTTGAGCGGGCGGCTGTTGTTTGGCTTCTCTCTTGGCTGCGGCACTTTTCTGTGCTTGCTGGAGTGCTGCACGGAACTTGTTACCGATCGTTTTCACTTCGTCATAACTCATCTTCTGAACAACTAACTCAGCATCCAGACGCGCCTGTAATTCAGGCGAACGCAGTGGTTGTTGAGTTGGTGTCGAAGCAGTGATTGGAGCAACGTAAGACTGAGGATTAGCATCATTAATTCGCGTATCAACGACCAGGTTGGTCGCAATATCGTGAACGGAGAATGCATGGAACTCAGTACGCTGAACATCGGAACCATCTTTCACATAGCGAGCTGTGCGAGCGATAGCTTCGATAGAGATCTCAGAGTCTTTCTTGATGGTATTGTGGAGAAAATCAGCAACTTTACCGAAAGCCTTGATAGGGAAAAACTCAATCACTTTTTGCGAGTTGATCTTCATTTCACAACCCAAACGGAAAAAAATGACAGAGTCATTACCGTTTTTAGCGGGAGTATAACGAGGGTCGATCGCTACTTTACCTTTAGCTTTGGAGAACATAGTTAATACCTCAATTAATAGATTTAAAATATTTAGAAAGTTTATGCCTGGAAAGGCCTGACTAGCCTGAGGTTAAATCTCAGGTACAGTCTGTTTAGGAAGGGAAGTTAAGGGTATTGCAATGCCCAGTAGAGTGACTGGACGCACTGATATTCCTCAGCGTGAGGAAAAACACCGGTTCGACGAGCAGCAAAAAGCCCGGAGCCTTATAGGGCACCGGGCTGTCGAATTCTGTTTTGTAGGCATGAAAAAGCCGTGAGAATGAATGCGGGATTCATTCGTAGAGGCGCTGGTGGCCGAAATTAGGTGTTTTGGTTAAGGGCTATTGCCGGAAGTTATGCGATGTAATCGCCAGAACAGAGTAAGCGATAGGAGCGTAAGGGTCAATCGAAAGGCAAAAAAAAACCCAGCATAGGCTGGGTTTCTTGGGAGGTTAAGATGAAAAATGATAGAAGAACATTCGAAACTCAATGATACGCAGCAGCTAATTGAAGGTATCGACGATGAATGAAGTCCAGGGTGGCGCGATAGGTAAAGCTATTGGAGTAGCTCGTTCCATCCAGATGGACAAAGATCATGAATGCGTCTTCTAGACGTGAACGATCTTTTTTTCTCAATCGATTCTTACCAATATTGCATGCTACTGAAGCCAACATGAATTTAACTTTGGCCATCAACTTGATAGCTTCAGTCCGGTTTTTAACGCCGCATTCACGAAGTGCAATATCATCATTTTGACTGATACAAAGAGGGCAATCATCAGCACCTTCATGGTGACAGCAATGCCATCCACAATCATTACAATTGAGGGTATAGGTATTGCGGGAAGCATCAAAGCCTTCCAACTGACAAGGACTACCACAACGAATACAGTTTTCGAACGTGGAAGCATTAATGATAATCATAAATCACCTTGAAATTAATAGATTTAAAATAGTTAAAAGCCCAGGAATCTGGGCTTGTTTAAGAGAGATTAGTGAATATCAGCTAACAACTTCCATGATCCAGAGACCACGACGTTTGTCAGTTTCAAGGTCGCGATAACCAGTCACATTACCCTTGCGATCAAGAACCTGAGCTTTACTGGTGCGCACTTCGGAGTCTTTCCAGAAAACAACAGTGTCACCAATTTTAGCACCAGAATTCTCGACAGCTTTTTTAAGACCAATAGCCCAAACTTTATTTTGCCCTTCGATTTCAACATAGAAGGACATATCGTTTGAACGGTCATTTTTCCAATGAGCCATACCAAAAGAAACCAACTTACCTTCGTGCTCAGTGATAACAGTGCGAGAAGGACGCTTGGCGCTTGAAGTGGTGGAATCATCAGAATCGTCAGACTCATCAAGTTCGTCATCTTCAGTAGAGAAACGAGACATGATTTGAACAGCCAGAACAACAGCTGACAGAGTCAGACAGCCACAGGCAATGATTAAAGGAATAGTGGATTGCACAAATCCAGCCGTGAAAATATAAAAAGCAATGCCAGCTGGCACTACGAACGAAGCGTTCTTAGGACGCCAGAACAACGAGAGGAACATGCCAATATAAACAAAGCCTTGCAATTCGAAAGAAGACATAATATTCACCATAAATTTATATGCGAAGTCCGGCCACAGAGAAACACCCTGAAATGTGAGGATTCAATGGATGTAAACAAAGCGACAGACATCGTAAAAACGAAGTCCGGACACAGACAAAACGCAGGAGTTGAGATAAGAGGAAGTTAACAATTTTTTTGGTTTGGATTGAGATCCAAAAATACCCTTTGCTAGGGCGGCAAGGTGACATGTTTTGTTCAAAGAACAAGAACACGTCAGAGATGCTCTGGCCTGATTTAGGCGTGCGAAACCCGTGAGGAAAGCCAGTTAGGCTACCAGGGGGCGGTGGTATATTCACACCGAAGTTACGGGTTCGCGTTTGAAGTTATGCTGAGAAGAGAGTAGGCCATCAGCTAGGCTGTTACAAAAGCCTACTTCAGATAACCAGTCAAATCAAGAACTGTTTTTCTTCCGCGAAATGCTGGCCTTTTCCCATGACTTGACCGTTTTCGTATGACTAAATAGTCAGGCTTAAATGCGACTAAATGTGAGGATAAATCATGGCAACTACAGAGAAGGCTAAAGTGACTGATAACGCAAAGCAGGGTCAAATCAAACGTAACAACCGTGGCAACCGTACACGTTCGCCGGAGCCTACGCAAAACAAAGGGCAGGCACCTACACGCGAACGCCGCGAATACTCTAACCCGGAGATCACCGTACCGTTCCAGCTGCAAACGCAAGAAGGTATTCGCATGCAGCAACGCCACTACAATTTGATGTCAAAGGCGCTGTTTAATCTGACCATTAACAGCACCGGACTGGAACGCCTCGGTGTAAAAGGGGCGATTGACCGCACCAAAAAAGCCGTGAGTGAAATCCTGGCGGGACCAGAAAAAGAAATTAGCTTCGGCATTTCAACGCTGACTAAAGTTCTTGAAGAGGCCGAGGCTTCTGGAACGAGTCGTATTGAAGAGGTTTCGTATACGGCCCCGCGCGACTACAGCATTCGAGTACGTACTCCTGATGCCATGCGTGTAGTGCGTTTGTTCCGTAGCTTCGATGAGCTGATAACGCTGCTTGATCGCTTGTGGTTGAACAACCTGTTTAATCAGGATGAAGTGGATGACTATAAAACCCGCTTGCGCGACAGTATTCGCAACATGGTTAACACCCTTGACCGGCACGCATCGGCCACTGTCGAAGAACTGAACGACAATAATGGCAAGAATGCAGATGTTGCGAGCCCAGCGAACAAAGAGCAAAGCGAAGCTGAAGCCACGCAAACCGAAAGCCATACCGAAGCGTAATTACCCTCTCATCAAGCCCCCTCACCAAGGCAGGCCACCCACCTGCCTTTTCTGTATGCGCTTGCTTGCAATTAGTGAAATATTTGTTAACGTTCTTCGCATCCTCTGTTTGATTTAATTAATAAAATAACAAATAGGTTTCTATGAAGAAGACAGCCATTGCTCTGCTAACTTTCTCCTTGTGCCTTCCTGCCCTAGGTGCAAATACACAGCAACAAAATACAAATCCCCCCCACACGCAAATCACGAACGATCTTGAAAATCTGTATCAAGAAGGTTGGCGGTATTCGAACGAGGGTAAGTTCGACCTCGCAGAACAATCATTTCTTAAAGCTGCCAAACAAAACCATCTTAAATCCCAGGAATCCCTTGCGTTACATTATTACTTCGGAAAAAACGGTAAGGTTAACTATCGGTTAGCAGGATATTGGTTTCACCAGGCCGCAGGTCAAGGCTCTGCCAGGGCGGAATTTACATTAGGAACAATGTATATAGATGGTGCTGGATTTCCCAAAGATGTTGATTTCGGTATTTTTCTGATTAATAAAGCAAAGGTTAAAGGGTATAAGCCAGCTGAAGAATACATAATCGCTTTTGAAAAATTGAAAGATTCATGCAGACAAAGTTCTTCAAAAGAATGTGATATTACGGTAACTCCACAAATAGGGTGGTAATAAAAAACCCTTGTAGATATACAAGGGTCTGATTCAATCAAAACTGCGAGTTAAATAGTTCGGCAGCAATCCATCCATTGATAGATCATGTATGTTGAGTCTTGGCCTTTTCCTGTGGGGTAGCGATACATTCCACCTTGCCACTGATATGGGGATTCACCGACTTCATGGCCTTCTTTGGTTTCAGGTGTCGGACTGAACATATTCAGTTTGTATTGCTGCTTAGGTAAGGTCGGGTAGATCTTTGACCGGCAGACTGTATCATTCCCCATAGTCCGGTAAGCCAAACCACGACGGTGTTCAACAGCAAGCTCGCGAATACCGGCCAAGCTGGTTGTTCGAGTCGTGTCCATACTGCGCACCGATCCCGTCAATGGGTATTGCCCTCCCCAAGAGCCCGCACACCACCAAAGCGAGTCCATTGGTTGTTTCCCCGCGAATTGAGCCGCTGCCTCTAATGCACAAGCTTGCTGTGCCACGACGTTTGCAACCGCAGCCGATTCCGGGTTCTGGAAGAAAGCCAAAGCTGTGTTGTTCCAGGTTGGGTCAATCTCAGAGAAACTAACCACATCAAAGTCACTGTACGGGTCAGCAGTACATTGCCCCGGCAAATACAGGTCAAGCATACGCAACAGAGGAAGAGCGTACATGTGGGCGTTATAGAAGCTGATTGAAAACTTATTACGTCGCTCTTCATCACCGCCGTCGGTTTGGATGCCGTACTGAAGGTTATTGCCGAGGTTAAGGTTAACCCCTCCCAGCGAAGACATGCAGCCTGGCGTGCGTGTTAGTTCGATGATTTTGCGGGGCTCCCACATAGCTGTCAGCACGCCTGGGTGATACACCCCAAGACCGTCTTGGCAAGCACACGCCATACCACTAGCGGCATTGTCTGGCACTTTACCGGAGGGGCCCATTGTAATTCCTGCAACCTTGATTGGGAAAATACACCCCCAGCATACGTCGGTAAAAAGCTTGAAGGAAAGAAGTTGATTATCACGGCATACCTCATTCACCGCAGGCGCAGTCTCGGCTGTTTTATCAGCCATTGCATTGCCTGCAAAGCATAAGGAAACAGCCGTGGCAGCGATTAGGTGCAAACTGAATGATTTTAATTTTTTGTGTAAGGATTTCATTTTGCCACCTTATTAGCATAGTTGGCTTCAGGGTACTCATTGATGATGAATACTTTTCTGTCAGCAGTGACGATACTGGGTACCGCTTCAATACCAAAGCGCTCAGACATACCTGGCAGGATCATGTAGAGTCGGGCTTTCTCACCGTAATGCTGCGCTGCATCTTTGAACGTATCCCAGCCATCACCGTATACGTTCGTTGTGATCAGAATGGGATTGATGCCTGGCTCCGTGTTTTCGTACTCATGGCGCGCAAAGTCACGCTGCCACGGCACGCTGGCATCAAACACTATCAGCTTCTGGCCGAACGGAATCACATCTAACGGATTCACCTTTCCTTTTTTAGCGACGACAACCCCTTCAGGCGTGACAATATCTTGGGGAATGATTACCGTAGGATCGATGGTGTGGGTTGCGCGCTTCTTAACTGTCGGGAACACTTCAAATTCCTGGCGCTGGCGAGGCCAATAGTTGTTCAAAGCGTCTTTTTTCATTTGCTCAAAGTCGAGATTTTTAACCCCTTCTTCAATCATGTCCAGCAGGCTGCGCTCCACGACTTCTTTCGTAGGGCCTGCGGTACCCAGCTTACCGGTTTTACCCTTCAGGAAGTCGATATTCGAGATGCCAGATACGCTGGCTACAAACTCACCATCTTTCTCATGGATGATGGTTGGAACTGCGGTAACGGCATTATCTTTGAAGATGACCGGATCCAGATTAACTGTCACTTCTGCACCGGAGTCGAGCACCAGCTGTTGCCAGCGAGTGAGTTCGTCCATTAATTTTGCTTTATCAGTAACGCCACGAATAACCAACGAGACATCCCTGCGGCCATCGTAGTCGGTCATCATGTCTTTAATTTCCTTATCAGACAGTGATGCAGAAACTAGCACATAGTAAAAATCACCGGCCATTTTGTTTTGTTTACCGTCCGCAACGTCAGCATCTGCAATTGCGCCAGTGACAGTGTCACTTATCATTTCATTGTCAGTACGCGTTTCTGGCATTTTTCGAAGCATTTCGCGGTTATTTTCACGCGCTGACTTTGCATTAGCTTCTTCATTTTTTTGTTGCTCTCTTGCTACACGGATGAGGCTATCAATATCGGCCTTCTCATTATCCGTTACCTCAGCAGGGCGAGAGGGTAAATCCGTCAAAGGCAGTGATGCCGCACTGACAGAATAGGCCATGCTACTAAACACGGCCAATGCGATGAGAGCTTTGCGAAACTTCGTGACTTTTAGTTGGATTACCATATCGGGTAGGCCCTTCCTATGATTTGTGTTTCCGGCACCGATCCCCAGTAGCGAGAGTCGAAGCTGAGTTTTGTTCGGCCCATAAGCCAGATCCGACCCTCAGGGATAACTCCATTGCGAGTAAGTTCTTGAGGGGTGTGACCTGATTCTGTGGCAAGCGCTAGGCCTTCACCGACCATCGAACCATTTACTGTGGTCTCTTCATCATTCACAGAGATGGCATCCCCACCGACCCCGTCCACCATTTTGATGCCTTTCCCTGACTCACCCATGTATTTCGAACTGAAAGCAAAGGTAGTGCCTTTAACGGGGGTAGTGTCGTGCTTATCTACCAGATAAATACGGTAAGGGGGTAAGCACTGGTTATTTTGAGGGTCAATACCAATTTCGAAACGATGCAACACGTAATAACTTGATGGCGCAGAGATCGCCCCCACCAGCAACATCAGCAAAGCATGTTTTTTCCACGGTCGCTTTTGCTTATAAATCTTCTTCCAAAGTGAGTTCGCTGCGGCCATGACCACGATACCCCCGGTTAGTTGCCTGACGAAGAAACTGTTTGCGGGATCTGCATATAGGCAGGATATTTGTATAGAGCGGACTCATTGAGGACCATGTAGCCAGCTTTCGCCATTGCCTCGGCGCGCGCATGAACCAGTTTGATTTGAGGGTCGCTGAGAACCTTTCCATTTGCCCCGGTATAACTAACCACAGCAATGTAGTCAGTTGGTGCAGCGGGAGGGACGAACCGCCCATAAAGGGCGGCTCCCAGAAACCCGCAGAGTAATGAAACAGCTGCGGTCTTAATCATGCGGCTATACCTCGTTGTCGTTCTTCAAGAATTGAATTGATGGCATCCTGGGTGGACATGCCCTGTGCTTTACGTTTTCTGATAGCTGCCACGTCATCCGGCGCTGTCGAGTACAGCAGCATGGAGAACGGATCCACAATCAACCGGCTAATCCCCTGACCGGATTTGGAGATAACGTAAATTTCGGAGTAAACCCCTCGGCTTGAACGCACCGTTTTCAAGAAACGGTACCCTGCATCATCCAGTGCTAAGCGCTGGTGGTGCTGAGCTTCGTTGATCGCAGATTCACTCTGACCCAGTAACAGCATAAACGCAGAGTTGTCGGCGATAGATTTTCCGACGCTATCTTTGTAAATATCGTTAATGGATTGCGTGATCGTAATGGCAGCGCCGTTGTATTTACGGAAGCGGCGGTAACCTTTTTCAATGAACGCGCCGATGTTTCCTTTGAGTAAAGCCCAGGCTTCATCGATAACCACGATTTTCATCTGGCCGCGATCGCCCATAAACATGTCTTGCTGGATTTGGTAAATCAGCTGTAACAGCACAACCTGCTTCAGGTGCTCAGAGCTTTCCAGGCGCGACAGTTCCAGAACCGTAAACGGGTTACGGAAGTCAATGTTGTTTTTGCCTACGAAGAACTTGCCGTACTGACCCCGGCTGGTGAATGGGTACAATTGGTGCCCCAAACGTTTAATGTCGTTCTCTTCATCCGCCAGAAGTGATTCCGCAACCATATCAACGGTAGTCTCTTTACCGTGCTTGCGAACGAGATTGGCAACGTGTTCTTTCATACGAGCTTCTTCGAAGTCGTTCAGACCAGCCTTAGGCGCAGCCATCACAGATAGGAGACCGATAATCAGGTCTTCTTCACCGCCGTCTTCGTTATCCGGGTTTTCACCGAAGTAGTCTTCAATCAGTTCAAAGAAGTTGAGACATGGCTTCTTATCCGGATGGAAGTCCAGGTAGTCCCCGTTGTAGGTCTCACAAATGTTTTTGTACGAGTCCCCTACGTCGATACACCACACCTTCGCTCCCAGACTGCGATAAGCGGTAATAATGTAGTTGGTTAAGAACGACTTACCAGAACCGGACTCTGCCGCAATACAGGCGTTGTAGTTTGTATCAGAGTCGAACAGGTCGAGCATCTGCACCTGCCCCGATCGGGAAGTCAGCATTAACGCCGGGTTACTGGTACCTTGCCAGTCAGCGTAAAGTGGTGAGATAACCAAAGCTTCACTCAGTGCCAGCGTGCGGTAACGGCCCATTGATTTCTCAGCACCAGCCTCGTTGAACATAGGCAGGGACGAGAGGAAAATAGGCGCAACAAAGTAGCTATCCGGGATCATTTTGAATTGATAGGTGTTGAGGTAGCTGGCCGCTTCCTGGCTAGCACGGAATACACCGTCTTTGGAGTTTGAGAAGATAGTCACTGTGAATTTGGCTTTACAAATTGGCTCGCCGTTGTCCAGCTTGTCACTCAGCAGGTCGTAACCTTCTCGGATAGTTTTCAACGATGGGATCCATTTCACCATTGGCCCATCGGTTTGCTGCACGATCCAGTTACGCTTTTGCGTGAACTTGGTCTTCGCGTTTTGCTGGTCGAAGAAGATCATGCTCATGGAGATAATGCAGGACGATTTAATACCAGTAGCGCCGCTCATCATATCGCCGAGGAAATATTGAGCTTGCCCAGGGAAAAACCGCTTAGGTAGTTTTTTGGCGCTTAATGTGCGCACAAATGTTGTGCCTGTGTGACGCTCACCTCGCTGGTCTTCGTCTTCTGGATTGCCGAAGGCACAGTATTTATTGCGAATGAAGAACTCTCGGTCAGGGTCAACCAGTTGCTCAGAGATCATCAAATCGTCTTGCACTTGTAGCGGATTACGGTCACGCCACGAAGCAGTTTCCCCCTGATTTAAAATGGAAGAAAGCACATCGATGTAACGGTCGCGCGTCAGTGTAGCAGGGCACAAGCCCATGATCCCCAGCGTGGTGTCAAACGTGTTGCGGAATTCAGAAATCAGGTTGAATTCTTCTTCTCGCATGTCGTATTCGTTTTTCACCGGCACCTTCACCGTGATCAGCAACAAACAGTTGCGGACACGGGTACCCGTACCCTTCATAGGATAGTCGGTGCTGTGAAGCAGAAATTTAGAACGGTTGTAGATTGCATCGCGCAATACTTCGTCATCACAGTCCATGCGCAGAACGTCCATCTGGTTAATTTTGCCAACGATATTCGGGCTGGCAATCAGGTCGAACTGCACAATGGTTTTCGCCGGGAAATTTGAGGACAGCAATGTTTGTAATTGCTGCATCTCTTTACCGCTGGTACCGGATAAGGGACGGCAAAGGAAGCCGAAACCGATATATTTATTGTCACATAGGAAAATGTGGTTTTTCTCATCGTATGCCCGAACCGGGCACACATCTGAGAAGCGTTTGATAGACTTCAAACGCTGTATGATGATTGATTCGCTCATTCTAACCCCACAGAAAGAAGAACTTATTGACCAGCCAGGAAGGCTTTCAGACCTTGTTTTGGTGCGCCGATGCTGAAAGCACCGTCGTCTCGAATGATGAATGGCACCATACTGACGCCTAACACCTGAGCGGTGATTGTGCGGCGTGCCAATGCCTGCATATCACAGTCTTTAACCTGGTCAAATTTGGTTTTTTCATGCGCGATAATAGCGCGGTCGGCACGGTAGCGATCTGAAGCACAGTACAGCTCTTTGTTACGGATTTGGCTTGGCTCGCCGAGGGCACCCAGGGACAGAACGTTAACGGTGTATTCGTGCGGGTCTAGGTCAGCCAGCTGATTAAGGGCTGCGGCACAATGCACGCAGTTCGGGTCAGTGAATAGAATGACTTTTTTAGGTCCGTCGCCCCAAACGGCAGGTTGAAGATCAGCGATGTTCAGTTTCAGCTCTTTGATCGGAATGATGCTGGCATACTTGGTGATCTCATCAAGTGTGGTCAGGTCTTTCTTGGCCCAAGTGTCGTACATGGTGCCTTTGAACAGGTACCGGCCATTTGACGACAGCAGGTTGACTTTGCCGTCAACTTCCAGCGCGATAATGCCGTTGGTTGGCACAACGAAGCGCTTGACGTCTTTGCTTTCCTTCGGCGCGTTCATGAAGGCTTTGTTGTTAAACACAGTATCAGCGTTCACATCTGCACCGGCAAAAGCGGAAGCGGCGAAGCTGGCGGACAGAATCAGGGATAATACTTTCTTGCGTAGCGTCATTGGAGTGCTCCTGTGAATGAGGCTACATTTTCAATGGTGAAAAGGCGGATTAACAGCGAAAAGGCCAGCAAAACGAGGTCAAAAAACAGCGTTCTCTTTAAGGGGGATTTTTGCAGGATTAGAAAAAGGTAAGGCCGTTCGAGGGGGAACGGCCTTGCGCATGAATCCATTTACCAATATGTCTGAGTGGGGTTTATCCAATGCGAGGGGTAAGTCACACATCGAATGTCAGCATTGGCAAAATGCGGTATGGTTACCATGCGTCTGTAATTTTAATCACAATCCTTATAAATAGCAATGAGACCCTAAATGAAAGAAAGCCGCACTAGGCGGCTTTTATAACACAACTGACTGTATTTGAGGGGGAATATCAAATCATTCAGTTTGCATTAATTTCAATTGGAGCATTATTTGCTCGGTGTTTGAGGGGCTTGTGCCGCCACTGGAGGCGTGCTCATTGGTCGAATAACAGCACTCCGGGTCGATGCATGTGACGCGCCAACTTCCCAGCGGCGAGGTTCAATTTCGGTGTACACATAGCCAGGGACGTTCAGATCACCGTCTGCGGATTCATAAGGGTCAACCAACACACGCATTACCTGTGCCTGAGTACGGATTGGCTGAGGGTTTGCGGTAGCAGCAGGGACAGGTACATAACGACCACCAGTTGCCACACCACCAGCCCCGGCGGTACCTGCAACACTGTTTCGCTTCAGATCTACTGGTTTACCAGACAGCTGTTGTTCCGACACCGCATCAATGCGATCTTGGTAGTCATCACCATCGGTCAGCTGGTGGATGTCGCGGATGTTCATACAAGTGACAGCATTGGGCATACCTTTACAGCCGTATTCTGAATTCCCATCCACCAGCGAACAACCAGACAATGCGGCCAGACCAGTTACTGCGACACAGATTGCTAAAAGACGTTTTTTCCACATAATTAGTGAGTCCCGTTAGAATTGAAAGTGGTAGGCGTTGCTTTGCCATTAGGCTTGACGCGGGTAAATTTCAGCGTTACACCTTTTTGAACGATAAAATCGACACTGCGACCCGGATCGATTTCGATAACAGGGAACAGATCACCGGCCATGTTCATGTAGAAATCGGCCAAGCGTTCTAATGCTCCACCAACACCAGCGATAGCAGCACCTTGAAGGGCTTCGCTGCTCATCACTTGCTCATAAGGCGTGTTGTTTTTCTTACCGCTGTTGTTATCGCGGGTAACGTTGATAGTCGGAATGTTCTGGACGCTAAACAACGATGACGCAGCCTGTAAAAAGCCTGCGGTCAAGGCTTTCGCCAGGTATTGACCTTGCTTGGTAACCAGACGACCACGTACACCAGCCTTACCATCTTCCCCCACTGCATACGCATCGAGTGGAGATTCAAATACAGCACCATCATCACGAATGCAGGTGATCACCTCAGAGCGGAAGTAGCCGCGTTCGGACGACAGCTCGCCAAATCCAGCGGCCAACATGCCACACTCACGCACGTCCGCACGGAAGCGGTTCGGCAGGATGGCGTCTTTCTTGATGCGGATAAGCGCTGGGTAGGGGTCTTTGCGAGCGTTCTGTGACGTCGGTGCATCCATACCTGAAATGAAGACACCACTCAGGATTGAGGTCGCTGGGAGGTAGGTTTGGAATGCTGGATCATCATCAGGATCAGCGGCAGCGACCTCTTTTATGTCCTCATGCACAGAGATAATATCCGGCGTTGCTTGTGGTGCCGCCTTACCGTCTTTACCTTTGGCGTCTTTATCCGCAGCAAAATCAGCGGGGTTCGGCTGCTGGGTGTTTTCGTACACTCGTTGGAGCGTGCCGTCGTTATTCAGGTTTTCGTGAACACTGTCCGACGTTAACTTCTCTACACCTTGCTTAGCATTATTATCGCCGCTGTAGACGTCTTTTGACCGAACTGATTTGGAGTAAGGCAATACGGTAGAGCCTTCAGCAACACGTTTTTTCAGCTTTTCTTGTTCAATACGGTCGGTGCGTTGTTGTTGCTCAATGGCGATCAGGCGCTTGTTGATTTCGTCAACGTTAATGGATTTTTTCAAATCCGTGATGTTTGAGTTTTGCTTTTCAATCGCTTCCCCTAAAGCGCGCAGGCGAGCAGCGATCGCGTTCTGGCTAACCCCCTGGGTGTCAGTGTCAGTCAATACACTGGAAATAACTTGCTCTGATGGCCCGCGCGCCGCAGGTGTGCGCGATTCAGGCATCAGCAGGAGGATAGCTGGGATCAGTACAACAAACGTACCCCCCAACACAAAAAGACGTTTTTTCTTGGCGTCCAGCGTGTCCCAGCGTTCTTTCAATTTACTCATCTTTTTATTACTCCGCTAATTTAGGACGTACATAATCATCAACCTGTGCCTGCTGTGACTGATTGCGAATGACAAAGTAGGCTTCAGTCTTTTGGCCCGGCTGGAGCGTGTTCCGGCTCCAGAGTGCGCGCGCGGCGAGGTTAGGGTGAGTGCAAAGTGACTCGTCTACCGTGATGGTAGAAGCGCCGGTATTCTGCGCAACGCCCACGATGACACTGAACTGACTGCCCTGAATATATTGGCCGCCAGCAAAGCTGTATTTGATATTGTCCTGCGCTGTACCTGTGCTGAAGTTACAGTTTGGAATGCTATGACCAGAGCCTAAATTGCCCATTGCATAGCCAGGAGGAATATCGCCCAACGCAACAGCCCGAAGAATGTTTCGGATCGTTTCGACGTAGTTGTCTTTCTGCTCCCATTTACGAGCTTTGGCTTCGTTACCGCCGTACATCACCCCTGCTGACTGCGCATGCCCCGCTCCGGCCGGAGCATTACCGACTTTACGCGAAAGCATTAACGAAGCTTGTACTGGTGCAATCTTTTGCGGAACCAGAGACAAAGACAGCGCGACACTTTCGTCACCTTTTTCGCTGATATACAGTGCGACCGGATTGGTTGAGGTCGTTGAAACATAGATCACATTGCCTTGTACGCTGACTTTTACGTCAGTCAGTTGCAAGCGCTGCACTGTTGGTCTCTCGAACGGCGTCACGATACGGTTAAGCTGGCCGAGAGAAATCGGGATCAGGGTATTTACGCCGGGCTCTACAATCAGATCCTGGCGAGAAGGGATGACATCATCAGTTAATCGGACAGGCTGAACAATGGCGTTAGGGACCGGTTGGACGTTAATGCCGTCTACGGCAGGATTATCACTGGAACTGGCATTGGTTGATGCGCCCGCAGTTGCTGTGTGATTACCTTTTTTCGATGCAACGACAACAGGCTCTTCAGATGCAGAGTCCCCAGAACGCTGGAGTACGACGCCGTTATCGACTGACAGTGTATTGCTATTAACGTCAAGGCCATTCGCAATGGATGGCCCGGCGGTGATTGACGCAATCATCAGCGCCAATATTTTAACGTGTTTACTATTCAACATTTGTTCCCCCGAACAGTGACAGACGCAATACACAGGAAGTTACCGCGACGGTTTTGTTAATGCTGCTCACTTTGTTTACCTAGCTTTTACGTCATCGTAAAAGCGCTCAATGTGGTTATAACCCGCACGAGGCGGGTGACGAAATTTACGGGACAGTGTTCCCTGGATTTATTTGTCGCCTTTTTTGTCGCTCGGCAATTCGGCTTTACCTTGCTTGATGTTGATAAAGGTCAGCACAGGTCGGTAACCTTTCACATCAATTGTCATTTGGAACGTAACGGGCTTCACGATAGGGTTACCGGCGATCCCTTCAAGACCTTGACTGCCTTCTACGAAGTAGGTGCCAGGGGCTTTGGGGTCGTGGTATACGCGAGTCGGTGTAAAGCTCAGACTGATACGATCACGCTTAATCTGGTCAATCTGGTCATCAATGCGCTTCATGACTTGCGTGTAAATACCCGCATCCAGGAATGGGCCGATAGATTTCTTCAGCATGTCCACTGACTCAGGTGTTGCGTTACCCATAGAGTTAGCCAAATAGATAGCCCATGCCTGCATGTAAGGCTGTCCGGCCGTCTTTTCATCTAACCAAGTGGTTTCGGTCAGGTTGGGTGGAACAATGGTCACGATCTGTGAACGGTTCATTAATGTGCTGGAGAGAATGCCGATGCAGATAATCGAAACAACCAACACCAGTTTCAGCGTGGTGTTTTCGCCTTTCATGTTCAGCAAACCCTTTTTAAAATCTTTGCTCTTCATACAATAAATTCCCGGTCGAATGCGTTAGGTACAATGGTGCTTTTCCCGAAAGAAACACCGAACTTCCAGTAACACAGATGCAGAAAGTATTTTTCTGACGCCTTTTGCAGAAAGCTGCCATAGAACCGAGTGATCACGATGCCGATGAGTGACATCGTAAAGATACGGCCCGTAAAGACCCCGATACCCAGGAAAACGAAAAATGGCATCGCTTCATCAACGCTCCAGAAGAAGAACTTCGGCGGATCATCGACAGAATGCGAGATGTGGACTGGCTCACTCATTCTTACCCCCAATTATGAATCGAAATACCCGAACCCCTTCGGGTGCTTTAACACAATGCCCGGACTCTTTTACTTCTCACCCCCTTGGGCCAATTGCGCCATCATTTGCATCAGGCCTGTCCCGTTGACCGAGCCTTGCACCATTGCCGATTTATCGCCGTACACCACGATGTTTGCAGGCGTTTGTTGAATATTGAGTCGCGCGGCCTCTTTCACATCTTCCGCAATTTTTGCGCTTGGGCGAGCGGCGTTAACGCACTCAATAATGCGCTGCCCATCCAGCCCATTGTTTTCAGCCAATTTGTCCAATGGCGTTGCCATACCGTGACCGTCGGAGCGGGTATCCGCAAAAATAGCCCGTGCCATCTTATAAAATGCCGGATTTCCACCTTGCTCTGCGGCACATTCAGAGGCGAGAGATTCGGTGCGTGATGCCTGGCCGTGTACCGGAACGTGCTTGAACACCATCGCGATATTGCCGGACGAGGAATCCACCAGATCCATCATTTGCGGGAAATGGGTTTTGCAGTACGGGCATTCAAAATCGGAATACTCAATGACGTAAAACTGTGCGTCAGGATTGCCGTAAATACGCTCACTATCTGTAGACGGCGCGTAAGACTCAGACGGTTTTTTACCGGTACTGAAGCCAATCGAATTTGCCCCTTTAGACTGTTCGTTGACTTTTAGCCCAGAGGCCGCAATATAACGGTCGAACGCTGCTTCCAAATCCCCCCGATTACTGATGACATTGCGCTGCATATCAGCGACAACGGCCAAGTCGTTAAGCAGGCGCGTTTGTTTATCCAACGTGTAGGCGACGAACCCCGAAGTGGCGATCATGACAGCCAATGGAATGCCATAAATGACGCTTTTCAAACCTGTACGCTTAGCCATTAATAACCTCGGGATTGCTGTAATTGTTCAGGGACGTAAACCATGTCAGGTTTCTTTATTGCCCCGCGTTTTTTCATTTCTTCCTGCTGGGCTTGTAGCCGTGGCAACAATACTTCAGCCATTTCACGGTCCATCTTGTCCCGGTCGGTTAAGTAGCTGGACTTGTGGAGGACCGTATTCAACTCGTGGATCTGCTCAGACTTATCAGTAAGCAGAACACCCGCGCCCAGACAGACTGAAAAGGCAATACACAAGAGTCCGGACAGATAGACGTGCTTCAGTTCATTCATAGTTCACCTCGGGGGATAATTTACCATTCCGGTTTTGGCGCTGATAATGAAAAGCACCGCAAAACGCGGTGCTTTTCGGGGGAGGAATTTAGATGCGTTTTGGAAGGTTACTGATGAGCAACGAACTGCCTATTGGGATCATCACAATCATGATGAGGGCACCAATCATCGGCGGTACTGGCAGAGGGACAAACAGTGACAGCAAAATACTGTAAATCCCCCAACCAATCAGCACCATGCTGCGGCGGTTAAGAAACGGTGACGAATAGGCAAACGTGTATCGCTTAGCGTTCCAGCGCATGATCCCAGCAAAGAGAGAGGGAAGTGTGACCACAAGCATGTACGGAAGCCAGTATATATTCAGGGTCAATCGATACACGATCATATAAAACCAGTAATTCAGGTTTTCGGCCATGTTTCGGAAGATGGAAGCGAAAAGGAAAAGTGGACCACCTTGATTTGCCATATCGGATGAATCGAGCTCATAGAAGTCACGCAAGAAGCCATCCACTCCAGTATTTACAAAGAATGAACGGTAGTTTTTGTTGACGTCCGAGATCACTGGTGTGAAATCCGTATCGCCGATCAATCGCTGGCCCCAGGCAACTTCTTTTTTCACGTTCTCGTAAAAATACGAGGCCGGGAAAAACATGGAAATGACGAACAGTATTGCCGTACTGAAGATGATAATCATCTTTATCGTCTGGGGCCATTTCTCTTCGGTTAATTGGTCAAGCATGTAAGATCCTTAATGCGAGTTTATCCGCCACCGCATTAATGAGCTCGCTATTCAGCCTGCGGGGTAACTGACTTGTAGTTGCCAGCTCGTTGAACCCTATTTTTCCGCCAAGGTGCTCGGTGACGAAATTAGCCAACGTAATGAAATAAACCGCCAGGCGTTCCCAGTCATTTAGAGGGCAATCAACCTGTTGGTTATATGCCATCACCGAGGACTGCACCGCATCGGCCACCAGCCCCTTAGTCAGGGTGCTAGGCAGTAAGGAGATGAGTGATTGCGTAATAGGCTCAACACACGGCCACACCAGCGTTAAGCTGTCATACGCGTTGCAATCTTCTTTACGTAAAAAATAGGTTTTCATTTTGATCATGACTTTTTACCCCCAACACGAATACGCGACTTCTCACCCCGAACTTTCTTCTCGTACAGTTTGAGGAACTTCAGGGCTTTCTTACTGGCCTGGTTGAAGGCCTTATCTCCCTTCGGTGACATAATGATGGGCACTTTACCTTTGACGATTTTGTTCGCCTGGTTAATTGCCATAAATTCAAGGTTTGGTAACCAGCCCAGCAACGGAGAAGGGAACAACTCGCCTTCTTCTTCCATAATGCGTTCACTGACCGAACCAGAGATCATTTCAGGGTCAGCACCAGCACTGGAGCCATGCCCGCGCATGACATACTTGAACTTGGTCATTGGTACACGCTTCATGACGGCCTCTTGCGCATCAGGATCGGGGGTACGCAACGCAGTAAAGTGGTTGGTGTTGGTGACGATTTGTTTCATCTTGGCTTCAGACCCCAGGCGCGCCTCAAAGTCGCTGGTGGACTGAGATGAAATAAATAGGCGGAAGCCCGCGCCACGGGTTTTGTTCAACATCTTGATCACTTGATCGTTAATGACCTCAGCAGCTTCGTCGATAAGAACCATCACTGGGGCCAGGTCATCCCCGCGTGGTTTCATAAAGTTGTACACGTCCGCTGACACACTGGTGATGTCTGACAAGAAGATAGAGCCCACCGCCGAACCAGTTTCTGCATCCGCTAAGGAGTCTAGCCCCATGTACAGCATGCCTCCGGTTGTGATGATGTCGCGCACGTTGGAGATAGGGCGGAAGTCATTCAACTGGGATTCATCGTCACTGTCCGGGGATAGTAATTCAGCCATGAAACCCTGAGTCAGCTGGCTGAGGATAGGCATCACGTTGAGGATCATCTTCTGGAAGTGCTCACGCTGGTGGCCGAGCATATCCAGCCCTGCTTCAATGCTTGGGAAGCTGCGGTTTGCTTTGATGTCGTTGCGGTAAATTTCGGCGCAAATATCAGCGATTTCCTTTGGCCCCTTCGCTTTGTTTGCATAACGATCCATGCGCATGGCGAAAATACGGTCAAAGTCATCTTCACCGAGCACCTGACGGCCAATTTTGGTCACTGATTTGATGATGAGATCAGCCAGAGATGATACATCCGACCCCAACTGGGTTTTCACGTTCTTGAGCGTGGGTTTCAATTCGCAGATTTTCATCAGTTCTACGACTGTGGTTAAGGACATGATACCGAACGATACGAACGGGTCACTGGTGCCATCGGCACGCTGGATAACGGATGTAATACGGTTAGCTACTTCACCTGCACGAGTGTAGTTGGTGATCGGAGAAATGCGCGCGGATTTCTCCGGGTGCGCCAGCGACATGTAGTTGAATTTATCTTCGCGGTTCACCAAACGCAGACACATTTCCATCCAGTCAGCCAACTCTTCATCGTTTTTCGGGTCGATGAGAATGAGCGGTTGTTTCTTCAGTGCTGCCTGAAGGATGAGTAACTTATAGTATGTTGTTTTACCTGAACCGGTTGTACCGGTCACCAGGGTATGCAATGACAGCAGATCTTCAGCGACTCGTATCCATTGTTGCTTTTCACCAAGCGCATGGATCCAACCCAAACCCATGAAGTTTTCTGGCACCTTGCTAACGAACTTTTTGATGTCGCGCTTGATGAGTTCGGAGGCTAACTGACCTTCAGGTTGACCCCATTCAAAACCATACCCCAGCAGGTAGCTGTCGGGGAATTTCATCATGACATCAATAACGGATTCCAACTCCATTTTCAGAACGTTAGGCTTTCGCTTTAACCGGCTCTTATGCTTGTAAATATCCCATGCGGAAGGTACGGAACGAGCCGCATAGGCCGCTTGTACCGCAACAGCCAAATAACAAGGAACCGCAGGCATATTGAATGCGGCATTGACCGCCAGTGAGGCAGCAATCCCCACACCCCAGCCTGCAATTTCCAGCGCCTCAAAGTTGGGACGCCAGCGCATGTTATAACTCCACTCACTCATTATCATTCACCATGAAATTTTGAATATTGCTGTTAACGAGGATGTAATCGACACCAGTACGGGTCACGTAGTCGAAATTATCGATCAGTACCTGTTGGAACTGATTTGCGTTGATGTTCAGATCTTGTGCAATACGGCGTTTTTGCAGCGAGGACAAGGCGATCACTGGGTCGCCATTGAACGCAGTTTTATTTGCCCCTTTGGTGGCAATGGCGCGATAGACTTCGGTCATATCCACACTGATGTCGGTCAGGTCAAACGGACTTAGGCTGGCACGATAACGGTGACCTGAAAGCTGGTCGATGTCAGTATTGAGCTCTTTACGCAAGTAGAAACACATTTGCGAACGATGGGTGTAATACTCGCAAGGAGCCTCCATAAACGGATACCAGATCCAATCTGCATCCCGCATCGGTTCGAAGAGTGAGTCCTCAACCCCGTTCTCCAGGATGATGCAGCAGTGGCCGCTTTCATGGAAAAGGGCAGACTGATTCGCGGCCACGTAGGACGCGAGTTTGTCCTTGGCAAGATCTGAGGCATTGCGGAACAATGGGCTTTGGTCTTGGTGCAGTGCAGTCAGTTGTTCGGTACCAAATGCCACCTCGTTATTCTTGTTGTAGCCAAAATCATTTTCCGGGGTCACTGGCGTAAAATTCCCATTGTCCACTTCGTCCTGTACGCGTTGGATTTTTGCTCTTGCATCAGACATAGGGTCGATAGCCGGTTTTTTCTCAACCAGATTCTGTTCGTCATTTTGATACCCATCAGCGACAGCGTGGTTTTTGAGAGTCTCCCACAAAGATAAGGTTTCACGGTCAAACTCTGGCTCCTGATAATGCTCTGGCTCCGACATGATTGGAGGGGGCATTTCGGCAGAGGTATCTTGCTTGCTCAAAACGTCTTTCAGGCTCCGTTGTTGTGGCCCAACTTTGGCTATTTTTGCTTCGGGCGAAGAGGTTTTAACAGGCTGACTTTGTTCAATTGGAGTCTGGAATGCTACCCCTGGTTTTTGATTAGCCAATTCCGCTTGTGCTTTGGCTTTCGCGTCCTGACGGGCATTCACTTTTTCGTAGTCAGCATCAGACAGAAGATTCAAGTGATGCAGTAGCTCGTGGGCGTTATCAGAGGTCACCGGATTCGAGGCTCCAAACATATTATCCAGCGGATTGTCATTCTCATCCGGCAGCAGAGTGCCACCTTTCAGGATTTCAGGATCGACGTCAGCCGGAATGCTGTTTTCACGCGGCTCTTTATTCCCCACGAAAGGACGACTTTCTTTCAGCACAGGGATGTTTTTCCCTTTACTGGTCTGGAATTCACGCCATTCGCTCTCAATTCGGATACGGGAGGAAATAGGCAGCGGCTCCATTGTGTCCACAAACAGAACGTCCGGAGAGATTAGACGCAGGCAACTCAGCGCTACTTTCGGCTCTTTACTGTTACGCGAATCGCGGTCATTCATGATGTGTGGGGCAATTCGCCAATATGCGGTATCTTCGTTTTTATTTACGTTCGGAATGCACAATTTGTAGCTCATCATCAGATCAGCCAGACTGTTGGCCGACTGCGGGATCACTGCACCGGACTTCTTCACGGTGTTGGTGATGTCTTTGACCGCAGTACCCCAAACGATAAACACGCCATAGGTGGTGACCCAAATCGGGTTGCCGGGTTTGTTGGGTTGCCACACTCCTTTCTTAAGTAGGTGGCGCATGGCATCTACGATGCGTTGGACCGCAGGCACACCCGATTGCGTTGCACGTACCGCATCACCGCCGTAGCGTTGCAGGTCGTGGCGGACAGAAATAACGTCAGATTCCTTCACAATTTTAAGGATCTTGTTTTTCATTTCAGGGGCGTTTTCTTCAGTGGCATCCAGGCGAACGGTACTCACGGCCATTGCCCGAGTCAGCTCGTTATAGATGTCGTTGCCTTCGCTCAGCAGGAACTCATGCAGGATTTGCGGCATGATCATCATCATCATGGCGGTGGTGCTGGAGTGGTGCTGCTGGTGGCGCGAGCTCTTCCAAACGAGGAAGTAACGTTCAATTTTATTGGCTTTTGCCCATTCATGGATCGGGGTGCGCCCCGGAGGCCAGTGATAGGTGCCGGATTTGTCCCAGACTTCGTAATCGGTAAACGGCTTGCCAATGTCATGCAGAAGGCCCGCTGTCGCAATCGCAAGACGCCAGGCCAACATGCGGCTGGATTTCACCACGGGCATTTCCATCGAATCGAATTCAATGTTTTTGGCTTTACGGATGCTCTGGAAACATACTTCAAGAGAATGGCGCATCAGTCCACTCTGCGCTCGGTGGTGGTGGTGTTCCGATGCAGGGAACAGCTGCACGAAGTTCGCAAAGCTATCAAGCATCGGCATCATCAGCTGCTCAAATTCGCTATCTCGGATATTCAGTTCGCGTTTAATGGCCTGGATCATATCGGTCTGCTTTTCACGCAGAATGTAGCTTCCCGGTATCAGTGCTGGAAAACCAATTTCGGCAGGCGGGTAGCGCAAAATGTCACCCCGTACAACCATTGAATCCACACCGTCGCGCATAGAGTCGATTTCTTCGAGGGTCTCCAGGGGGATGTTAATCTCGCTCTGTTCCTCATTTTTTTTGCCAAACAGCGTTTTGATGATCTTCAGCATTTAAAGCTCTCCGTTGTAGTGCAAGTACGATAACCCATGACTGGGGGTGTGCAGGAACGAAAAGGCCATCGTTTTGTCGGCTAAAACGGTAACTGGCAATTTTAAAAAAAAGGATAATGTCTGTGCTTTCTAACCGGAGAAGAAGTGATGAAAACCCGTAAACGTTTCGCATTGCCATTGTTGGCAACCTTAGTCATAGCCACCTTGACCGGGTGTGCAGCGGATGAACCAAAGGCCCCTGAACGCACCTATGTTGATGAAACGCAGGTGACGGTGGTCAAGGCGACTTACCCTGAAGGCTATGAGTTTTCAGAGTCTTACTACAGCACTGAACGTGGCGGTGCTGCACTGCGCCACCCAGGCTATGAGCATACGCTTGTGAGCCCATATGCCGTTCATGACCAAACGGGTAAGCGGTATGTTGCACACGATCTGGACACCCAGATTTTACTGACCAGTGTATCCAGCAGTGCCTATGCTAACGGCCCGCGCGGGACATTTACTCAGTCACCCAGGTTCTGCGATGAAAATTCGTTCATGCTGCCGAACAATAAGCAAACTGCCAAACGTGGCGAGTACCTGCAAATTAAAGAGCGTTATTGCTCTACACCAGGTTACCGTCTGAGCCAGCATGAAATTGACGTGCTGACCCGTGGCGAACCGGAAGAACTGCGTCAGTATCGACTCAAGATGTATGTCGATAACCAGTTCACCAAATTTTAAGTGACTAATTAATTCTTAAGTGGGGTAAGAAAATAATGTCCAAGCAAGTCAATAAAATTCAAGTCGTTGGGCCAATTGCAATTGGCGTGATGATTGCTGTGTCAATGGGCGCAAGTCTTTACACTGCCGTGCAAACGAGCGCCATCAAGACCAAACTTAACGCGCTTCAATCGCAGGTGGTTGAAGTCGAAAACTTTAGCAAAAGCATATCCGCAAGTGTTGAGGGGCACTTTGCGCAGTTGGCTAAATCCGGTGGTGGTGGCGTTGGTGCTAACGGTGATGTTAAGTCGGCGGTACAAGCTGCGTTAGCCGGTTTGGAGGAAGATAAGCTGGCAGAGAAACGCGCTGAACTATACAAAGGCTGGGAACAGGTCAGTGTCAACAAAGACGGGCGCTACATCTACGGTAATCCGGACGCACGATTCACGCTGGTGAATTATGAAGACCTGGAATGTCCGTTCTGTAAGCAGTTCCATAAGACGCCGAAATATCTGGTCGATACGGCCAATAATGGCGCGGTGAACTGGGAATGGCGTCACTTCAACCTGGCTTTTCATGAGCCAATGGCAACCAAAGCGGCAATGACAGCAGAGTGCGTGGCAGAGCAAAAAGGACCGAAAGGCTTCTGGGGTGCGACCAACTACTGGTTTGAGCACACGCAGGGCAATGGCAAAGGCTTTGAAGACAGCGCAGGCATCCCTGCATTGTTTGAGCTGGATAAAGCAGCGTTTGACACCTGTATGCAGGATCCGAAAATCATCCAGCGCATCAAGCGTGATATGGATGCCGGTACCAAAGACGGCGTAAACGGGACGCCAACTACCATCGTGATCGACAACAAAACCGGTGAACGTGAAAGCATTGTCGGCGCGAGACCATTCGCAGGCTTCGTTGACGTCATTGAGCGAATGGTGAAAGGTGGTTTAGAGAAAGCTCCCGCACCGGCACAGGCCAAAAAATAAATGTTGATGCCCGGTTTCGCCGGGCATTTTTTAATGTTCATTGAGTATCCCAGAAAAGCCATTGATTTATTCTAAAGGTTATTAAAATCTTCCGTCTCAAATCGTCTTAAATGTTGATATAATTAGTCATTAAAACATTAATTATAAGTGGAATGAATGGAAGGCGAAAAGGAAAAAGTCAAGATTTTCTATTCTTGGCAATCAAGCTATGACGAACGCAAAAATAGGTTCTATATTCGTGATGCTTTAACAAAAGCAGTGACGCATCTGAATGAAAAACAATCAACATTCATATATGAATGGGATCAAGCCACGGATTACTCATCAGGAAGTCCTGACATTTTAGCAACTATATTGGCTAAAATATCGGCATCACAAATCGTGATTAGCGATGTGACAGTGATACCTCAAAATGGGACACCTAAAAATGAATTTCCAAATCCTAACGTTATGTTTGAACTGGGTTTTGCAGTTGCAAAAATAGGTTGGGGGCGAATAATTACTTTGTTGAATAGTAGCGAAGGGCATGGCCCCAAAGACCTACCATTTGACATCAATAAGCAGAGGGTTTCACTATATAATTCGAATAGAGATGACGGAAAGAAAAACCTAGAAAAGTTACTTATATTCGCCATTGAATTGATCACCTCTAATAACCCTGCATACCCTAATGAATCTGACCCAGCCATAACAGAAAAAATCAAGCGCCAGAGTGATATTAATACCCTGACCGGTTTAATGAATTATCTCGATACAAATATACTTGATTATTATTTTGAGGCATTGCCTAACATAATGTATTTTGATGGCTCAACCTGCTGGGAATCATTTAGAGCGATATTCAAGTCAAGTGCATTTTATTTGTATGACACTACAACTTTCAAAATACTGAACAATATTTATGAAAACTGGAGTCAATTAGTTGAAGCTGGTCAGTTTTTTTATGATCATCACCAGAATGGACTTGATTATATATTTCCAGGGAGAAAAAGGTACGAAAGCAGCGATGCTCAGATGGCTTGGGATGTTATTGGCTCGCTTTCAATGTCATTGCAAATGGAATTGGCTTCTTTAATAGAGAATTTAAAAAATAAATTCCCAGAGATAGATATTAATAAAACCAATAGTGAAGGCAGAAAAGATATCATCCGATCAAGACCTTAGTCTTATTGAATAAAGGCCCATTACGGGCCTTTTCTTTACACGATAATGATGGATTCGTTTCGTTCTCGCCTATGGTTATATTGTTCCAGCAGCTCCATCATTGAGCCATTAATGTTGATGCGGCTCTGTGTGCGGGTAATCGCGACATAAAGCAGGTTCATCTCATCAATAATGCTTTGTTTCGATTTCTTCATCATCAAAGCTTCAATAATGCTTGGGTAATCATCATTGAGGATAACGTTATCCCATTCCATGCCCTTGGATGTGTGAGCCGTGGTGATAATAAGATCAGCATCTTTGTGGGTACGAGCCTCATTCAGGCGCATCGTATCGACCATGCCGGGGATATCAACGTAGTTTTCCATCAACCTGATAGCCCGCATCATGTTCGTGTCTTTGGTCGTTTCGGCAATCTCCTGGAAGTTGGCCCAGTTACCGTAATCTGTCAGCACCCGAGGGTTTTTAATAGCTTCATAGTTACTTGTTTTCATGGCGTGAAGATCAAGCAACTCCCCCAGATTGTACTTACCGATACCACCATTCCACATGACACGCTTCCCCATCAGGATAGCCTCATAGGCAGAAGAAATGACTCCCATGTACGTTCGTGAGATAACAGCATGGAAGCCATGTTCGGCGATTTCATGAGGCTGACAAACTTCATCCAGCTTACCCAACCCTACAAGTGGGTGGGTTTCGCCAATCATGGATAAGACCACATTGGCAAGAGCTGCAACCATTGGGCCAAAGCGGAAAGACTTTGTCAGCCTGAGGACTGACGCGCCTTTTTCTTCAACAACGTCCAGCGCATTCTCTGCACCACGCCAGCGGTTAATCATTTGATGCTTATCGCCGACAAATAACTTCGCACACTTGTTATTGAGCACAATATCGAGTGTCACGGGGTTGGCGTCCTGAGCTTCATCGAACAGGATAATGTCATAGACCGAATCCAATGCAGGGTTAGACATCTGATAAAGCTTCAGTAACGTGTTATTCGTGCAAGGCACGTCAGATTCCTGATCGATTTGTTGCTTCCAGATCCGACGCGCTGCGCGCAATGCCGAATCCACGCGTGAAGGTGGGATTTTGTCAATGTTGCCGAGATCTTTTAATACGTGGGTCGTGTTAATTTCATAGTCAGCTGAGTTCATAAAGTGTGAAAGGCCATTGATAGCCAGTTTGACCACGCGCCAATCCTCTTCCTCCATCAGATCGCGGTACTCTTTAACCTGAATATTCAACTTTGTTTTATGGCGATAATGCTTAAAGCGTGCAGCGGCCAGCGCATGAGAGGTTTTGCACTCCACGTTTTTAGGGAATTTTTTCTCCGCCTCTTCACGGATAGACTTATTGAAGACCAAGTAAAGCATCTTCTTGTCTTTATGCGTGTCGGCATAGACCTTTAGTGTGAATGTTTTGCCCGAGCCTGCATAGGCCTGCACGCAAACCATCGATCCGGGCTCAGCCTTGTAGTCGATAATCCTCTGTTGCTCGTCAGTTGCTGCCATGAGCCTTCCTGTCGGTTGAAATGGACATAAATGGTACGATTTATACAACCGAGTTGGCACAAAAAAGGAGAGCGGATCGGGGACAAAAAAGGCTGACTAGTGGATTCATTCGGTGTCTCATAGAGACGATAAATTTGGGGAGGTATTATCGTAAAACTCGGTAGTGGTTACCGGTTTAGAAATCCCCACAACAACAGGCCATAAGTGCATGAAGAATCCCGATGAAGAACCCTTAAATAGCGAGCCCATTAGCCCAGATAGCCTTGTTAAAACGTTACGCACGCTGTATATGAAGAGCACGCGCGCCCTTCGTGAGTCTGACCGGCAGGCACAAAAGAAAAAGCAACTGCAAAAGGCCGTGCAGGATGCCACAATGCAGTTAAACGAACTAACCATTCAAAGTCTGGATGAGCAGCGCAGTGAGGCGTTTCTGGTGCAGCAGGATATAGCAACAAAAGCACTAAGAAAGGCCAATCGTAAACTGGCGAAGTTCTTTGATACAGCTGAGGAAGTGGAAGATCGCACTACGCTTGCGATGACAAACCTTCGGGATTATCTCTCCACGAATATTGATGAGAGGAATAAATGATGTTTTACGCATACTCGGTGCTGTGGATGATTGCCTGGAGCCTCATTTCGATTTACGTGTATCGTAAGGACAAGCAACAGGCTATCGAGAGAGGCCCGCGAGTAGAGGAATTAACGCTTGATGCGCTGGCCTTTCTCGGTGGTTGGCCGGGTTGCATCATCGCCCAGCAGATGTTCAAGCATAAAACACGTAGTGCATATCAGCGCCGATTTCGTGCTTTAGTAGGGGCCTGGGTGCTTGGCTATGCTTCTTTGTGGTATTTTTTGTGGGTTGGTCAAATTATCTAATCACCAGCATTTCAGACCAAAAAGGGAGGTTGCATTTTTAATGCGCCTCCCTTTTTGTTTACTTCAAAAAAGTAAATTGCAAAAATACAATCCTAGGCTGCAATTTTGCATGGGGAGGATGCATGTATTTATCGGGATGGGACGACGTCAAAGTTTTCCTTGCTGCTTTTCGAACCAATTCCTTGAGGGGGGCATCGATTCGTTTGTCGATGGATCAGACCACGGTAAGTCGAAGGCTAACAAATTTAGAAAAACAACTCGGTGCTAAACTGTTTTACCGCACGCCAGATGGATTAGTTCCTACTGAAGTGGCAGAAAGAGTGTTAGGTATCGCCCAGGAAATGGAGCGTAACTCTGTTTCCTTTCTGCGCTTGAGTGAAGGATCTAATGGTGAATTCTCCGGTGACGTATCAATAGCTACTACAGACAGGCTTGCAGTCGAATTCCTAATGTCAGCAGTTAAGATATTGAGAGATCGCTACCCCAATATTAATGTCACCATGAAACTTGGCGCACAGATGGCAGATATGTCGCGTGGTGAAGCTGAAATTGCCGTGCGAATCCAAAGACCTGCGGCACCAGATCTAATTGCTAAAAGGCTAGGGAGCTGGGATGTCGGCCTATACGCAACCCAGACATACCTTGATAAGTTTGGCCCACCAGAACTCGGCCAGCACCTTGCTAACCATGATATCGCTTTATACGACAATAAATTCAGCAGCCCTGTACCTGATACGATGGTAGGTGAATCTCGCCGAGATGCGCGGGTTGTAGCCAGGCTGACATCAAGCTTCTTACTCACAACCTTTGTGCGTTCGGGAATGGCTTTAGGGGAACTGCCATGCTACCAAGAGCAACGGTATCCTGAGTTAATTCGAATATGGCCGGATAAGGCCAGAAAGAAAAAATATGAAGTGTGGAAAGTCGTACATAAAGATGCCGCTGAACTCGCTAGGGTAAAAGCAGTATCAGAAGTCATTTCTGAAGTGTTTGAACGTGATATTAAGCCATTTGTCGCAGACCTACAAAGCTCGCTGTAATTTGCGCTACAAAGCAAAAACCCGACCGAAGTCGGGTTTTCTTGATGCTGGCCGTAGCCGCTGAATTAGATGCCAGCTGGCAGGGCGGTCGTTACGGCGCTGGTGGAAGTCATCATGCCGTTGATGATATCCGGCGCGTAGTACAGGCCGATGGCCGCACCAACAGCGACCGCGAAGGTCATCAGGGACTGGCGAACAACCGCAGCAGCAACGCCGACGATGACGATCAGACCCACCAGCACGCGGCCCAGAGAACCCTGCATGTAGGAAGTGATTGTGGCCCACACTTCGCTAAAACCAGTTTGCTCGGTACCTTTCGCGTAAACGGCGGTCACGCCCAGAGCCAGAACAGCGGAAGCAGCCAGAACAGATTTCAGGTTACGGGCGGAGATAGTTTTCATCGTTAACATCCTTTCTTGAGTTAAATTTCAGTTTTTGGATGTTCACCTGACTATTTAACGGGTTTCAGCAGGGAACGCAGATAAATATACAGATACCGAATACCTGATTCATTAAAAAAGCCTGACAGAAATACCTTGAAACATGAGAAATAAGGTGACTTTTTGATGCAAAAAGGGAAATGGTTAGATGTAATGGATAAAAATCTGATTTATTGAGTTTTCTGCATGTAGAAAAAAGGTGAACAAATCGCATGGCTAAACGTTTTGTTGCTTGTTTTCCCTGTGTTGTAATGGTTAGTGCAATTACAAACTTCTAAAATGGTGACTCATGGATCTCAAGAAAAAGCTTTTGGTCAGTTCCTTGGCTTTCACTCTCTCGTTATCAGCCCAAAACGCATTCGCGTTTAAATTTGACGATCTGCTTAACGGTCTGGGTAGTAGCCAAGAACAAAGCGAACAAATCCCTCCACGCGCACAGAAAGGCGCGCAGATAAACCACCAAACGCAAATCGTAATTGGCTTCTCGCCAGAAGTGTCAGCCCAGAAGGCGATCATCAATGCTATCCGCTCGGCAAAGTCAGAGCTCCGCCTGGCCGCATATTCCTTTACATCGAGAGATATCGTGAAAGAGCTGGTGGCAGCAAAGAAGCGTGGTATTGATGTCAAGATTGTGGTGGATGAGAAAGGCAATAAGAGCAAGCACTCTATATCAGCGATGAATACGGTAAGACTGGCTAAGATCCCAATCCGAACCAACGGGCGATATGCCATCATGCACGACAAGTTCATCGTGGTTGACCGGCAAACGGTGGAAACTGGATCTTTCAACTACAGCGATAGTGCGAATAAGCGAAACAGTGAAAATGCGATCGTGTTGTATAATTTACCAGAAGTGGCTGAGGTTTATCTGGAGCATTGGGAACGCCGTTGGGCAGGCGGGACCGAGCCGGAGATGAGCTATTAAGTTGGAAGTGTCAAGTTAGCGAACTGAAAACCACTCTATATATCGAGTGGTTTTTTTGTTCAACGCAAAATGGCGGTGAGCTCGCTCTCGTTAGTATCGACAAAGAACACCTCCCATAGCTTTTTCGCCAGGGTAGGGTTGATGACATTCACCTTGGAAATAGGCATCACACGACTCAGACCCAACCCCATAAAGTGCTCATAGAGCATGCGGGAGTGCCCACCAAACACACTTAGCGGCTGATTCAGAAGAAACACCACCTCTGCCATTGTTAAGCCTTCAACCTGCAACGTATAGCCCAGCGCGCGGGAACAAATCTCACGCATTACGCCGCGCTTAACTCGATAAATTTCATCTTCACTGAAGTGCTTTGGTAACTCACTTCGATCGCAGGTCATAGGGTCGATGCCGTCAATATAGCAGGCCGAATCATACTCAATACGGTACTGTGGCTCACCACTGTCATCGGTATTTTGCAGGCAACCAACCGGGTCAAGAATGGTGCCATCCTCCAGGACTAACCAGCCATACTGCGTATGAGATATTGAAAAAACGCCGTGATCACCATCGTTAACCGCCTCTTTATGTCGCGTTAGCCGAGTTCCCAACATTGCCTTACCACCGAAAACACCCCGCTGAAGAAGCGCACGACAAACTAGGTATGAATGTTGTGGTGTCCATTCGGCGTGAGGAATGCTGATACAGTAGCTTGTCGCAATGAGACGGATTCCATCAATAAGAGGGCTTATCATATTTACTCCGATAAAAAAGGCGTATCAAGGATACGCCTGTCCCATTGATCTTACTTTTTTGATTTCGGCTTTTGTTCAGGCTCCGCCGAAATGTAACGAAGGGAGTCAGTCCGCTGGCCCGGCTCACCAACACCTTGGAGAATCAGTGAATAGGTTCGCTTGCCTGCAACGATAAACAGATCCGTTGCTTGCGACCAGGAGGCCTTATTTTCACTGCGCTGGACACGGAGAATACCGCCAGGCAGCAATTTCAGTTGCCAACCTTTCTCGTCTGACAGGTAGGCACTTATGTTCTCACCCTTATCCGTTGGTAGCAGGAAGATTTTGGCAGCAAACGTGCTGTAGAGATAAACGGTATCCTGTTGTTGAGCTTTATACTCAACTTTCAACGCCGAACCTGTGTAGTTCAGATCCGAACCCGTCATCGTCATAGGTTGAGCGAACTGATTAGTAGCGGGGAGCTCAACGCGCTCCGGTCGGATAGGTTCTGGTGAGCCTGCTGGTGCAGGCTCAGCCGCCTGAGTTGGTACAGGAGTTGGTACTGGCTCAGGCGCTGGCAGTTCAGCCTTCGCTTGCTCTTCAGCCACTGGGGCCGCTTTTACGTCACCGCCCAGTGAAGGGGAAACGTCGGCTTCAGGTGAATTTTCCTCAGCGATCCCAAACTTGGCCGGGTCATACTCCCGCTCATTGCTGGCCGCAATTGGAGCAGATTGCTCTGCCTTAACGACATCTTCAGCCGGAAGGATTTCTGCCGTAGGCATAACAGGCTCAACCACTTCGGCTTCAACCGGAGTTTTAGTTTCAGGCAAACTGTTCTTCTTCAGTTCGGCAATTTCCAACGCGGGCGTTTGCGGCTCGTTTTTGCTATCAGTTGTTACGGCTTCGGCATTAGTCAGTTCAGACTCATGAGCTTGAGTGCCGCTGTTCTCAATGTCCTCTTTGACTTTATCAGTCAGCGCAACACCGTCGTTACCGATATTAACCGACATAGCTTCGACTTTCTCAGCCGGAGTTTTATCGCTCGTTAAAATAACAGCCGTCATCGCACCCCCTGCGATAATGGCCGCTACGATCACGGAAAGCACCGTCTTCTTCGATACTTTCTTCGTTGGTTCAGGCGTGTCCGCTTCCGCAGAGCGTTCACGCAAAATTTCCTGACCGTATTCAGCGCCAGTGCCGCGTTTCTCAGTCATCTATTTCCCCTCAAATTCATTCATGCACATTACCGATCACTGCAACGTTCGTTATGTTTACCCCGTCGCAGTTCAGCCTATTTAACAAACCCCGCAGAACGGAGCCCATGACCAACAGTGTTACCCTCACTGCCTGGTTGGATTGCTTGGTGATTATAACGGCATTGCTTCCGCTGCCGAAATTCAGAAGGGCGAAAAGGTCTGCGTTTTGCTTCCCTTTTCAGATGGAGTGGATATAAAAAAAGAACGCCGACTAAACGGCGCTCCATGAAAGAAAAGGTGAACGACTACAGTTCGCGGGTACCACGACAGTCTGGGAATAGGGAGCAACCAAAGAATGCTGACTTGCCAGATTTTCGAAGAACCATCTTTCCGCCGCATACCGGGCACAACGGCTCTTTCGCATCAATGGATTGAGTGGTTGCTTGGGACTTAGGGGGATTCTGTTCTAACTCTCCATTCCCTTTAATCATTTCGATCAGTTGTGTACCGTCGAGTAAAATAACCTTTCCTTTCACATTTTCGCGTTGAGCGAACTTCCATGCTTCATCGGTAAACAGGCCTGACGTAATAATGAATCCACGGTGAAAGCCGTCTGCGAGCACCACACCGTAAATTTCGCGGACAATAGCAACACCGACACGGTTTGTTTTCCAGTGTTTGCATTGCACCATTTCCCGGTGGCCGAAACCCTGAAGCTCAACATCCACACCACCGTCAGCGCCAGCCTGAGTAACACGGGCGCGATAGCCTTTAGTTTCGAAGAACTTGCAAACCACTTTTTCGAACTGATCCCACGTCATTCGCTCTAAGACCTGACGTGCATTGACGACTCCTTTTAGCTTGCCAAGCGCACGCCCTGAAGCCGATAACTGAAGATATTTAACGACCGTCCCAACAAAGAAACACAAGCCGATATAGAAAAGGAAAGCACCCACTAGCAGCGGTAGTTTGGCATGGAGCAGGTTCATGACAGAGACCATTTTGTCTTCAACCTTCTCACCGGGCGGGAACAACACATCGACAATCGCCTGGCTGATGGCACCTTGATACCCATAAGCATAGAGAAGGACCGTGATTGCCGCGATTGGAAGCCCGATATAGACACGAAATAGCAATGTGGTCTGAGGGGCATTTAAAGTGCGCCAATTTTCTTTTCTGAACCACGTTCCGACAACAACCCGCCCAGAGAACGTGAAAAACAGGAAAATGGACAACGTCAGCAGAAAGGAAATCAGCTGAATTTTCGAGCTCCCCGCAAAAATCGTATTGAGCACTATAATCAGGCCCGACATACCATAGAAGCGGATCCGCATTGCCTTTTCGGGTGTAACCTGACGTTTCTTTCCTTTCGACATTTACTGCACCTATTTTCGTTTTTTAGGCCAAGCCCGGCGAGCCTTGGCCCTCACCGACAGCTCATTGGAATTTAGAATCACGATGTCGTAAACGGCAATCAACCCCACTACGGATGGCGTGCCGTAAACGACAATTTCAGGGATGAGAGGTAGGTATGGTGAAATGACAGCATAGTAAACCACTAGTGATAAGACATACGTTGCCCAGATGTAGTAAATTTCTTTGCGGGCCAGCAAAAATACAGCGGCACAGAACAAAGCCATGTTTCCAACACCGATAATGTGGAAGAGCTCGGCCTCATTCTTACTGGCATATACAGCCAGGGCATAAACACCAGCTATCATTAACATTAAAACGTAGTTCACCACACGCAAAACCATATAAACCTCAACAAAGTAGCTTAGTCATTTGAATGTGCCGAGTTTATCATCGGCAGATCCGCTGACGAAATCACTCCAGTTTCGGCCGCAGGCACGTACCCAGCCATAGCATCCTGGTTATCGCATGCGATTTGGTTGGGGATCCAAAAATCCCCGTTCGTTGCTTCAACAAACCGAAAAACCATTTGGCAGGGGACATTTAGGACAGACGCGATAATCATGGTTTGGTTGCTCCCCTCAATAAATCGGGCGCTTTCATACTGAGCATCCTCAGCGAGCCCTTCGTTAAATAAGACTTGTAGTGCATCCAGCTCCGTCACTGGATCCGTCGTCACCTCTTTGCTCGGCGCTTTCTGTTGCGCTGGGGCTGACAGAGGTGTCACAGGCATCGGCTTTCCCGGCCCGACGTTAGCGCACCCCCCAAGGATTAGAACCATCAAAACTGACAGATATTTCATTGCATTACTCCTTCATGACGATGGAATTGTGGTTATTGAATAAGTGGATTACCTGCTGAGCCGATATATCCTCCCAGCCTTCAGGCATATCCGGTAGTTCATAGGTCATGGTATCTTCACGGGCATTCACGGGAATGGAGCAAACGAGAGAGAAGTTTCCTTGCTCGTCAGATATTGCCCATATTTGGGAAAAACCAATGACAGCCCCTGCCGTGACGCGCTGATTAATGCCCAGCATCATGCAGATAGCGCGTTGATATCCCATTGCACCAGGCTCACCGTATAGCGCACAATCAACACCTAGCGCAGTCAAAGCATTTACAGCTAATTGCATTAGCTCACGAGAGACAGCCTCACCAGCAGGGTTGTCATGACGCAAGGCATAGGGAATGTGATCAGTCTCAGCCAAAAGGGAATCATCCCCGGCCAACTTAAAGCCGGTCACTTTTTGGATGTGTTCATAACGTGAGCGGAAAAAATATTCAGGTACGCAGAAGTCTGGTCCTGAAAAGTTGATGAACCCAAGCCGTTCACAGACAGCCAGAGTCTGAGCTCTCCACTCATTGTAGGCTTCTACGGCACGAGCGAATTCAGCCACCATTTCAGGTGATTTTGTCTGGTAGAAGATTTCAATCATCATTTTCGCGCACCATCTGCACCTTGGCGGATCACTGCCATTTGTACGTCGAGCGCATCGTAATTGTTGAACGGATTAAAATTGAACAATGTGTGTATGACACGGGCATGAATCCGGTCATGCGGGACCAATCCTCGTAAAGGCTTTGGTGTGCCAGGTGGGTTTTCCCAGTAACGACTATCCCATGAGTGATCACGGTTGTCCCCGGCCATAAAGTAATAGCCTTCAGGAATAACCCAGCGACCTTTTGTTGGTACATAAGCAGCGTGTGTATCGATCACAAATCTGTACGGTTTACCAGTGCGCTCATCACAGGCCGAGAACACAAGGAAACCACCTTTTTCTTCGGTTTTTTGCCCCAGTACCCTACCATTGACTCGATACGTTTTGTCTGTGTCAAATTCAACCACATCACCGGGAATGCCGATAATGCGCTTTGTATAAAGCGTGCGAGGTACTGAAGGAGCCTTGAACACAGCTACATCGCCGCGCATTAATCGGCCATCGTCCAGCAATCCCCCCAGCCTGACCGCCGTAACATAGTCACCTACTTTATAGGTGGGCTGCATGGAGCCCGTAGGGACGCTGTAGATTGAGCCTATCCACCGATCACTGACAAACAACGTCACGGACAAGGCAAGGGCGATCACAAGCCAGGGTTGCGGTTTTCGGCGTTTGATGACATCTCGGCCCAAAACTGCCACCAGCCCGACAAATAAAATACCGAGCCCATTCATGAATGCACCGCCTTCAAAGAACGCGCGTAACGAGTGAGTGAATCAGCCAGGCGTATGTAAATTGACAACAGGTAGAAGTGATATGCGCTACCTTGCGCCATTTTTACGGCCAATGGATACTCTATTTCTTCGCCTCCTTCCATGATTATGAGGGACAAGTTGACGAATTGGTCATCACGACTAAAGCGTACACGGATTACCCGATTCGTTTTTACCGGCAGGTAATAACAGCGATACCCGATCACCGCAAAAACCAGTAAGAAAAGAGCCAGCAAACCGACTGGGACAATCCAAGTTAATTCCCCCGATAAACAGAACCAAAAGGCAACAGAAACAGCACCGTCAGTCAGTAACGTGAATACGCGGTTGAGCCGTAGGCGGCCAGTCAAGATCATCAATGGTACGAATCGGAGCATAGCTTCCTCCTGTTTATGGATGCGGACAGGATACCGAACACCTAACCGGTGACTGAGTTTTTTCATCGACAAAACGAAGACGAAAAAAAGGGGGCTTATTACTGATAAAAATTGACCTCATTTTCTTTGTCAGCAAATTTGTCGTGATAGCTTGAAGGTAGATTCTATTGTTCTTTAGGAGTGCGCATGTCCACCAGCCTGATTGCTCGGCAATTACCCGCGTTCGTCAATGACGCGATAGGCGTTGTTAGCTTTGGTCCCAAATTACTGTCCCATTCCGATGACATCCTTGATTTCAACGGTAACAAAATGACGCTGGAAGAAGCCATGAAATCGGGATCTGAAGATACGAAAATCAGCGAAACAAGCGCACTCTTGGTAAAGCACCTTGAGGCTTGTGACCCTGCGGTGTACTTCAAGCGCAAGACGGGATTCCTGTCCCGCATCTGGGATGCCCTGACGGGGTCAAAAGAAACACGCATGATTGAGTTCACCATGAATTGTCGTCGTGTCGATCGGCTGGTGGCACAAGCCCCATTGATACTGGAGCAGGCGCAAAAAGGCGTGCATATCTTGTTGGCGCTTGAGCAAATCTATACGCGTGACATTGAAGCTTTGGACGCTTACATCCAAGAAGGCCGGGCATTTATAGCCCAATATCGTGAAAGTGGGGAGGGGCTATCAGATCAGTTGGAGTACGGACTGACCCGCTTAGCTCAACGCATCCTTAATCTGGAAGTCACCAAAGCCTCTTCAGAAATGAATAAGGTTCAGGTAGGGATGTTGCTGCACTCTGCCGCAACAGAGGTAGACCTTCTGGATGCGGTTGTGAAAAGTGCAATCCCTATCTGGCATCACCAAATAAAACAACTGCGAAGTGGAGCGGCCAATATCGAGATAGATCCGCAAGTCGAACAGCGTTTTCGAACGTTGGTAAACAAACTCAACGATAACGTTAAAAAGGGTAGCTGATATGACCAACACAATCACTGTCACCGCTGATCAGATTATTTTGAACAAAGAGTCTGAAAAGTTTGCCGTCACCCCAGCTCAGCGCGATCAGGTCGCTGCCGTCGCAAACACCCTTGTGCTGGGCGATCCAAGGAGCGCACATAACTTTGGCCGCAGCAAATCACCCGATGGTGCCTATCTGGATAAGCTGTTGGAAAACGTTCATGTCTATAACCAAGGCAAGGACGGCAAGCGGCTGAATGAAATCGTTGAACTTGCTCGCGATATCAGTACGTCTGTACAGCCTGGCAAGGTGCAGCAGCTGTTACTGAAAATCCCAGTGCTCGGGTACTACGCGACGCGCGCACTTCGACTCGCTCATCGGGCGAATGACCGTTTTGACAACGTTAAAAACCAAGTCAGCTTACTGACGGAAGACATCACCAGCATCTCGACTGATCTCATTGGTCACAACAATAACCTCGACATTTTGTATGAGGAAGTGCTGGCCGAAGTGCATGAGTCGGGCATTAATATTGTGGCCGCAGGTTTCGCGATAGAGCATATTGAAGCCACCCTGAAACAGCGCCGCAAGGCATTGAAGAGCGACCCAGAAAACAATTTGCTTGCTTTGGAAGTCAGTAATATCGACCACCAGCTGGCCGTACTGAAAAAACGCAAAGTAGATATCATCATGACGCAGCAGAAATGCTTTGAGGATTTGACCATGATCCGAATGATGCAGCGAAATAACCTCAACATGCTTGACCAGTTTGAAACCATCAAGCGTGTAACACTCCCATCTGCCAAACGCGCTCACTTGCTGGTGGATCAGGCCACACAAAGTAACAACCGTTCAAAGCTGGTTCAGGCAGTGGGCGATGTCGTTAATGCGCAGGCGAGACACCAGGCAGACTTGGTCAGCGAGAGCTCCATCCGAATTGCACGGGAAGGACATCGCCCGGTGTATGATGAGTCAACATTGGAGCACATTTCAAACACCATCGGCGGTGCCGCGCGCGAGATTAAACGGATCCAACGTGAAAGCGAAGGCCACTACGCTCGCCTATCTGAACGTACAGACGCCTGGCAGAAGCACCGCCGTGAACTGCTTTTGGAACTGGCGGAATAATTTAGCAGTTACATCATAGGCCGAGTTATTCGGCCATCTCATTTAACGTTTAGTGTCCGGAGGGGGGAATGGTTAAGACAGAACCAGATATTGTCTCGACTGAAAAACGTATTCAACACAAGCGAAATCGATTGTTTTTGACGGGTTGCATCCTGTTGCTGCTTGCGGGTTTCGTCTGGATATTCAGTTGGATGCAACAGTTTGAACTGGATACACTCCATGCTATGGCGATCAATAAACCTGTTAATTTGTCTCTCGGTTCAGGGGCGTCGATAGAAGGGGGATTTGTCACAATCGGCGGGGTTATTGAAAAATACCTTTCGTATAGTATTCCATTTTTAGTTGCATTGGCCGTTGTCGTGGTAGGGATTGCGATAATGCAGTCAGAAGCATCGTACCTCATCATCATTGCGCCTGTCGCCGGTGTCATTTTTTCAACAATAATCCTGACGCATGATGAACCAAAATCGTTACCTAGCGCCACTTCGGTACGGACTGAAATACTTATTCCTGCCGGTGAGGTTAATGAATTACTGAGCGCGATCACGACAGAATACCCAGGGGTTGGCCTTATCCTGAAGGATGCGATGGAAAAGGGGAGCAATGATACAAATGCGGTTACCGCTTTTGAAGGTGAAATACGTTCAGGCTATGCTGCGGGTGACGCTCGTCGTGCGATGTCCATAAGCGTGGCATTGGTTCAGGCTCTGGCTGTGGCCGCGCAGAACACTTCTGACGAGAAGGAAGCTAACAAGCTTCTGGATAAAGCGAGCCGAGTCGCAGCCCTCAGTGTTCGCATTTTGAGGGATAATTATTTTGTGGATAGCGAGTTGGCATATCGATTATATGAATTGGCCCAGCGACTTGAGCCAAGCATTGTTAATGATGCCAAACCAAGCATTGAAGTGAAGTATCAGGAGTCGGCTGAAATCGCAGGAATATCACGAATACTGAACTGTGCTTTACTTGTGATGACAATGATACTCATCACGTTGTCTGGATTCGCAAATAGAAATCTGCGTTTGCTGAAGCAACTGAGAACGCAGCCGTGAACCACAATTCATAGAAACGAAGAGCCCCGGTTTTGCCGGGGCTTTTGATTAATGGTAGTGCTTGTTGTGATCGTTTTCCTCTTCTGCTTGAGAGGCCGCTGACATAATAGCCGGAGGTTCGGCGTAATCCTTTCCCTCATCATCCGGCTTCTTAAAGAATTTTGACCAAATGTAGTGACCAGCCAGTAAGGCAACTCCACCACCAATCATCAGCACATCAAACAAGTCGAGCTTAGGCATTTTTCTTCTCCAGTCAAAATGGGTCCATACCCGGCTGGCGTTTAACGCTTTCGGGCAGCGTAGGCAGTTCCCAATTTAAACACGGGCATTCTGACAAAAACACAGAAAAGGAGAGCGAAACGAGGGGGAAAAAAATCTGGCTCCATACAGTGCCATGAGATAATTAAGGCTCTTACCAACGCAGAGGTTTTAATGGCATTGATTATCCGAGCAGGAACCGGCCAGAGTGATACCACAGTCACCAAGGCTGATGAGCAAGGGCTTCTTGACCCTGTATTCGTTCAAAGCGTTCTGAAAGGGTACCCTGAGTTTTCTCAGCTAAGTCAGGGCATCACGTTGAATGGTGTGGTCTATGATCGTGTTCTCATGAATGAAGACGCGAAACACAGCGAGCTGGGTTTGAATCAACGAGCCACCACTTTGCTGGAGGAACATGTTTGCCTGGAAGGGCCGATCGTCGGTGATGTGTTGTTGCTAACGTCAGGAGAGCTTTACTGACACGTCGGTAATAAAAAGGCAACCATGTGGTTGCCTTTTCTTGTTGGATCATCCCAGCTGGTGGGGGTATTTGAGCCACCAGTCAGGTGAGTATAGGAAGTTTCCTTTCTCTTTCCAGCCAGCACCTATCAGCTGATCTTTAACAAAGTCAGGTTGTTTGCGTAGCGTGTCAATGGAAACTTCATCGACAATACAGACCGTTCCTTTCTCACCTTCAATCTCACTTTTAATGTAACGTGTCAGGCCGATGAGTTGAATGCGTGAGCTGATTGCACCTGCTGTCCGATCCATTTTTTTGGCTATCACGTCTGGCGAATGATGCTCCCCAAGTAAAGTGAATAGGAATTTATAGTTGCCAGCGAACCATAATTTACCGTTGCGCGTTTTTTCACGAGCAGGTGCTGGCTGGCGCTTTTCAGTGGATGTAGGTGGTGTCGAAGCTGCGGGGGTGGCGTTTTTTTCAGCCAGAGGAGGGGGTTGAGGTGCTGCGGTATCAATAGCCTGTCGTTTGGCATTCACTGCTTTCAACAAGGTTGCAGCGGCCATCATGTGCTCATTACACCGAACTGGTGTATCGGCTTCTGTGACTGAAGCTTTCAGCGGCCAGGAGCCTGGAATCAGGTCGGTGATCTGGGTTGCGTCAGACCACCAGGTTGGGGCTGTTAATTGCAAACCATCAATGAGCCAGCCATTGTGCAACATAGGTAGCACGTCAAAATAACGCATTTTCGACAGCACTCGTGGCTGGATAGTTGCGCACATCCAGACCTTGGCCTCCCCTGAGTCTTCAGCAGTTCCGACACGAACCAAACCCATGATAGAGAGCTGTTGAATAATATTAGACATGCTGCGCATCAGTACCTGCGTTAGTGCATCCTTACTGGGGCGCTGAGACAGAGCTGTCAGCATCATGCCCACATCCTCTGGAGTCCAAGGCTTACCGTTATTGAGCAAGTGAACTGTTCGGCGAGCAGGCGCGTCAGCATCGTCGTTATAACGAAACGCAAGAGCAGGGCGTGATGTCCACCACTCAGGCGACCGCAGTGATTGCTCTCCACGCCATACCTGTGGAGCCCATCCCATCTCGGTCAGATTGCGATAAATGCCGGACATAGTTTTACCCAAGCAAGCAATACCGACCTGGTGATTTGGCACCAGGGTTATCTGGCTGAGGTCATCAATGTTTTCACAAGTGGCAATGTACAAATCCATCGCGATACACTTGCGTTGAATTTCTTCCACATCCTTACCGATGACTGACGATAAGGCTGTAAAAGAGTAGTTATCCTTCAGCCCCTTCACAAGCTTGAGTTCGTCAGTAATCGACCACGCGATGTTCTCTTGAGTCATGTTGAGGTCCTATTTGATTACTACAGTGCTGATATTTTAACCGAGGGCAAGTCACTATCGAAATTTTGTGACCTATTTTGCACAGGGTTATGTACAGAATTTGTGGATAAAATGGCGATCAAAAAGCTTGATTTAAATTTCAAAGGCATCATTGGATTAGCCCTCTAGATTTAAGCTAACGTGCAGGTCAACGGTTGCCTGGCAGCCGGGGATGTATCTCGGCCAATCAGTTGCATTTGCTCGCTTTATAACCACGACCTCAAATCCAAACTGATCCGCAGTCAGGTCAACAATAAAGTCAGCATTATCCGCAGTTGCTTCACACCAATAATGGCCGTGCTGAGATGATGATGTGTATAACCCTCCGTCAGCGTACCCATCACCTCCACGGATCCGTGTCGGATAGCCGCCTCGGGTTAACATTGCGGCCAGCATCAAACTGGCATATAGACAGGTTCCCTTGGTTGAGGAAACATTGCAGTGTGCTAGTAACCCGTCGAGTATAATTCTTGCCTTCTGGGCAATCTCGGTTAATGAAGGTCGGGCTGGTGGAATGGTTAGGTGATGTGGGCTCACGGATTAGCCCTCATTCAACAGACGCTGTATAGCCGCTCTGACACGCAGGATTGCCGCACGCTCAGCGATTGTGCTGAATCCCTTAGTGTTATGCTTGCGTTCAAAAATGTCTTTTTCCCAGGCGGAGATATAGCCCTTTTCCCGTGCCTCGGCCAATTTGACTACCAGTTGTTCAGGATCTGAAATGACACAGAAGGGGGTGGCACTAACCTTTGCGAGGGCCTGCGCTTCTGCGGTGGTTTCCGGTAGCGCTTTGGAAATCCCGGCCTGCATCATTTTGGTTTGGATGTTAGCTCGTATCGCGTGCTGTTTGACCGTTAATTTTTTCATAGGAAAGGTCCGCAATGCGAAGTCCTTTTCCCACTGGTTGATGACATTCTGATTGAATGCGGTTTGGATGTGACTTGCACCGTAGACCAGCGCACGACTTTCTTCACCCATGTCTGCTAATTTGGCATTGATAGACTCACGCGTTTTCCGTTGTTTCTGCGTTAGCTTCCGCTTGTCGATGTTGCTCAGGTAAAACTCAAATTCCCAGGGGGTAATCACGGATTGAGCCAATGCCATTTCAAGCAATTTTCGACTGGCTGCTTTCGTACCGTCTTTTGATATCCGATCAATTGCATTGAAAATGCCATCCGAACCCAGAGCCATGAATTTATTGACGCAGCAGTTCCCAACTCTTGCAGCCTTGTTGTTCGTTTTATTTTTGATAACGCAGATTTTTATGATTGGCTGATGGCCGCACAAGCACTGGTCAGCTATCTGCGCCCGAAAAACTTGCTGTAATGACCATTCAGTACGGGCACTTTCCCAATCTTCAGCCGTGGACATTTTCGTAATGCGCTGCATTAATTGTATGTGCTTGTAACTTTTTGCTTCGTTGCTCTCGCTCATTGTTTTTCCAGTCAATCAAATCCTTACCTTTTCCCTGTAGGGTATAGATTTTGCCAAATAAGGGTCAACGGAAAAGCACCCTGTTTTGTTGTCCTTTTCGGTACAATTAACAGCGTGTTAGTAATTGCATATTTATGCATAAAAACTAATGGAATATGAGTGAGGTTTAAGCCGTAAAAAAGGGGGTGACTCGTTAAAAGTCACCCCCCACACTGGATCCCCACCCAGACATACAATGCTTCACATTCGTTTGCATTGATTTAAATCATACATTCTTCAGAATTAGATGGAAGTCTTTTTTTGGTCAAAAAATGCATAAACCACGAATGAACATTTGAAGCGAAAATGCGTGATAAAATTGTCACGATTTTTCCATTGCTTACAGCAAGTATATATTTGCTCAGTATAATTTGCATTTTTACCACCGTGGGTCGCGTTTATGCAGCATGAATGACCTATGTGCAATGTGGGCACAAATTAACCAGAATTTAACAAATCACTCGATGGTGCGCACAACTGAAAAGCGCCGATAAAACTAGCCGTTTCATCCAACCTTTGTGACAAAATTGGTTTATCCTCTTTGGATAAATGCCTTTCTTGGCTAATTGGGCATTTCAAAAGCCAGACATTGTTTCTTGAATTATTACGCATGATCTCGGTTAAGTGATTTCGTCAGGCGACTGGGCGGGCTTACCATTTCTGTATTAACGTACAGAAGGAGCTCAGAATGACTGCAATAATTGATAAACAGATTTCCGCCGCGAACTTAAATGCATTTGGCTGGCAGTTGGGAGACCACATTCACTCAACACCGTTTACCTCCCATGTTTTTTATCTGCGGGACTACCGAGATGATCAGGTGCATTTGGTGACCATTGGACAGCGGGACTTTGATTCAGCGCGCACAAACCTTGATGTGCCCATTGGGGCTCATGTGGAGGCAATAGCTCAGCTCATTAAAAAAAGTAGGAAAAAAGCATTATCGCAAAAGCATGCTGGCGCGCTCAGCTTTGCGTTAGTGAATTACATCAAAAACACTGGCGCTTATCGCCAATGGCTCACTTTGATTTCACCCGGCGAACGCATGCACGCAGTCATGAATATCTATAGCCAGAAAAATGGCCTAGTGAGACTTCGGCCATTTATCGTGCGCCACGATGAGTTAATGCTGACACCGAACGATGTCATGCAGAGCACTGAACAGATTTTTGTGATGGATAAAGCCAGGAATCCAGAGTGGTTTAACTAATCTGATATCTACTCGATAATAAGAAAAGAAGAGAGCGTTTGCTCTCTTTTTTTTGAAGTGACTCAACATTGTGTAATTTTGCATTAACCTGCAAGTAGACGAGTAGGGCAGGAACGCATAAAATTATAATCGCGAAATGCCTTTATAAATCAATGGCTTATTTAACATAATCCTCATTATATGTATCGCGTTAACAATTTTAACAATTGGGTTTCCTGAGGAGATTTCGAACCTCAAAGTGTCAGAAATGGAATTGAAAGATGAAAATGAGAGCCAACGCATCTTGTTATCTTTCAATGTGCATAGACTTATACTTTAACCATATTATGATCGATGGATTAGACGTTAAATTAAAGGCACGACATGGGACACAACTTAGCGGAATTATCTAAAGAAGAAATGGACAAGGTTAATGTTGACCTTGCTGCTTCAGCCGTTGCTTATAAAGAGCGACTAAATAAGCAAGTGCTTGATGTTCAAGTTGAACAGGAGCAGCCAGAGCACCTGAGAGAATATTTCCGTGAGAGATTAGCTCATTACCGCAAGCTTTCCGAGACACTGCCTGGCGCGGGCTATTACGCAACGCTAGACAGCAAAGCACAGCAATGAGCTTACACTTTTAACCTACTTTTATATGGATATTAAATGACGGAATTAAACAAAAACGACTGGATCATTGAAGCTGATAAATCTATTAAGGATGTCTTAGCTAATGCACTACGAACCGATAAAAATGGTTCTTGGGATGAAAATCAGATAACAACGAACGCATTGAATGCCATTGGTAGCTTAGGGAAGCAATTGAAATGGAAATCGCAAAACCAATCTACTGTTTGGGAGTCATATAAGCAAAAAGGCAAGGCTGAGACAGCTTCAGGGGACGTACTTTTTTTTATTAAAGTAATCTTATCTAATGAGGTGACCATCGAGGGGGTAATTTACTACGAAGCAAAAAAAATGTATTTAAATGAAAGACAAGAACCTACAGGATACTCAGCTTTTGACTTCAATCAATTGGGCAGGATAGTACACCACTCATGGGGAAGCAACATATTACTATACGACGTAAGCCTTACTTCAAGTGCTAATGGAGGAGACCCGGAACACTCAGTTGGTTCGTTTGCTTTACCAGCTGCTTTTGTTTATTCCCTCCTAAAAGGCACTAGCAGATTTAGGGGAGCCCGCAGAATTCGGAAAAAATCGTACGCTAAGGTTTTCCGGGCATCCGTAGGGGCCGAAACTTCCCGTCTTCCAGTCTGCGGCTCTGCCGCCAGACGTAATCGCCGGTTAGGTTGATGTGCTCCCAGCCCAGCGGCGACAGGAATTGCAGCAGCTCGCCGTCCACCGGCTTGCCGGCCTCGACCAACCCCTGGGTGGCGCGTTCCAGGTACACCGTGTTCCACAGCACGATAGCCGCCGTCACCAGGTTGAGGCCGCTGGCCCGGTAGCGCTGCTGCTCGAAGCTCCGATCCCTGATTTCCCCAAGGCGGTTGAAGAACACCGCCCTGGCCAGCGAGTTACGCGCCTCACCTTTGTTCAGGCCGGCATGCACGCGGCGGCGCAGTTCAACACTTTGCAGCCAGTCCAGGATGAACAGCGTGCGTTCGATCCGGCCCAGTTCGCGCAGGGCGACAGCCAGGCCGTTCTGACGCGGATAGCTGCCGAGCTTGCGCAGCATCAGCGAGGCGGTAACGGTGCCCTGCTTGATCGAGCTGGCCAGGCGCAGGATGTCGTCCCAATGAGCGCGCACGTGCTTGATGTTCAGGGTGCCACCGATCAGCGGGCGCAGCGTCGGGTAGGCCTGCACGCCCTGCGGCACGTACAGTTTGGTTTCGCCGAGGTCGCGGATGCGTGGCGCGAAGCGGAAGCCCAGCAGGTGCATCAGGGCGAAGACGTGATCGGTGAAACCGGCCGTGTCGGTGTAGTGCTCCTCGATCCGCAGGTCGGACTCGTGATACAGCAGGCCGTCGAGCACATAGGTGGAATCTCGGACGCCGACATTCACCACGCGTGTGCTGAACGGCGCGTATTGGTCGGAGATGTGGGTGTAGAACAGCCGTCCTGGCTCGCTGCCGTACTTCGGGTTGACGTGCCCGGTGCTCTCACCCCGGCCGCCAGCGCGGAAGCGCTGGCCATCGGAGGATGAGGTGGTGCCGTCGCCCCAATGGGCAGCGAAGGCATGGCGGTACTGGTGATTGACCAGCTCGGCCAAGGCCGCCGAATAGGTTTCATCGCGGATATGCCAGGCTTGTAGCCAGGACAGCTTGGCGTAGGTCAGGCCGGGGCTCGACTCGGCCATCTTGGTCAGTCCGAGGTTGATTGCATCACCGAGGATCGCGGACAGCAGCAACGTCCGGTCTTTGGCCTCGGCCCCGTCCTTCAAGTGGGTGAAGTGGCGGCTGAAGCCCGTCCAATCGTCCACGTCCATCAGCAGTTCGGTGATCTTGATGCGCGGCAGTAACTGACTGGTCTGGTCGATCAGCGCCTGCGCCCGATCCGGCACCGCCGCATCCAGCGGGGTGATTTTCAGGCCGGACTCGGTGAGGATGGCATCGGGCAGATCGTTGTCCTTGGCCAGGCGGGCGACAGTGGCCAACTGCTCGTCCAGCAGCTGCAAGCGCTCTTCCAGGTACTGGTCGCTGTTCGGGTTGATCGCCAGCGGCAGGGCCTGTTCCCGCTTGAGCGCGGCGAACTTCTCGGCCGGCAACAGGTAGTCGTCGAAGTCGCGGAACTGCCGCGAGCCCTTGACCCAGATGTCGCCGGAGCGCAGGGCGTTCTTCAGCTCGGACAGCGCGCAGATTTCGTAGAAGCGCCGGTCGAGGCCTTCCGGGGTGATCACCAGCGGCTTCCAGCGCGGCTTGATGAAGGCGGTGGGGGCATCGGCCGGCACCTTGCGCAGGTTGTCGGCGTTCATCTCACGCAGGGTCTGCACGGCTGCCAGCACGCCTTGTGCGGCCGGGGCGGCGCGCAGCTCCAGTACCTCCAGCAGGGCCGGCGTGTAGCGGCGCAGGGTGGCGAAGTTCTCGCCGACCAGGTGCAGGTGGTCGAAGCCCTCCGGCCGGGCCAGCAGCTCGGCCTCACTGACGCTCTCGGTGAACTCGTCCCAGGGAATCACCGCCTCGATGGCGGCGTAGGGATCGCTGCCGCTTTCCTTTGCCTCCAGCAGCGCCTGGCCAATCTTGGAGTACAGGCGCACTTTGTCATTGATCGCCTTGCCCTGCTTCTGGAACTGCTGCTGATGCTTGTGTTTCGCGCCGCTGAACAGCTTGACCAGGATGCGGTCGTGCAGATCCACCAGCTCATCAATCACGGTTGCAGTGCTCTCCAGTACCACGGCGGCCAGGGTCGCATAACGTCGCTGCGGCTCGAACTTGCCAAGGTCTTTGGGCGTCATCTGCCCACCCTCGCGGGCCAGCTTGAGCAGGCGGTTCTGGTGGATGTGCCGGCCAAGGCCTTCGGGCAAGTCCACCAGCTGAAATGTCTTCAGCCGTTCGATGTGCTCAAGCATGTGGCGGGAGTTGGGTTTCAGCGGTGCCTGCCGCAGCCAGGTCAACCAGGTGATGCTGCTGCCGGCCTTGAGCTTAAGCAACTCGTCCAGCTTGGCCCGATGCGAGTCGGTGAGAGGTTCGACCAAGGCGCGGTAGACCCGCCGATTGGCCCGTGCAATGGCCTCCGAGCAAGCCCGGTCGATCACGCTCAACGCCGGCAGGATGCGTCGCTTCTGCCGCAGGCTCTCCAGCGCCTGGCCGGCCAGCAGCAAGCCCTTGTCGGTCTGCTGGGCCAGTTTGGTCAGCTCGCGCACCAGGGCGCGGAAGTCGGACAGGCCGAACGGGGCCAGTTGAAGGTAGGTGCGCAGTTCCTGGGCGTGCTCACGACGGGTCACATCGCGCTCGCCGTACTTCGTCCAACTCGCCGGATCGGTCTGGACTTGCTTGGCCACCCACAGGATGACCGGTTCGGGCAGCTCGCTGTCAGTGCCCAACGCATAGCCGGGGTAGCGCAGCAGGCAGAGTTGCACCGCAAAGCCCAGACGGTTGGCGTCGCCGCGCCGCTGGCGGATCAGTGACAGGTCGGAATCGTTGAAGGTGTAGTAGCGGATCAGGTCATCCTGGCTTTCCGGCAGCGCGAGCAGGGTGTCCCGCTCCGTGGCCGAGAGGATCAAGCGACGCGGCATGTGTCAGTCGTCCGTGCGGAGGTACTGGTAGAGAGTTTCGCGGCTGATGTTGAACTCGCGGGCGAGCTGCGCCTTGGGCTCACCTGCCGCCGCCCGCTGCCGCAGGGTAACAGTCTGCTCGTCGGACAGGGCCTTCTTGCGGCCCCGGTACGCGCCGCGCTGCTTGGCCAGGGCGATACCCTCGCGCTGCCGCTCACGGATCAGAGCGCGCTCGAACTCAGCGAAGGCCCCCATTACCGACAGCATCAGGTTGGTCATCGGCGAGTCCTCGCCGGTGAATACCAGCCCCTCCTTCAAGAACTCGATTCGCACGCCGCGCTGGGTCAGCTTCTGCACCAGGCGGCGCAGGTCGTCGAGGTTGCGGGCCAGGCGATCCATGCTGTGCACCACCACCGTGTCGCCCTCGCGGACGAAGCTCAGCAGCGCTTCGAGCTGGGGGCGCTGGGTGTCCTTGCCGGATGCCTTGTCGGTGAACACCTTGCTCACCTGGGTCTGTTCCAGTTGGCGTTCCGGGTTCTGGTCGAAGCTGCTGACCCGGACGTAGCCGATGCGGTGCCCCTGCACGATGTCTCCTTGGTTGAAGGCGGCTTAAGTGCACTTTCTGTTCCGTTGCGCCTCAAACCCCGTTTCTGTCAGGCTGAAATCTATAACCTTCGCGGGCATGTGTCAAAAAATGGGAAAGCAGACTCTATTCTGACGAAGCGGCGCGGCCCTTGTCGTTTTCAGAAGACGGCTGCACTGAACGTCAGAAGCCGACTGCACTATAGCAGCGGAGGGGTTGGATCCATCAGGCAACGACGGGCTGCTGCCGGCCATCAGCGGACGCAGGGAGGACTTTCCG